>JAYZLP010000060.1:0-34765 GCA_036154155.1 Thermoplasmatota archaeon | reverse complement strand
AGGGTCCCACTCTTGATTCGATTCAATGCTACCTCGGGGTCGCAATCTACCCATATGCACAGGTCTGGAACCAATGCGGCTGAGTTCATGTGGGCAACTCTTTCGATTCCCGCTCCACCGACAATTCCCTGGTAAACGAGGGATGAGTGGATGTTTCTCTCACTGACCACGGCCTTACCCTGTTCAAGTCTGGGGAGAATCCATCCGTGAGAATGATCGACCCGGTCGGCAGCAAACAACCCTGCCTCTTCCTCGGGGGACATTTGCTTCTTCCTTACTGCTTCGATTGCGAGCCTACCAAGGGGGTGTTCCCTCCTTGGCTCCCCGGTTACATCGACTGTCACGAAGGGGAACTCCCTACTCATCACCTCCGCGACCACCCTGGTCGCTAGGCCCTTGCCGCTCCCATCTCCGCCCTCTATTGTGACTAGGTACATTTCCTCACTCTTCCTTCGAATAGACATCGTAGAATTGAGTCTTGGAGAGGCTTGCGAGACCCATTCCCGAAAGTATGAGGAGGGGGCCGACGAACATCATCCCCCTGCTCCATAGCCCGACGAAGGATAGCCACCACGCTCTCCGGTAGCTCAACCCTTTTCTGGCCTCTGCCGCGCCTGCCAAACCGGCAATTCCGGAAAACAGGGTCAACAGTGCCACGGCAGTTCCGATGAATACAGACTCGCCGAGATGGCTGTCCCCCCTGATGTCGGAGGAATGGGTGCCTTCTCCCTGCGACAGGGTGATTGAGATTTGGGCGTGGTCTCCCGGAATCAGCAATATGCGAACTGTTATGTTTCCTGGGTGAGCCGCCTCCAGAGTGGAGGATCTACGTGGTAAATCCGAAATTGTGAACCTGCCCCCGGAGTCGGTAACATCACTTCCGATCTCTATTCCTAGGTCATCGTAAATCTTCACTGTGACGCCTTCGACATGATCGCCGCCAGTTGTGTTATCGACTAACGCAGTTGTGACTATTCCATATACATCTGCTTGAGCCCCCGAGTCATCTAGCTCGCCCGAAAGAATATCGCTAACGTTTCCGGAAATTAGCATCAATCCAACTATGACTCCGAGAATGCTGCCCATGGCTATCAGAAAGGCGCCCATGTTTCGAGTGGCTGAATCTGTTGAGAGGTCGGAAAGCCACAATTCCAGGCCGGTCCTTCGATCGATATCTTCCTCGAACTCTTCACTCACCTATCTTCACCCCCGCTTCGTTGCATATGCGGCGTGGCAGTAGGCTGTTCATCATGCCGATTGCTGGATTCCCCACTGCCTTTATTCCCGGTGGCGCCATTCTTCAAGAATATCGCAATACCTGTAAGCACCAAGGCCAGCACGATTGCTGGACTGAGCCACTCTGTTTCGAATGGCTCATCTGGAGAGCAGTCGGGGAGGCATTCCACATCGGATGACTGGTGTGATGTGGTGAGCTCTACCAGGTACATTGAGGTCCAATTTTTCCCAGTAATCCAGTATTCCGATGAACCGTTGTGAGCAATTCCATTCAAGACTTCATTGTTGTCCCCTATATTCTGCGAAGAAATGAATGATACATCGAATTCCTCGATGACACTCCCATTTGAGGGGTCGATCATCAGGATTCTATCTTCCTGCCATACATTTGCGAATATCAAGTTGCCTGAGTCTGTTCCCACGCACTCTAGTTCATTGATCATTATCACTTCATTTCCGCCGGAGTCGGTCACATCGATTGAACGAATAATCTCAAAATTTTCCGGATTTCTGAAGGAAATGGACGAGGTCCCATTTGACATCACTAATGACGACCCATCAAAACACAGCCCCCAGCCCTCTCCTTCGTAATTCATGACCGATGTCAAGTTGAATGTCTCCATATCAAAAACTAAGGCGGTTTGATTTAGCCATGTTAGCATGAATATCTTGTCGCCTACGACAGCTATTCCTTCCCCGAAAAGTGAGGGGTCTAAATTTGCGGATCTGATTACCTCACCCGATGCAGCATCAATTTCCCTCAAAGTCGACTGACCGAATAGCCCCGTACTCTCGAATAGTCTTCCACCATCCATCACAAGCCCCTGGGTGAAGGCCCCTGGGTCATGAGGAATCGATCTTATGACAGTCACTTCTCCGCCAATTTCTTGCTCCTCTGAAACGGCGTCGACAGGAGTACAGAACAATGAGAAAATGAGGATTAGGGCGAGGGCGCGCGAGTGAATACGGGGGCGGCCCGCGTGACTCATGTACGAACGATGCTCCATCGATGTTAAAATACGTCTTAGGACCGAAAGATACTGGATACAACACGGAGTGTTGAACGATATGGGCCGGAAACACTGCAACTCTATCTCCTCGGCAGTCATGATTGTTTCAGTGATGCTCCTGGCCAGCCTTTCTCCGTTAGCAGCCGCGGTTCCTTCAGAGGAGGTCCCAGTAAGCATCGAAATCACCGGTGATCTATCGGATTTCGTCCCCCCTATTGAGGGCAAGCAGTACATGTTTGCCGGGGGCGATGAGCCCATTTTCTCGGCTACAGGTTTCCTGAAAAGACAGTGGGTCGAGGAGGGTTATCCCGGAGTTGTCCTGCCATTCTCCCAGGCATATCAGAATTCGAGGCACTCGGTAAGAAGTTGCGAGGCTGCATGGAGTCAGGGGGATACTGATACAATTTCTACAGCCAGTGGGACGATTTCCGCCACTGTGCAGAAGGTATCGACGAACTCTGTTGTATTCGTCGAGAATGGTGAAATTGTGCCTTCTACAACGCTTAACGACATTACCTCCACATGGGAGTCAACCATTTTCCCAACGAATACTAACTACTTCGGATCAGCCCCCGATGTCGACAATAACTGCCAAGTGGAGATTGTGATCCTCGCCATAGACGGCGCTGCATCAGTGGGGGGATATTTCGTACCCGGACTGGCGTCCACCAGAGAAGCTGTTTTCGTTGACGTTGATGACCTGAGCTGGAGAAATACGATCCTGGCCCATGAGTTTCAACATTTGCTGCACAATGCAAGAGACCCGTATGAGTTCATCTGGATAGACGAAGGTGCCGCTGACATGGCTGCTTACTTGTGCTTTGGAGTGACCAGCACGCTTACTGGGCATGCTAACGAATGGTCTCAGAATTCCAACATGAGCGTGCGGTGGTGGAATCAGAGAATTGCAGACTATGGAGCGGGATTCATGTTCATGATGTACCTAGCCGACAAGCTTGGTGGAGGTTCGGCAATAAGGAGCCTGGTTGCCGATACGGCCACTGGTGGAACGGGCATAGAGAATCTGGCAAACAATCCCGAGCCGGGTTTCACTTCCATCGGCACCACGATGAGCGATATCTTCGCTAACTTCACCATGGCCGTTTCGATTGATAGCGCTCAGGGGGCTTTTGGGTTCTCCAATCTGGACTTGACCGCTGGGTGTATTGCTGCATCTATTTGCAGAGTGCAGATGAGCGGATTCAACGACCAATGGGTCAACTCATGGTCGAGCCCGAGCCAGGCCGTTGAAGGCTGGGGAATGAGGGCCTACAAGTTCAATCAAGGCTCTGGGGCTCCGCTTAACTTGATGGTTCAGCCTACCCAGTTCGGATTCGAGGGAGCAGTTCTTTCTCGTGATTCGGCGACTGGCAGTTGGTCGATGAGCAGGCTAAGAGTGGATCCTGCCTCTGGAGCTGCAACTGGACTCGTCCATGGATTTGGCAACACGACCGACGAGGTTTGGCTGACTACTTGGTTCGAGTCCGCTGTTGACGACTGCGACTACAACTACATGACGTGCGGGATTACGACCGGGAGTTATCCCTCGGCATCGGTAACTGTACAAGCTGAGTTGATTACAGATCCTGCTGAAATTTCAATCAACACCATAGATTCGTTCGATAGGGACGGAAATGGCGTTGATGATAGCGTTGAGCTTGATTTGGACATAGTTTCCAATGCATTCTTCGAGGTCTTGGAGGTCTCCGTAGACGCATTCGTGAATAACACGCTAGTCGACACCCTGGTATTCTCGGCAACCGCTGGAAACAGCATTCCTACTGAGAAGACTGTGTGGTTTACGCCCCCTCACACAGGGGACTGGACGTTCGGGGTGAGCATCAGGGACGTTACCGATGCGCTGGTGGACCAGGCCTTTGCACTCCCAGTGGAGCTCGCCAACATGGAACCAGTAGCTTCTGGTTCAATCTCAACAAACGTAACTCAGACTTGGCTGCCTGTGAATATGTTTGGTTCGGGTTATGACGAGTGGGGTTTCGGGCAACTGAATGGGACATTCTCCCACAACGAGACCCCGATTGGTTACTTTTGGGATCTGGGGGATAACGTTTCTTCCGGACTCAAAAATCCAGTCCACCCATACCTCAATCCGGGGGAGTACACCATTGTCTTGACGGTCATGGACCAAGGAGGATATTTCTCAGAAAGCCAATCTTGGGATGTTCTAGTTCAGGACACTTCCGACCCGATACCCGAAATTTCGGTGGATGGGGTGGTGGTGACTGACGAATTGGTACTATTGACAAATCAGCAGGTCGAGTTCTCCGCTAGGGGGACCACTGACAACCTCCCCATAGAAGAATTGGAGTTCAGCTGGGACTGGGGCGATGGCGAGAGCGTTTCAGGGGTTGGTTTGGCGGAGTCTAGTCACTCGTGGGTGGATGGAAGCGCGGATGGGATTGTCTACACATTAACGCTGACAGTTAGCGATGGGTTGCACGAAGTTGAGCACACGATTTTCATCAGGATACTGAACAGACTTCCCAAACTGGTTTTCGACGATTCATTGGAGACATTCACCCTGACTCCCATAGAAATGCCTGAAATATTCACCGATAGCGACGGGATGATCGTTGAGTACAACTGGCAATTTGAAGGCGGCGTAAATCTGGATGGAGGGGGCATGACCCTAACCTCAGATTTCTCTTCAACGGAGTCTAGCCTTAGCAATCCCGTGGTTGGCTGGAGAGAGCCCGGCCCGAAGACCGTGACTCTGGAAGTGACTGACGACGATGGCAATTCCTCCCTTACCACCATTGTGGTTAACGTACTCAATCAACGTCCCGTGGCCGTTTTCTCGAGGCCCTCGGACGGAACAGTGGATACCACTTACACGTTCTCCAGCCTTTCATTCGATCCAGATGGGGATACCTCTCTTCTCTCAACTTCATGGAACATCTCAGATTTGGATGGGCCAATAACAAATTCTAGTTCTGTGAGTCACACGTTCCTCAGGCCTGGGCTTTACACAGTAAGCCTGACGGTAGTGGATGAGAGGGGGCTGTCATCAGCAACCAAATCCTACACGATTAGAATCCAAAATCCTGTGCCGGTCCCGGAACTCGCATACTCATGTCCGAGTGCAAATGGGAGTTTGCTCGACAGGGAGCCAACTGATTCCGACGCAGTAATCTGGCAGATCCCCCAGACCAGTGACGGCGGGGCCTTCGTTGCTCCTGGCACGCTAATCAGGTTCGATGGATCATCCAGTTACGATTCTGATCCTCTTTTCGTGGGAAGAACGTCAACAAATCAGGATGATCCCGAATGGAATGGAATAACTCATTGGATCTGGGACTTCGGGGATGCCACCCCAGTTGTGGAAGGGCCGGTAGTTTGGCACAGCTATGAGATTCCAGGCACCTATGTGGTAACCCTCACTGTTGTCGATGGATTTGAGGGGGGTGAAACAAATTCGACCACGGTCCTTGTCCACGTCTCAAGAGCGCCAATAATTGGGGAGATGGACCCCCTAGGTTCTGACTACGTTAATGTCGGAGATGCAGTTATTCTGAATTTCTCCGTGTCCGATGCGGATCTGGACGATGGCATCTCGGCATGGATGGATACCGACTCTATGGTGGACAGTGACGAAGATGGGGATCCGACGAACGATATGGACAGAGACCTAACAGGGGACTTGGTTGTCAGATGGGATTTGAATGTGGCCTTGGACTTCGATGGGGACGGGGACCCCCGGAATGACTGGGGGTGGAATTCACAGTCTTGGGACAGCATGGGAGAGGTGCGCATACTGATGCAGGTTTGCGATGGAGTAGAAGTGTGCTCCGAGAAGGAGTTCGTAGTAATCGTTCTAGCCGAAGAGGAGGAGTTCACACCGAAATCTCTGTCCGACTTAACTTGGTCGGATTTGGTTCCCAACAAGGGAAGCGCTGGCCTACTCACTTTGGTCGCGATGGTCCTAATTCTTGGATGGGTCATCATGCGGCAGAAGGACGAAGAAGAGATTGATGCAGAGGAGATGCTGGAGACCTACGAGGTCGAGGAGGTCGAAAGCGACGGAGGTTTACCGGGCATGGATCAGCACAAGCCGCCGCCGCAACCCAAATATCTGACTGTTGATGAGCGAAGGGACAGGGAATCGGGGTATGTACGGCCGATCAGGACCAGGAGGAGGTAGATTGGAGGGGAGATTTCCCAAGTCCTCAGCCTACCTTGTCAATCTCTGCATGGTCTCTCCGCCCATTCTGCTGATGGTCGCCATTCTAACGGCCCCATCCGTGGCTGCTGCGAGTTCGTGCGAGGTTTCGGCGGTTAACCAGCCCAATGTTGACGACTATATTGAAGAGCACAGCGTGGAGAATTTCTGGGATTTCGGCGGAGGGAGAGATTTACTTTCCCTCGAAATGGATGTATTCTGGGAATCTACGATTGATAATGACAGTGCATCAGCCCTGAAAATTGAGCTTGTGCCAGGATACAGGTACACATTCTGCATCAAGATGACTCCAAACTCTGACGATGCCCCACTTGAGCCGATTGGGGATGTATACCTGATGCGTGGAGGGGACTGGGATCGATATACCATTGATTACGAAATGAGGGAGGATGGGGAGTGGATGGAAGTCGATTTCTTGCCTGTCGAGTGGAGGGACACTGTGGATTGGCTGCCATATCGCGATGTCCATGCTTACGAGAGAGTATCGGAGGAGGAGTTCTCAGTTGCTATCGACTCAGCTGGATCTGTTTGGAGTTCACTATCTGGTGCACTAGGAGGGAGCGATCAGGAGTACTTCCTGGTGATTGATGGATGGGACAACAGGAGGCACTCCGACAGTGATGCCGCAGGTGGCGCCATTGACGTGGAAGTACTGATTGACGTTGAGGAGAGGATGAACATCCCCAAGTTCACAGCCACACTTCTGGTTGGATCTTTGCCCCTAGCTTGTCTGATCGTCCCTTTCGTTTTGCATTCCAAATACATGCAACATGGCAAGGAAGAAGTATCTGAGGAAGACAAGGAAATGCCGTATCTCGATAATGAAGCCGGTGCTGAGCAGAACTAGTCAACATAGCCAAGAAGCTTCCATGCCGTGGATAGGTCGGACCTGTTTATCTTCCCCTTGTATGCAAGATGCCAGCCTACCTGCATCGTGGAGTAAACCATGTGCTGACGGAGCAGTGGGGCGTGTATCCTTGGCCAGTCGCCCCCGGAGCCCATGCCCATAATGGAGCTGTTAATTCCCGATTCCCTAAGCTCCCAAGCAGCTTCAAACAGCCTTAGAGAGCCCTCAGTCCCACCGGTGGCGTAGCAAACCTTCACCATATCGCCTAGGCTAGACATCTCCTCAACTTCAGCCACAATCTCCGAGGCAGGAGGGGGCTTCTCTGAGGAATGTTGAGAGCAAATCACCTTTGTCTTCCCAGATGCTAGTTTCACTAGTTTCTTTCTGGCCTTGTCCCCTATCTCGAATTCCAAGTCAACCCAGCTTGGCCCGCTCTTTATCCCCTGACTCAAGACATCAAGCCGCTCTTCCTCCGTACCTGGGAAATGGCCTCCTTGCGCCCCTGATCTGCAAGTTAGGATCACCGGGAGTTCCAAGCCTTGCTTGAAAGAATCCAAGACGGCCGCCAGATCAACAGACTCCAACGGCTGTGGAACATATTCTGGCTCTGGCCTCTGGTTTCGACGTGACTTTGGATCCTCGGCGTCCTCATCTGGGACCTCTGGAAATACCTCGTTCACCCATAGCCTGTCCAAGCGAACCTCCACTAAGTCGGCCCCAGAAGCCGTGGCCATTGCAGCGTCTTTGAGCATCTCGTCCACTGTACATCCGCTCAAGACTACGCACACGAGCGGCAGTTCCATCCAACCGCTCGACCCTAGGATTCTGTTTAACCGTGTCGAGTGGTTTGACTTCCTCGATATTCCGGAATCTGGTTTAAATGGCCATAATCGGGGTTTTTTCTCAAATCCATTAGTAGGGTTGAATAACCACCCGCCCTCAGGGTATGACATACCAGTTGAGGGTTCCCTATGGGAACCCTCAAAGAACCGGGAGTGAGAATGTGGCTGATGACTACGACGCTAGTAGTATCCAAGTCCTGGAAGGGCTGGAGGCAGTAAGAAAGAGGCCTGGGATGTACCTCGGGGACCCCCATGACGGCTCTGCTCTGCACCACTGCATTTGGGAGGTTGTAGACAATGCAGTTGACGAACATCTTGCCGGCCATAATCCCACAGTCGAAGTTGACCTAAACCCAGATGGGTCAGTTACTGTGACGGATCACGGAAGAGGGATTCCTGTTAGCAAACACGAGGAGGGCGTTAGCGCTGCCGAGGTGATTATGACCAAGCTTCACGCAGGTGGTAAGTTCGACAATGAAGCCTACAAAGTAGCTGGTGGACTTCACGGGGTCGGGGTGAGTGCTGTGAACGCAGTTTCGGACTCCCTTACTATGACCATCCACAGGGATGGCAAGGAATGGCAACAGACCTACAAAAAGGGAGTCCCCCAAGGCAGACTTAAGTCAATAGGAAATTCAGAAATCACTGGAACGATTATTTCCTTTAAGCCGGATTTGGATGAAGTATTCAGCGACATCACGGAATTCGACTTTGAGCAGATAAACACAAGGCTCAGGAGAACCGCATTCCTGAATGCTGGATTACAGATAATTGCCAGGGACCTGCGGGGAGAGGCGGATGTGGAAATTGAGCATAAGTACGACGGGGGGCTCAGAGAGTATGTAGAATCCATGAACAAAAACAAAGAAGTCGTTCACGAAGATGTCCTGCATGTACTGGGCAGCAAGGAAGGGGACAAGGGGGAAGTTCACGTGGAGGTTGCTTTGCAATGGACTGATGCATACTCGGAGTCGATCCACTGTTTCACTAACATCATACACAATACAGATGGGGGAACGCACCTCTCCGGACTGAAGAGTTCCCTGACACGAACAGTGAATGGTTATGCCCAGTCAAAGAATCTTCTGAAGAACGTGAAGGGCCTATCTGGCGATGACGTCAGAGAGGGCCTTTCTGCAGTAATCTCAATCAAACACCCGGACCCGTCATTCAACGCGCAAACAAAGGCAAAATTGGTCACTAGCGAGGTGGCTGGGATTGTTGAGCAGATTGTCAATGACAAACTGGGGGAATTCTTCGAGGAGAACCCTTCAGTAGCAAAGCAGATAGTCGAAAAGGCCCTACTGGCCAGCAGAGCGAGAGAGGCAGCTAGGAAGGCGCGCGATCTTACGAGAAGAAAAGGCGTACTGGAAGGCGGTGGACTGCCGGGGCAGCTTGCAGACTGTCAATCGAGGGACCCCGCAGAATGCGAGATATACATAGTCGAGGGAGAAAGTGCGGGCGGTTCCGCGAAGAATGCACGGGACAGGAGAACACAGGCAATATTGCCACTAAGAGGCAAGATTCTGAATGTCGAGAGGCAGCAGAGAAACCTCACCAAGGTGTTCTCGAATGAGCAGATTCAACGAATGATCAGGGCCCTAGGGGCAGGGGTCGGCAACGAGGAAGAGGCCGAGGGGGCCTTTGACCCGGAGAAGCTCAGGTATGGGAAAATAATAATCATGACAGATGCTGATGTGGATGGGGCCCACATCAGGACGCTGATACTCACATTCATGTGGAGATTCATGAAGCGGGCAATAACCAATGGAAATGTGTACATCGCCGCCCCTCCGCTTTTCTCAGTGTCCAGGGGGAAGCAGGTCGAGTGGGTGCATAGCGAGAAAGAAAGAGACTCGGTTGTCAAGAGGATGCTCAAAGAATCGCCATCGTCAAAGGTCGATGTACAGAGGTACAAGGGCCTTGGAGAAATGAACCCGGATCAACTATGGGAGACGACGATGGACCCCGAAGCAAGAGTCATGATGAAGGTCGAGGCCAAGGACGCTGAAGAGGCCGATGAGCTCTTCACCGTACTGATGGGTGAAGATGTTCCCGATAGGCGCTCATTCATTGAGACAAATGCTTCGAAGGTTACGGCGCTGGATGTGTGATCAATGAGTGAAGATTTGCTGAGGAGGGACATCTCTGACGAGATGAAAGAGAGTTACATCAATTACGCGATGAGCGTGATTATTGGGCGGGCCCTACCGGACGTCAGGGACGGCCTAAAGCCAGTGCACAGAAGAATTCTATGGGGCATGCACCAAGCGGGCCACACCCATGACAAAGGGTACAGCAAGTCTGCCAGATCGGTCGGGGAAGTAATGGGTAAATTTCACCCTCATGGTGACCAAGCTCTCTACGACACTATGGTGAGGATGGCCCAGGAGTTCTCACTCAGGTACCCTCTCGTAGACGGGCAGGGCAACTTTGGATCGATTGATGGCGATCCACCGGCCGCAATGAGGTACACGGAAAGCAGGCTTGACCGCCTATCGCTGCATATGCTGGAAGACATAAACAAGAACACGATAGATATGGAGCCAAACTTCGATGAGAGCGAAGTGGAGCCCACGGTTTTGCCTTCAAGGCTGCCTAACCTATTGCTAAATGGTAGTGATGGGATTGCTGTTGGGATGGCGACGAAGATTCCCCCTCACAACCTAGGAGAAGTTGCTTCAGCGATAAAATTCCACATCGGCAGAGTGATTGAACAAAACAGGAAAATAGGCCTTGACAACCCTCCTAAAATAGACGCTCTTGAGTATATGGAACACATCAAGGGGCCAGACTTCCCGACTGGCGCCACCCTATACGGTATCGATGGCATTGTGGACATGTACAGGACAGGTCACGGACGATTCCACATTAGATCTGACGTGGAGGTAATTGACGACTCGACGGGGAAGAGGCTCATAGTGCACTCAATCCCATACCAGGTGAAGAAGGCTCCAATGCTGCAGGGAATCGCCGAACTCGTTCAGAAGGAGTCCGTGAAGGGCATCAGGGACATCAGGGATGAGTCCAGCAAGGAGGGGATAAGGGTGGTCATCGAGATTAAGCAGAATGCGGACCCGCAAGCAGTATTGAACCAGTTATACCAGTCTAGCAGATTGCAGGAGTCGTACTCTGCAAATATGATGGGCATATTGAAGGGCGAGCCTGTACAGCTGGACCTTCGCACGATACTACACACCCACGTGAGGCACAGGGAATCGGTCATTGAAAGGAGGACTCAGTTTGAGTTGGACAAGGCGGAAGCTAGGGCGCACATACTCGAGGGTCTGATGAAGGCGCAGAAGAGGATGGATGAAATCATCGTGGTTGGACGAAACTCGGAGTCCCGGGACCAGTTTGAGAGATACCTAAGAGGAGAGGAGAAGTACACCAAAATCAAGAAATTCGATTTCTCGGAAAGGCAATCCAAGGCCATTGCGGAGAGGAGGCTCTACCAACTGACCAAGCTTAACGTAAAGGAGGTTGCAGATGAGCTTGAGAAGTTGAAGGATGCGATAAAGAATTTCAGAGGAATACTGGATAGCAGGGTAAAGCGCCTGAATATCATCGTGGAAGAGCTTGAAGAAGTGGTTGAGAGGCACGGGGATGATCGTAGGACGGAGATCAATCCGACGCCGCTTTCAATGGACAGGGAAGATTTGGTTGCAGAGCAGTCAATCGTTATCTCATTGACTCAGGACAATTACATGAGGCACCTCCCAGTCGAGTCATTCAGGCTCCAGAACAGAGGCGGGAAGGGACTCAAGGGAGTCTCCACCAAGGAAGAGGACGCCCCTTCCAAGATAGTCACCTGCTTCTCAAAGGACAGGTTGCTGATATTCACTGACATGGGCAGGGTGTATGGCCTGCGGGCGTGGGAGACCCCCTCGGCTAGCAGGTACGGGAAGGGGACTCACGTTCGAAATCTTCTAGGAGGGATAAGGGAGGACGAGAAAGTAATCTCAATTCTTCCAATGAATAGGGATCTAATTGAAAATCCTGAAGGTCACTTCCTAATCTTCTCCACGCTCAATGGGAGGATAAAGAGAAGTCACCTATCCGAATACGTCAAGATCAACAGAAACGGCAAGTATGCGCTAAAATTCGCCGAGGGCGAAGCGGATGCCCTTGTTTCTGTCAGACCTGCTACGGAGGACGATCACGTAGTTCTTGTTTCAGCAAGAGGGAACGCATGCAGGTTCAAGCCAGCTGAAGTGCGAAGTAGGACGGACCCAGCCACAGGAGAGGAACAGCGAACGCACCTGGTAAGAGTTCAGGGCAGGGTGAGCCAAGGGGTCTCCGGCATGAAGCTAGAGAAGGGGGACAGGGTCATTGGGATGATTGTGACAGATGATTTCGATACTAGCGTACTAACCATCTCAAAACTTGGCATGGCCAAGAGAAGTAGGCTCGGATCGGGGGGGATGGTTCCTGTGATGGACCCGGGAACCGGAGAAGCGATGCGTGACGAGGAAGGCGTGGAAGTGCATGAGAGAGATGGTTACAGGAGAACCAACAGGGGGACCAAGGGCGTGAAGACTATGTCCTTGGACGGTGATGACGAGATTGTTGCAGTCAGACAGATCCCTGACCTAGATGACCAGCTGTTCATGCTTACTGGCACTGGAATGATGATTAGAATGGTTTCAGGGCAAACTAAGGAAACGCTTGGAAAGGTAACAAAGGGGACCAGGATCATGGAGCTCAGGAATGCCGATCGTTCGGGTTATGACGACGAGATAATTTTCGTCGCGAGGCTGCCTGCCTCCCTGGTTGATTCATCCGCATCCGACGATGAATCCGAAGAGGAGTGAATGCACCGCTCGCCTTAAGCGAACGACTAGGTTCGCGGGAACGCTGCGGCAGTCGCATAGCCTGGCCATTGCGCTGGATTGCTAATCCAGTGGTGTTTCACCTCGGGAGTTCGAATCTCCCCTGCCGCGCCACGAAATACGGGGTAGTGTTCATGCTGTTCACCCTCCTACGGATATTGTGATGGACGTATATGCGGGCCTCTTCACTGGCCTCATCACGCTTTTTCTGATACTAATTCTCAGGAGGCATTTTGCCCTCTCCCCCTCCAATGAGAGATCTTGGGTGAATGACAATCAAAGATTAGCTACGGCTGAGTTCCAAGGAGACATCGTCACAATCAGGAATGTGAGAGACTTCAACTGGAGGACCACTCGGGACTTCGATGAGAGATGGATTGACGTCAAGGTCAATCTCAACGAAGTTGCCAAGATTTGGTTCGTATTGGAGTATTTCGAGCCGGATAGGAGGGAAATGGCGCACACTATTCTTAGCTACGAGTTTTCTGACGGGACTAGATTAGCTTGTTCGATAGAGGTTAGGAGGAAGCAGGGCGCATCTTATCACCCCGTAAAGGGACTCTTCAGAACATATGAGTTGATCTACGTATGGGGGACTGAAAGAGATATTATTGGGGTTAGAGCAAGGTGCAGGAGGAAATCCAAGACTCACCTGTTTGAGGGTGTTGTACTAGGCCCGGGGAATGAAAGGAGGATGTTTGAGTCTTACATTAGGAGGACAAACAAACTATCAGTTGAGCCAGAGTGGTACAACACCATTACCAACACTTGTACGACAAATATAGTTGGGCACGTCAATGAGGTTTATCCTGGTAGGGTACCCAGGACAGTAGCAATTCTGATGCCGGGACTGAGTCCTAAACTTCTACAGAAAAACAACCTAGTGGTGATTAGGGGGACTCTCGAGGAGACAATGGAGGGCAGCATCATCGATCCGCGAGCAATGGAATGGGACGAGGAGTGTGACTTCGGGGACTGGATTAGGCGTTCTCGATACGAGGATTGAACATAGTAAATCGATTCCGAGATGCATGCTCGCTATCGAGGCGGTCTCGCTGGACTCTCCCGTGGAGTGGAGGTTGCCGCCTTCCAAGAGTCATCTAATTAGGTGGCTCGCAATTATCTCCCAGAGCGGGCAAGAGTCGCTTCTTTCATTCAAGGGGGAGGCGGGCGGAGACGCATCTTCGATGTCCAGGTGCATAGAGGCCATGGGATCAAAGGTGAGTGTTCACAAAGAAGGTTGGGCGGTCCAAGGGGCATCTGAGCTCAGCAAGGGCCCGATTTCCCTGGAATGTGGTAATTCGGGGACATCTGCAAACTTTCTGACTGCTATCTCCGCTTTCAGAGACGGGACAACGACCTTGGATGGGGATTCTTCTCTTAGATCTAGGCATTCTTCTGAGCTCTTCTCCACACTGAAGCAAATGGGTTGCAACATAGATTCGGAAAGGCTGCCCAGAAATGTGGCGGGAGGGGTTGTTGGTTACGATGTCGAGCATGACTGGAGCAGGACCAGTCAGGGATTGAGTGCATTGATGGTTGCATCCCCCAACTTCGCCGAGGAGTTGCGAGTAACCCTTCTGGGAGAATCTGTAAGCAGTGGATATTGGATGCTGACTAGGGAAATTTGTGTTTCATGCGGTTCGGGAATGGTCGTTGAGGATGGAAATGCGACCATCCCCCCTTGGGAAGTGAAGGTTCCCCGCAGGGTAGAGATTCCAGTGGAGGAGAGTCTGCAGCCAGTGGCCATGCTCTTGTCACGACTCCACGGAGTAATTTTCGAGACTGGATACAAGGATTCTGGAATTGGCATTAATGACACCATAAGGGCAATAGAATACGGTGAAAATGACATCCACCTAGGTCGGGCTAGCGATATTATTTCCCCTGTAGCAGCAATGATGGCTATCGGTAGCGGGGGGCGCATCAGAGGGGCTTCTCACGCAAGGGGGAAAGAGTCTGATCGGATCTCGAAGACTGTCGAGGTCCTGAGTTCCTTCGGACTGGCCATGCAAGAAGTAGAGGATGGATTGGACATTCCCGGAGGGCAGACGCCTCGGAAACCGACGGAGCCAATAGAAACCCACTCTGATCACAGACTGGCAATGACAGCAATGGCATTGGCAAGCAGGTACGGGGGGACTGTTTGCGAGCCAGAGATATGCTCCGTCAGTGACCCCGGTTTCGTTTCTAGGATACTAGGGCTAGGTGATTAGGTGTCGTACAGGGAAAACCTCAGCACCCATCTGCTACTTCTACTGGTTGCTGCAGTATGGGGGTCAACCTGGGCCATAGGCAGATTTCTGAGTTACGGACTCGATGACGCAAATAGGGCCAGCATGGGTCCTGCGACCTCTGCATGGCTGAGGTATGTCTTCGCTGTTCTCGCGTTTGCGGCATGGTGCTGGGTCTACAGAAAAAGGGGCGGTCCTCGCATATTGCCACAAGGCAGGAAAGCCTGGAGGTACACATTCTGGATGGCCATTCTTGGAACTATGGGGTACCAACTCCTATTCATGAACGGCATGAAGTGGACTGCAGCAGGGGATGCGTCCCTCATAATCCCAGTAAATCCCGTTTTCACCGTTCTGCTCGCCGTACCTATGCTCGGACAGAGGCTTAGCTCGAGGATGGTTCTAGGACTGATAGTGGGGCTTGCTGGAGTCGCTACTGTCGTGGGATGGAGTCCCAACACGGACATCCCTTTCGAACATCGATTGATGGGGGACGCGATGATTGGTCTGGCCGCGCTTACTTGGGCTGCCACCAGTAACCTGACCAAGATGGCCCTATCAGAAGGAACTTTGGGCACTTCCTTGGAAATCGTGGTTTGGTATTCAATCGTCGGTTGGGTCCTTCTGACCCCTTGGATGCTGATTGAAGTCTGGAGCTCAGGAGTTCCGGAGCCAAGTGCGGCCGAATGGGCATCAGTGGCATATCTAGGACTGATTTCAACGGTCCTGACTTATGCTTGGTTCGCGAGAGGAATCGATAAGATTGGTGCAACTGCCGCAGCGTCTTACGTTTTCCTAGTCCCTGTTTTTGGAGTCCTAAGTGGATGGCTTATGCTTGGAGAGAGTGTCGGAGTTTCCATGCTTGTGGGATTCTGCCTGATTGTCATCGGGGTACGTGAGGTTCAGAGAGAAAGTGAGAGGCTGAGCGGTTGAGCGATTATTTGGCCGTACTCACGATTAAATAGAGGGGGTCGGTCGCCCGCGAGAGAGGCAGGTAAGATGGCACGCAAGCCCGCAAAGATGTACCGTCAAGTGAAGGGGCAGTCTTTCACCAGGAGGGAGTACTCGGGAGGAGTTCCTAACAACAGGATTCTGAGGTACTTCATGGGAAACAGGAAAGTTGCTGAAGCCGGAGAGTTCCCGGTTGTGCTTGAGCTTACTTCGGATAACGCCTGCCAGATCAGGGACACTGCGCTTGAAGCTGCTAGGCAGGTTTCTAATGCGACCATTAGGGAGTCGGCGGGAGTTGACGGATACGCCCTAAGGATCCACGTATATCCTCATCAGATCCTAAGGGAGAACAAGCAAGCCACTGGTGCAGGAGCCGATCGTGTTTCTCAAGGAATGAGACAGGCCTATGGAAAGAACGTCGGCACTGCTGCCAGAGTCCTACGTGGACAGAGGGTGATTTCCGTACACACGAACCCAGAACACTACGATGCTGCTCGAGATTCGCTTAGAAAGGCTAGTTGCAAGTTCCCGACTCCTTGCTCCGTGAAGGTAGTCAAGGGAGCCGAGCAATTGAAGGGCAAAGTCTGAGGTTGAGGGGCATGGAGCCCGGCGACCCACTATCGATACTGCAGGATTCCCTCAGGGGCGCACCGATAATCTGGAAGGGGGAATACCCCTACTTCATCCACCCCATTTCAGACGGAATCCCTCGTATGGAGGCACGGGTTCTCAGAGCCACACGAGACCTGATTGTGTCCATGGTTGACTGGTCAAAGATTGATCTGGTAGTCAGCGTGGAGGCGATGGGGCTACCTCTTCTGGCGGCCGTGGGAGAGGCATCAGGAAAGCCGACCGTCGTCATCAGAAAGAGGTCCTATGGGATGGAAGGGGAGGTTCGTGTTGATGTTTCAACTGGTTACTCCGAGTCAACCACTTACATCAACGACATAAAGGCTGGAGAGAGAATCCTAATTGTCGATGACGTTATCTCCACTGGCGGTACACTGGAGCCCATTCTAGAAGCAATCGAAGACATGGGTGCAGTACTGCAAGATATCATCATCGCCATCGAGAAGGGAGACGGTCGAGAGCGGCTTGCAGTGGAGAGGCCTAACTGGCCAATAAGGACGCTAGCCAGGATTGACATTATTGATGGAAAGGTAGAGATTGTCGAGTGATACCATGGACCTTGAAAGGCACGACTTTCAGCTGGATGATCTGGTTAGCAGAATCCGATCAAATGATCACAGGCTAGTAGCACTACAGGTCCCCGAGGGACTGAAAATGCAGGCCCTAGAGATGATGGACAAAATTGAGGATGACTCTGGGGCGAAAGTGGTTCTTGCAGCCGATCCATGCTACGGTGCTTGTGACTTAGTCCATGACAAGATGATGGCCATGGGTGTCGAATTAGTCGCCCATATGGGGCACAGTCAGATGAATATAGACTCCGGAATGCCGACTCAGTTCATCCCAGTGACTTACGAGGGCGAGCCCGAAATTGAGCCGGTACTGGAGATTCTTGGAGAGCACAGGGGGCTTTCCATGAGTAAACTGAATTCCCCGTCTGAATCCCAATTCACGGAAGAGGAGGCGCAGGAGAAGTTCCTCGACGCAGTGGGTAGGATTTCTCCTCTGTCTGACAACAAATTGGGACTTGTGGGGTCGATACAGCACCTTCACCTGCTTCCAAAATACAAAGAAATGTTGCAAAATGCAGGATTCGACGTAACTATCCCCACGGGAGGGGATCGTTTGACCTTCCCGGGCCAAGTCCTAGGGTGCAACTATTCGGGTGACGACTCGACCATAGGGCACTACCTGTTCCTTGGTTCCGGTGATTTCCACCCAATAGGGATGGTGCTTCACACAGGTAAGCCACTGGCCCTCCTTGATCCCTACACGGGAGAGGCGAGCGAGATGTCATTCTCGAGGATTGAGAGGATTCTTCGCCAGAGGTTCGGACTGATAATGGAGATTGGCAAAGCCGCAACATTCGGCATACTGATCGGAGAGAAGCCCGGTCAAATGAGAAGGAACCTGGCAATAAGGATGAAGAGAATACTGGAGAAGCATGGAAAAAAGGGGTATCTTCTGGCACTAGACCACGTTAGCCCCGATTTGATTGATTTCTATCCTGTTGATGCCTTTGTTAACACGGCATGCCCACGTATTGCAATAGACGATTCTGTCAGATACGAAAAGCCACTTGTTACCCCATATGAGCTAGAGGTGTCACTTGGTGAGAAAGATTGGGAGTCCGGCTACCAATTCGACGAAATTCCTTGATGGTCCAGTTCTTTACCTCTAACAACTACTGTAATCCACACCATTGTTCAGAATATGTCTAAGAACGACGTTAGTACGACTAGTTTGATGGCGGACTATCTAGACAGCATCGGCGCGGGCAAGGTCTTGCTGGACCGGACGCCTCTGTCATTCGACTGGACGCCTCCGAAGCTGGTGGGGAGGGACTCTGAATTATCCGAGCTCGCCTCGATGTTCATTGGAATGGGCAACGAGGGAGTTAGTGGGCGTGCTGTGATTATGGGTCACGTCGGAAGCGGGAAAACCGTTCTGACAAAGAGGTTCGGGGACGATCTATCAAGGGCCATGGACGGTAAAAGAAAAATCATTTTATCGCATGTTAATTGCAGGAATCACCCTTCGACATCTCAAGTTCTTCAGCAGATTGCCGTTTCACTGGACTCTAGGCACCCAGAGCGGGGATTCAGTTCAGGGGAGATTATCCAATCTGTCAGGAGGAACATTAGGTCGAGGGGGGCCCATCTACTCCTTGTGCTTGACGAAGTCGACGTACTAATCAGAAGGGATAGTCACGACTTGATATACAAACTCCTAAGGATAGACGAGGGGCAAGATGGTCAGGGATCACTGTCACTAGTCCTAGTAAGCCAAGATAGCCACCTACTTGGGCAACTGGAGCCGGCAATAATTTCCAGATTGGGCGAGAGTAACGTACTCCTCCTCGAACCGTACACCAAAAGTTCACTGATAGGAATAGCGAGGCAGAGGTACGAGGCTTCTTGCAGAACAGGCTCTGTGAGTGATGATACTCTGGAGAAAATTGGGAGATTCTCCGCAGAGACAGGGGATGCAAGGCTGGCCATAGAGCTCTTGGAAGCCGCAGTGAGAAGGGCGGAGAAGGATGGTAGGGGCGAGGTCCTTCCTGACGACGTTCTGCCAAGCACGGTCCGAGTTGCATCTATTGAGCCGAGCCAGGTCGATCAGCTCAGCGACCATCAGAAGCTGGTACTACTTGGAATCTGCAGGAGGCTCCGGAAGGAGGAGGAAATATCCAGCGGAGATGCTAGGAAACTGTATGAAATAATATGTGAGGAGTTCGAAGTTAAGGCTAGGAGTTACACTACATTCTGGAAGCACCTGAAGGCACTGGAAAAGGAAGGTTTGGTGGAGACAAGGTCATCTAACTCAGCAGTGGGCAGGGGTAGGACTCAGTACATCACCATGACAAACATGGCACCAGCTGCAATAGGCAGTCGTATTGAGAAGGAGTTCTCTGGGCGGTAGAGAGGCGCCCAGACCTATGCCGAACCGCTCTTATAGGGGCCTCATGTCGGGATGCCGTCCGAGGCGTAACTATGGCGGGTGAGCAGTCCTTCAAGGCAGTCGTAAATGACACTAATCCAAAGGCTGGAGGTCGTGCCTTCTCAGTTGACATAACTGGATCCAACTACAACCACTTCCTTGGAAAGAAGATAGGTGACGGTGTCGATGGCATGTTCGTAGGAGAGGGAGATCAGGCCCTAACCGGATACAAGTTAGAAATCACAGGAGGGTCCGACCTTACAGGCAGGCCAATGCGCCCAGATCTCGATGGGGGTGGCGTCAAATCGGTACTGATCACTGCCGGAGTGGGCTACAAGGGAAAGAAATACGTGAATAAGAAGGGCAAGACCTACCGCTACAAGTACGATGGGCTTAGGAGGAGGAGGAACCTTCGTGGAAATGTCATAAGCCAAGATACAAGGCAAATTAACCTGAAGATTGTAGAGGCCGGAAAAAGGCCTCTTGGCGTTATCTTCGGCCTCGAGGAAGAGGCCGCAACTGTCGAGCAGTCCTCTGGTGAAGAGGAGTGACCGATAGGAGATGATTCAGCTGACAGGAGACCTACCTAGTCAGCCCGAAGTCAATATCGGCATGGTCGGACACGTAGACCACGGCAAGACAACACTCACTCAGGCACTATCCGGAACTTGGACGGATACCCACTCCGAAGAAAGGAAGAGGGGAATAAGCATCAAGCTAGGCTATGCTGACACCGCATTCTACAAGACAAAGGGAGGGGATTTCTACGCACGAGGGAAGCACCCCGAAGGAGAGGGAGATTCCGAGAAGGACCTACTCAGAGTAGTATCCTTTGTCGACGCCCCTGGTCACGAGACCCTGATGGCAGTGATGATCTCCGGTGCTGCAATAATGGATGGGGCCCTGCTACTTGTAGCTGCAAACGAGACCTGTCCGCAGGCCCAAACTAGGGAGCATCTTGCAGCGCTTCAAATTGCGGGAATTGAAAACATCGTGGTAGTCCAGAACAAGGTGGACATAGTAAGCAGAGAGAGGGCAATTGAGTCATATGAAGAAATAAAATCGTTTGTCGAGGGAACGATAGCGGAGGGAGCCCCCATTGTCCCGGTTTCTGCGCACCATGATGTAAATCTGGATATGCTAATACAGGCAATAGAGGAGACCATCCCAAACCCGGACAGGAGCGCAGAAGACAAGGGGCTAATGTACGTCGCCAGATCATTCGACATAAACAGACCTGGTTCAAGGCCTGGCAACCTGAAAGGAGGGATAATTGGAGGAAGCATCGTTGAGGGCTCTTTCAACGTGGGCGACTCGGTACTAATTGCACCTGGGCGAAGAATCTCAGAAGGCGGAAAAACCAGGTGGGTGCCTCTGAAAACCAAAATAGAAAATATCCAAGCAGGCGGACTTGATCTAGAGGAGGCCCACGCTGGAGGGCTTTGTGGAATAGCGACTCCGATGGACCCGATGTCCACCAAGGCGGACGACCTCTCGGGACAGGTGATGGCAAGAGAGGGCGAGCTCCCTCCGATTTGGGAGGCACTTGAGCTCAAGCTGGAGCTTTTGGATAGGATGGTATCAGGAGAAGATGGGGAGGGCGGAGCAGTCAAGCCCCTGCAGACGAACGAGATGCTAATGGTCAACTCTGCAACAGCGACCAGTGTTGGAACTGTCTCCTCCTCGAAAAAGGGAGGGGCCAGCCTCAACCTTAGGCTCCCAATTTGCGCCAAGAGCGGCAGTAGGATTACCCTCTCAAGAAGGGTTGGCTCTAGGTGGCGACTGATTGGCCATGGGACCATAGTAGGGTGATCCAATGACGGGCGTGCTCGTCGATGCTTGTGGCTGGGCGGCGCTGATGGATTCCGGACTGAACATAGACACTGCCATGAGGGACGTAATTGGGTCTCCAGAACTGATGCTTCTGGACGGTGTTCTCGACGAATTGGTCGAGTTGTCTTCTAAGAAGAAAGGGCTTCTATTGCCGCTCCTTGAATCTAGGAGCACGATGGTTGGCAATCCTGCCGGGATGAGTCATACAGATGACATGCTATTGAAAATGTCAATTGAAAATGGGTGGCCAGTGTTGACGATAGACATCAGACTGAAGGAGAGGCTCGTAATGTCGGGATGCAGCTATATCGAGGTCGTCTCAGGCAGGATGCTGAGGCTAATAGGGCCCTAGGGAAGGGTGAACAGCCTGTCGTCCCCATGCCCGTCCATTAGACCTATCCTGACTGCTGCATCCAACCATGCATGGGAGTAGTTGATTGCTCCGAATGCTCTGACTAGATCTCCATTATCCATGAAGTGCTTTGCATCCGAGTAGTAATTATCACACATCTCAATCATCGAATCCAACTTTCTAGAGTCATCCTCGCCCTTGGCCAGGGAGGTTGCCTTCTGTCTGGCCTCTTGTGTAATTCTCAGATATTTCTCCACTAGTTCCCTAGTCACCAATTCTCCATCACTCACTTTCATATTCCTCCGAAATGACTTGCCGCGGCCTCACTTATTCTGAATAGCCTCTTCCTCCCCTGCTTCCTAACAGAAAGAAGGCCTGTCCGTAATAGTTCATTGTATATCTGGGAGAGCCTTGGTCTGCCGACCTCTAGCCTTGCTTGAAGTTCTGCATCTGAAGGGGAAATTTCCCTTTCCGAAGATGCTTCGAGAATCATGACCTCTGCCTCATTTAGGGAAGCTAGCTTGGATTCGTCTAGGGGATTATCCGCGTCCCATTTGGGTGAAATCGAGATCCTGGGCGGAACTATGGGATGGGATGGTTCGGGAACTTCCTCCTCGAAGACGAATTCCTCAACGGGTGCCCCCTCAATTCCAAATACGGCCTTCGGGGGTTCTGGGATTTCATTTTGAGATAAATCGGGAAGGCTTGATTCCGAAGATTCCTCTACTGACCAATAGGCTGACTCTGTGGACATGACTCCAGATTCTGAGTTTGACTTTACCGCAGTGTCAATCGGTGCCGACGAGTCTTGGATAATTGTCTCTTCAATATTTTCAATTGGTTCCGGCGATGGTCGAGGTTCTGAAATTCTTGGGCTAGGTTCATGGAAAGTGGATGCATCGATAATCTCGGTTCCATCTGGGGTTGATGGCTTTGGGGGGGCATTTCTTGATCTTGCGGCCAAGCGGTTGAAGCCAAATCCGGTTTCGAGCATTGGGGGTTCCGTGCCCGGCTCGTAGACAAAATCTTCCAGAGTCCCCTTCTTTTCTGAAGGCGTCGAATTTTCCTGATTGTGCTCTTCCTGATAATCGTCTCCCTCCCAGAGATCATCTGGGTCGTCGGAATTCACCTCAGAAAGTTCGTGGCCTTCATAGGCCTCTTGATGGCCTTCTTCGTTCAAGCCAGCATAACCCTCCTCGAAAGAAACATCTGTTTCTTTTTCGTCTTCCTCTTCATGGGCTGTTTGTAGATTTTCAGCGGCGGGTTCGGTCACATATTCGAATTCTAGGGCCTCTTCTGCCTGTACGAAGTTTTGTTCCACCACAGTTTCTCTTACGGGTTGTGATGGGTCGATTATCTCATTCCAACCCATTACCCTCTCTAATGTCCCGTGAGATCCGACGTCCCTTCTTTCATCTGTTAGGTCTCTGAGTAGCCTGATTACGTCACGGGGGGTCCCTCCCGTAATGTCACGAATTGCCCCAAGCAGCCTTTCGTCTATCTTCCACCTCTCCTTGGCCTTCCGAGAAACTAATTTGTCAGATAGTTGTTGGATCTGGGTCGTTGTTAGGCCTTCGAGGAACTCTGGCCTATCGAACATCTCTAGAGTTTCTTCGCTCATATTAGAAAGTTGAGAGGGGGTCAGGGCGACCACTATGAATGCCCTCAACCTCTGAAGTACAGGGGAGATGAGGTCAATGAAGGATGAAACATCCACTTCAGGGGGATAATCGAATGCTATCAATGGAAGGGAGTCCGATTCTTGATCCAGATTCCTAACCAATCTGTCAATCATGAGTTGCGTGGTCTTGGGCGGATTGAAATCACCGAAGTGGATTGTGAGCTCATGAATTACAGAGTTGACTGGATTTGCATCTAGCCAATGTTGTCCAATGTAACTCTTCTTGGTCTGAGAGGCCAGGGCCCTGATCAGCGAAGTTCTTCCTGAACCCCTCTCGCCAACCAATATTGCCATCCTAGGCGATTTCGAAATAATGTGCTCCCTCCATTTTGCGAGAAGGAGGTCTCTGCCAACTATGTCCTCAGCCCTTCCACTTTCGATTGGCCTCATATCGAATGGGTTTCCCCTTAGTGGCGGCAGTCCGAGAAGATCTATTCCCCTCTGGTCCATTACTGAGGCGTCAGTGTGACGAGTACATAACATTCACGCATACTTACGCATAATATCGTATAGTTTAACGCATTTTTGGTTATTTCAATAGAATATTTTCTGATTATATTAATTCAGTATAACATTTTTCGATTTAATCCTCTAACGCATTTCTAACGCTTTATCTATGCGTTAATGAAGCGTTAATGGATAAATTAACGCTTTTTTGAGGGTATTTTCCTGACAATTGTTCGTGATTATTTGGGAAATGCCCAGGGATCTGGGGAAATGCAAATGGTCGGACTAAGCAACTATCGAGGAGTAGTTCCCGCAAAATGTTAGAAGGCGTGGCCTGCCGACTAGGGCTGATTGAGATGCCAGTTGACAATAGCAGATTGAAGGGTTTCTACAAACTATCAGTATCAGAGAGAAGAGAGATGCTTGCAGGCATTGCAGGGCTCGAAGGAGACATGGTAGATGCGTGGGCGGCTAATGGGGAGCTGGATGAAGAAACTGCGGATAGGATGATAGAGAATGTCATCGGAACTTATTCCCTGCCAATAGGGGTGGCTACTAATTTCATCATAGATGATGAACATTACTTGATACCATTCGTAGTAGAGGAGGCCAGCGTAGTAGCGGCTGCTTCCAACATGGCCAAGAGGTGTCAGTCAAAGGGGGGCTTTAGGTCGGACAATGATGAACCTGTGATGATCGGGCAGATACAGGTTGTTGGTTGCGATGACCCCGAAGCTGCAAGGGAGTCAATATTGGCGGCATCGGAAGAGTTGATTTCCGCCTGTAATGATGTTGATCCAATCCTAGTTAAATTTGGAGGCGGATGCAGAGAGATAGAGGCCAGGATCATTGAAACTGGTTCAGGCCCGATGGTAATAGTGCACATATTGGTCGATTGCAGGGACGCGATGGGGGCAAATGCAGTAAACACGATGGCAGAAACGATAGCTCCGAGGATTGAGTCTCTTTCGTCTGGAACTGTCATTCTCAGAATAATTAGTAATCTTGCTGTACACAGGCTCGCTAGAGTAAGTGCGACATTCACGCCGGAGGAAATGTCCGATTCGGGGGACGACCCAGTACGTGGATCAGAAGTAATAGACGGGGTCATTCAGGCATATCACTTCGCTGCGGCAGATCCATTTAGGGCGACCACTCACAACAAGGGGATAATGAATGCAATTTCCCCTGTCGCCATAGCTTGTGGGCAGGACTGGAGGGCAATAGAATCTGGAGCGCACTCGTATGCCGCTTATCGAAGGGAATATGGGTCTATGACTCACTGGGAGAAGGACGGCGATGGCAACCTAGTTGGCTCCATAGAGATACCAATGGCAGTCGGATTAGTAGGGGGGGCAGTAAGGATTCACCCTGGTGCTCAAGCCAACGTAGCCCTACTGGGGCTAAGGACTGCCAATGACCTAGCGAAAGTAATGGCTGCTGCAGGTCTTGCTCAGAATTTAGGGGCACTACGGGCATTGGCAACAGTAGGAATTCAGGCTGGGCACATGAAATTGCATCTGATGAATATGGTAGCTGCAGCTGGTGCTGAAGGGCCGGAAATAGAGGCTGTCGCCAAGAGTGTCAGAGAAAGCGGTGAAAGAATTACGATGGCAGTTGTAGAGAAGGCCCTATCTGAGATCAGAGGAAAATAGTCATTCCTCTGCCTGTGCCTCGATCTCTTCGGCATCGGGTTCGCCAGAAAACTCGGCAATCGTCATCTGCTCCTCAGGGGCTAGTGAAGCGGCTAGTTGTGCACTAGTTAGCCCCAATTTTGCCGCCTCCTCCCTGAACCATGCCTTGACCTTGCGATACTCGACTTCTGGGCAGCCGAAATATTCTGCAAATCTTCTGGTCGTAGTGAGCCTCCTAGTGAGGCCTTCTCTTCTCTTGTCGATAAGACCCAGATTGGCGAGATCCCTGACATGATCGTATGCCTTCTGACCGAGCATATCGACCAATTGGGCTTGTGGCATCGGTTGATGATAGGCTATCAGGGCGGCCGCGGGCAGTAGCCTTTGTGGGATCTCGGGCTTGAAAGTATCAGGGAGGAACGGGGATAAGGAGGGATTCACTTCTATAATCCACCTACCACTAACCTCTGAGAGCTGGAGCGCGGAGTTCTTTCTTGCTTCCATTTCTTTTCTTAGATCGCCTAGTGAGTCCGAGACTTGGAAGTTTCTCTTGCCCAGAAGTTTTGCCAGCTCATCGACAGACATAGAACGCCCGGCTCCGAAAAGTATGGCCTCTAGCATGGAAGAAAGGGGTGGTGCTTCAGTCAATTCGCCACCCCCAATGACCCATCTCCGGGATGGAGTCTGTTTGTCAGATCCGAGAAGCTCTCTTCGCCGTCCCAAAGTGGCTTTAGTGAAATCTTGCCATCCTTTCCCGGCTCTTGAGACAATTCAGTATAGCCCCTGTTAGTAAGGAATAGTGCTGACACGAGAGCTGTGACCTGGGCCTCTGCTTGAGCCTCATCGATCTCTACTCCCGAATCGAGAGACCTGTCCATAAGTTCTTCAGAAATCTCCCTCAGGCCGATGTCTTTCTCGCTATTGGATGCTCTTGACATCAATGCTTCCCATGTTCTCTCCAAGTCACCTTCCAGATCCTCAACGTGCAGGCTCCCACTGAACCTCTTCCTTGCAATTGACAAGGCGTCTCTCCTCTCTTCGGCTATCTTTTCCCTGACTCTCTGCTCTTCCGCGAGTCTGCCGGCCTCTTGCAGGCCCATGAGGAGTTCAGTTAGAGTGACTGGTCGACCTTCTTCCCTGTGTATCCTACCCTCGAACATGGAAGGCAGTACTTCGTCTGCATCCCCAGAGAGGACCCCCACTGAGAAGTTGTAGTCGGCATCATCGAAATCGGCCTCCCACCCTCCTTCGAAATCCCAAGTATCCTCAACTTCCGTGAAATCAAAAGCTCTCTCTTGTCTTTCAATGAGGTCAGATGCTTGGCTCTTGAGTATTGACCATGCCATTCTGATTAGGCGGCCGCATGTTGGGAGATCGACGTTTTCAGAATCCTCTATCCTCTCTGAGAACATCTGAATGAAGAATGAGAGGTCAACGTCCCACGGGTCTAAGTCACTAGACTGAAACATCTGGAAAACCAGGGCGACGGATCTATCGAAGGGGTCGATTAGGAACTGGTGCTCTGCTTCTTCCATGCTAGCCAATTCTGAGATCCTGTCCAGGTACTTACTAGTGGCTAGATCCGCCTCCCCACCAAGTAGTCGGGAGACTATGTCCTCCCTCATTTCTTGACTGTCCAGTACTGCCACATTATCACCTCAATCAGATTCAGTTTTGGCCTCCGGCAGTTCCTTTGTTTCAGAATCTGGCGTAGATGGCTCGTCGGGGAATTCTACCTGATCCCTTTCCTCTATGTCCTCCGACCAGTCCTCGGTCCTCTCTCTCAGAGAATCCATGCTACCTTCAGTAGGGGCCTGGGCCTCAATCTCTTCTTCGTCGACCTCGACTCCTGCTCTCTCTGCAAGTCCGCCGAGGCTCTTCGGGGCACCAAGGGGCTCCGGGACCTTCGGCATATCCTCGGGCTTGGGAAGTTCTGGCATTGACTCGAGTTCCGCCTTGGATTCTGCTTGGGCCCTCTCTTCCTTCTCCAATTCTTCACTAAGTTCTATTGCTGCTGCCCTGTCAAAGTCTGTGATTCTCCTGCTACATCCATCTCCGGCATGGGTAATTCCGATATGGTGGTCGGCTAGCGAGAGGCTTACCTTCCTGAGTGTGACCATGATGAACTGGGCCCTCTCACTCCTTATCCTGCATAGTGTTGCAATTCTTCCAGAGTTGAAGGGGTCGAGGTTCTGGTCCACTTCGTCGAAATAATAGAATGGACTAGGCTCGTAGTCCTGAATAGCGAAAATTAGAGCGAGTGCGGCCATTGACTTCTCGCCGCCCGAAAGTGCTGATCTCCGGGTGTTTCTGCTCTTGCCAGGGGGGACACAGGCCATGTCCAAGCCGCCCTCGAAGGGGTTCTTCTGATTCTCAAGCCTTAGTTTCCCGCTTCCGGACGGTTGAAGAATCTCATAGACTCTACTGAAGTTCTTGTTGACATGTTCGAATACTGTCATGAAACGCATCTTTCGCTCAGACTCAAGCTTCTCCGCTATGGAAACTAGGTGATCTCTGCGTGAGCGTAGCGTCTTTCCGTCATCCATTAGGTCGGCAATTCTCTCGGCTGTGGCATCGTACTGCTCGATTGCTAGCATGTTGACGTCGCCTAGGTTGCCGAGGCGGCGTTCGAGTCCCTGCAACACTCGTTCCGCCTCGGCAATTGTTGGTAGTTGTACTTCCTCGGAGGGTATTTCGACTCCCGCTTCAATTAGTTCTGATTCGGTCTCTCCGACCGCCGCCCTCTTCTGCTGAATCTGACCATTTAGCTCATCTATCCTGCTCCTGATAGTCTGCCTTTCCTTCGAGAGCCCCTCGAGGGACGCCCTTAGGCTGGCACGCTCCTCGAATAGGAGGTCCCTCTTCTCAGTCAGAATCTTCTCCTCTTCGTCGAACTGTGAAGATTGGGCCTTAAGCTCCTTCAGAACCTCACGGGACGAAGCTATTGATTCCTCTAGGTCACCGATTGAAGATTCTGCCTCATTGATTGCCTTATCGTGCTTGTCCAGCTGCCTCTGCAACTCAGAAATCCTCCCGTCCATAAGAGACAGTCTTTCTTGATTAGTTGAAATCGATGATTCCGATTGAAGCCTAGTCCTCTCTGCATCCGTTCTGGTCTGCTCAGCCTTTCTGAGAATCTCGGAAAGATGGTCAGGAGTGTTATCCTGGAGTGCCTCGGCAGCTAATGACCTAGCCTCGATAGCTGCATTCAACTCAACTTGGGCATTCTTAGCCTCTGATTCTTTCTCCGCCCTACTCATCTCCGATGAGTCGAATTCTGTCTTTGCAGCGACTACCTTGGACTCTATTTCTTGGACGTGTTTTATCGCCCTGTCCATGTCGGCCTTCCAGTTCCTGACGTTGACAGAGTGATCGCTGCCATCCACGTTGTTAATCCTGTCACGCAGGCCTTGCATATTGGTTAGTGTCTCTCTCAAAGCTGCGTCGACGGTCGAGTAAAGAAGGTCTGCGTCCTCCACTGCTCTCTCCAGCCTGTCCAAGCTTGAGTTGCGTGAAGGGCCCCCTCCAAATGATGGCCTGTTGCCCTTGGACGAGGAGCCACCCGTCATAGCCCCTGAGCTCTCAATTAGAGAACCATCCAGAGTCACCATTCGGACTCCTCCCATGTTTCTTCTGGCAACTTCCATGGACTCCACCAGAAGTGTATTGCGACTGGCGTAAACGATTGCTGTCTCTACCTCATCATCATAGTCAAGCAGTTCGTGAGCGAACCCTATCATGCCGGGATTTCGAGCAACTAAGAGTGTCCTTCCTTGGGGCCTTGAGGTCTTGAGTTTTGAGAGAGGAAGGAAAGTGGCCCTCCCTCCACTGTTTTTCCTCAACCATGCTATGCACTTGGCGGCGACCTCGTCATCCCTGACAACTATGCTCCTAAGTCCGTTTCCGAGGGCTGTTGCCAATGCTTCCTCATGAGCAGGGTCCTTGGGAGAAGTTAGCTCGCCCAATGATCCTAGAATGCCTGAAATTTGGCCGCTCTCCCTTAGCTTGGTTAGTGCTGCCAGGGTGAGTGCCGAACCTGGTGCTGAAGATCTAGCCTCCTGTCTGGCCCTTGCCTTGCTCAGATCCCTCTCAGCATCCCTCAGTCTGGTCTCCGACCTGTCTCGGTCAGTCCTGAGTTCCTTTTCCTGCTTCTGCAGTCTGCGATATTCGTCCGCTAGTGAACTCCTGTCAGTGTCGCCATCTGAATCCCTGAGGTCTTCGCCAAGTAGTTCGAGATCGTCCCTTACCATTGTGGCTTCCTCATATTTCTCTTCTAGATCTGCCAGATTCTCAGACGCTATCTGGGATGCCTGAGATGCCCTGTCAGCCTCCAGTTGTGCCTGAGAATGAAGGTCTTGGGCGGTTGAGACTGCATCTGTGGCCTTGCCGAGGGCCCTGTTCAGGTCTCTGGCATGCTTGTCTCCTGATTGGATCGCCTCCCTAGCATCATTCTCATCTTTGGCTGCCTGCTTGAGGGACTTATCGGCTAGAGATAGCGCCTCGTTTGCCGCTCCCAGAGAGTCGCTTGCCTCCTGCCAGGCTTCACGGGCCCTTCTGACCTCCTCTGTTAGGACCTTGACCTCCTCGCTGGATTCCGAAATCGCCTTGCGCTGGTCCCCTATCCTATCTGAACCAGTTTCTATGTCAATCTCATGCTGACGGATTTCCTGTATCAGACTCTGAGCATCCCCCGCAAGTACTTCCTTGATCTCTGCCTCTATACTTACAAGCTCCTCATCATATGAAACTAGATTGGCGTTTCCTTCTGTGATTGATGTGTCGAGCAGACCTACTCTCTCTGTGTAACCTGATCTCTCCTCCCCTAGGAGCTTTACCTCGTCAAGCCGATTCCTGTATCTTGACTGGTAGAGGGTTATCTTCGATTTGTCCCGCTCTTCCTTTAGTTCCCTGAAGCGCAGGGCCTGCTCCCTTTCCTTGCCAAGCTGCTTCAGCTGCTTCTTTTTGTCTACCTCTAGCAGGTCGATCGTCTCTATGCTATTCTCGACGTGCTTCCTCTGGTTGTTGGCTCTTCTGATCTCGTCATCATACGCAGTGACCCCCGCAACTTCCTCTAGAACGCCCCTCCTCCTGTGAGGGGTCATAGTAGCTAGATTGGTGACGTCCCCCTGAAGGACTATGTTGTAGCCATCGCCCCTGAGACCTGCCTCGGAAAGCACCCTTCTCATTTCAGTGGCGGTTGAAGGTTTGTCCCCAATCCTGAATGAGGAAATTGGATCGCCCTTGCGATTCAATCTGACGGAACGAGTGAACGATACCTCATCCTCCTGGACTCTGAGCCTTCTCTTCCCGCCATGCTCAGGGACATTGGCGAAAACCAGAGTTACCGACATCTGCTTGGCGGCTTTGCCCCTTCCCCCTCCGTTGAAAATTAGCTCAGACACATTTGAAGCCCTGAGAGCCTTAGTTGATTTGGGGCCCAGAACGAACTGTATGGCGTCGCCACAATTTGATTTCCCACTTCCATTTGGACCAGTGATTGCAGTGAAGCCCATGTCGAATGGGATGACCATCTCTCCACCGAATGATTTGAAATTCTCAAGTTCAATCCGAATAAGATGCATCCCATCACCTAAGAATCAGCAAAAGTTTTCGCCGACGCTAATCGCCGGCTCCATGCCTTTTATCCTATGAATGTTGAGGCATACAAAAGCGCAGCACAACGTTTCCGAGGCCCATTTCCAATCGCCGAAGGGACGTAGCAGATAGCGAAGATTCTAGGGTGGATTGCCGTGGGAGGTTTGTGAGAAATGAGGGCAATTCCACCAGTCTCGAGCCGGTTGACGTGGCTGTGGTCGGATCTGGTATTGCAGGACTATTCCTAGCAGTCAGGTGTGCGAGAAGTGGGATGAGAGTTGCAGTAGTGACGAAGAAAGGAGTTAGCACTTCGTCAACTAATTGGGCACAGGGGGGAATAGCCGGAGTTCTGGATGTTGATGATCACGAGGCCATTGAGGCACACGTTCTAGACACCATAGAGGCGGGCGCTGGGCTCTGTGATGAGATTGTAGTTAGGAGTGTCATTAGAGAAGCAGCGATGAGAATCAAGGATCTTGTTGAGCACGGAGTTAGATTCGATCGGGGAGATGATGGAGATTTTCACATGGCCCGAGAAGGGGGGCACAGTGGAGCCAGGATCCTTCACTCCCGAGATAGAACTGGGCAGGAGATTGAGAGGGCACTAACTGAAGTTGCCTCTTCAGAATCTGACTCTGACTTCAGGATAATGGAGGACTGGATGGCTGTGGACTTGATACAGAGTTCTCACGGCAATCCTGGAGAGGGGGTCTCTGGAATCTGGTGCCTGGGTCCGGAAGGCGAAGTTTGGACTCTCCCTGCAAAGGTGGTAGTTCTGGCCACAGGGGGTTCCGGGATGATGCACAAGGCAACTACTAACCCCAGTATAGCGACCGGGGACGGAGTAGCTATGGCCCATAGGGCAGGAGCAGAAATAAGAGACATGGAATTCATACAATTCCACCCGACTTCGCTCTCGGTGAGTAGTCAGAAACCCTTCCTGATCAGTGAGGCCATGAGGGGGCATGGAGCCGTCCTGATGACAATCGGCGAGTATGCTGAATGGAGTTCTTCCGGTTCTACTGGCAATCCGGACGAGTTTTCATTCATGAGGGGTTATTCCGAGCTTGGTAGCCTTGGGACCAGGGATGTGGTGGCTAGAGCCATCGACCACGAATTGAAGAGGAGTGGGGAACCGCATGTCCTCCTTGTCACGGATCACCTCGAGAAGGAGGGCCTGCAAGAGGGCTTTCCGACAATACGTGCGAAGCTAGTGGAATTTGGCATTGAGCTGGGGGTCGACCCTATTCCCGTAACTCCCGCGGCTCACTACATGGTAGGGGGGATAGGGGTTGACAGCATGGGCAGGGCGATTGCTGGCAGCGTTCCCATGCCAGGACTATTTGCCGTCGGGGAGGTTGCTTGTACGGGGCTGCACGGGGCTAATCGGCTGGCCTCAAACAGCCTGCTTGAGGCCGTGGTTTTCTCCGAGAGGGCCGCTGAGAGAATTATCGAAGAATGGGAGAAGGGGACTCTACGTGAGACCCCTAGTGGGCTGCCAAGTTGGCGAGCAGATGATCTAGACACTTTGGTCGAGCATTCGCCACTAAGGACCGATCTGGAGGCATTGAGAGCCACAATGTCTCAAGACGTTGGGATTGTGAAGAGCGACTCGAGGTTGGAAAGGGCCGAGAGGCGGTTGGACCATATCGAGAAAGAAGTTTTGAGGACCTGGAAGAGATGCAAGCCTACCCAAGACCTAGTGGAGCTTAGGAACCTAGTGGCAGTTTCGAAGATGGTCGTTAGTGCATCGAAAAATAGGAGGGTAAATGTTGGCCTCCATTACAATCTAGACTTGACCTGATCATTGGAACTCAGAGGAAGATTCTACTCCCTTAACGAGCGCCATGAGCATTGAATTCCTAGGAGTTGGGATTCCTATTGACTCTCCCTTGCTAACTATCGCGCCGCAAATTGACTCAATCTCTGTCTTCCGGCCTGCCATCAGATCCTGTAGCATTGAGCATCTATTGTCAGCTGTTGAATTTACGACCTCGGACAGCATTTCCTCGAGATCTATGTCACTCAAGTCGACACCACAAGCATGGGCCACCGAGGATGCTTCAGACATCGCTGAGATGGACTGCTCCCACAGGTATGGCGACTCCAATAGAGAGCCGTTCCTGACTCCAGCAATGGAACAAATTGGGTTTATTGCCACATTTATCAGGAGCTTGATCCAAATGGACTTGCGGATTTCCATATCCCATTCTGGGTTTAGGGACGATTCGGCTAGATATTTCAGCAGCCTTTCTGCGTTGCCACTTGCTGGGCCACCGTCTAGATATCCGAGTTTTATCGAGCCCCTCCCGACCCAATGGCTTCCCGTCTCACCCCTCCAGGCCCCGTGGGTGGTAGTGCCGCCCAGAACAGAGTGGGTTCCGACCCTGCTGGCAAGTACCTCTGCATGGCCCATTCCGTTCTGGATGCTCATTGCGACCCCTCCCTCTGCAAGCATCTCCTCCGCAATCTGGGAGAGGAGCGGGGTCGATGCCGACTTTCCTGCCACTATGATGGCATCACATGAGCCCCTCAGATGGCTTGGGATGGGCCCGGATTCACTATCTAGTGTGAGGTATCTGTCCGGTGGAATGACCTCTATTACTCCCTCTGGAGAATGGATTACCAATCCCTGATCTGACAGCTCATTGGACCTTTCTCCCCTGGAGACCGCGACGAGTTCGGCATCGGTATCTGACAAGCACCCCAGAATGACCGAGCCTATCGAGCCCACACCGAGGATCGCTATTCTCATACTAATCACCTAAATTGGAGCGAGCAGCAAGATTGAGATTAATCCCATTTTCATCAGTGGTGATCCAGTAGACCAGTAATGCTTGTGGGTCGCCATTTGTGGATATATTCACGTAGACGCTTGACATCGCTTCAACCTCTTGAGGCACTGAGATCTCCCAGTTATCGAAGCCGGCTGCATCACCTGTCCAATCTATTGAAATTGGCATTGAGTAGTTCTCCCTGTTGTGAATAATGAATTCCTCCCCTGCGTAAGGCAAGACGTCCGGTCCCTCGACCATTGAGAACCAAGATAGCATGTTTGTACCCGAACAAATTGCCAGCCACCCAGGCCCACTCATCCTAATGGTCCCATTTCCAGAATGGCCAGCTGGGATAAATATCGAAGACCTATCTGATAGTTCCCTCTCCCAGTCTCCCGTTGAATTTACTTCTACGATAACATCAGTAGAGGGGCAGAATGCCGATTCCGATTCGCCGCGAGTAATCGAGAATTCATATGGGAGGCTCGAAAACGGCAACCTCCAATCTCCATCTGAGAATGAAAGTCTGAGTTGGGAATTTTCGATTGGCATGACCAGGTATTCTGGGGTCTGATTATTCCTCAAAATAGTGATTGTAGGACCCATGGCAAAGAAATCGTCCGGGGATCTTTCCTGCGCTCCTAGGGCCCCCTCATGACCCCTCATGCAAAGCTCGTGGATTCCCGGGCCGAGGGAAGTCTCGTTCTCAAAATACCAGAATTG
>JAYZLP010000059.1:0-17935 GCA_036154155.1 Thermoplasmatota archaeon | reverse complement strand
GACATCACGCCAATCAGGTGAACCAGGTGCCCATTGATTACGTTCTCGAACTGTCTAACGAAATCCGGGTCTCTTTTGGCGTCCTTGGGAAGCAAAGACGCGTACTCCATGTGCGAGATTACGGCTGATCCCGATTCCAGGTACAGAAGAAGTAGGATCGCAACTTCGATCAGGTCGAAGGCCAGGGGCGAGACAAGACCGCCCCACATCGTTGCCTCGCCTATCTGTGCTGGCAGCGGATTTAATCCGAGATCAACAGACTCTGTTATTCCCTCGAACGTGAGAATGGCGTGCACGCCGATTACTGTTAGGTAGTATCCGACTGCCCAAGTTAGGAACTTCTTTGACAGCCCCCAGATCCCCATAATCCCAGCAAGTACTGGGGCGAAAACTACTCCCAAGAAGACCAGCTCGAATACGAACAGCAACGGGCCCCAGAGGTGATCGATGTGATTCAAGGGGTGGTCCATGACCATGATCCAGGAGACCAAGAACGGCAGAAGCATCCATGCGAAGAAAACAACTGTTACCCCGATGTTGATCCACTTCCTTGTGGAGTCCCCACGAGTGAGGATGTAGATCCACACTGCTGTGATTGCAAAGCAAAGGGCCAGTGGTGCGGCTACGGTCATATCCCCTGTCTGATTCAGACCCGTGAGGAAGTCCGGTAGGACTAGTGAGCCAGTCTCCTGCTCGAACCATCTCAGCCCGCGGGTGTGCTCGTATGCCGGACACCAGTAGAGGGAGTCACCATATGACTCAACAAAACTATCTGAGCAGGTACCAAAGAGCCTGGTCATCCTCTGCATGAGGAGAATTAGTGAAGCGGTGGAGATGATTTGCAGCAAGAGAACCTGCCATCGACGGCGTAGTTGGTTAATGTTGAGTGACTTGCCCATTGGAACTTCGTTTGCTGACATCCGTACCACCTAACCCAACTTAATCTGCAATAGCGCCTGTGAGAGTTCAACGTCTGGCATCCAATCGATCACCTTGGCTCCATATCCGGCAATAGCCGTCAACCGATTCTGCCTCTCTAATTTCAGGACCTCGTAGGACATCCTTGGAATCCTGCTAACCAGCCTCTCAAGGTCTATGCTACTCGGTGACAGGACTATCACTTCGTGTCCCTTACCGGACAGGTTCCTGATTGCGGGCAATGTAGTTCCATCCCCCTCGAGGCTGCTGATGATGAATACTGGAGAGCCTCTGCTCATTCTTGGGGATAGTGCGTTTGTTACTGCTTGGAGGGGCATTGAGCCCTTTGCCTCCACTGACGCTAGACCACTAAGGATCTTGAAGTACTGCTTATCGCCGGTCTCTGGCGGCAAGTAATCCATCCGGGAGCCGTATGTCACAAGAGAGACTGAGTCCCTCCTCTTCAGGAAGTAATTAGAGACGGAGGCCGCGGCAACCGTTCCCATCTCAAGTGGGTTCTTCAGAACGGTGCCAATCCTTGAGACGTCCCTTGTATCGACTATTACGAAAACATCAGTTACGGCATCTCTGGTTTTTTCGTTTACCATCATCTCTCCCGTCCTGGCCAAGGCCTTCCAATTGATTGACCTGAAAGAGTCACCAGGAAGGTATTCCCTTAGTGCGTAGAACTCCATCCCCGGACCGGGTGTCTTCAGAGTAGTAGCACCGGAGTACATCTTCGGCACATCCGACCTCAGAAGCGCCTCCTCGATATCCCTTATCTGGGGGAAAACGGTGATGTCTGATCTGTCATCAAGCTTTGTCTCATTGACGAAGAGGTTGAACGCATTCCTGTAGCGGATTGAAACAGGCCCAATTGTGTAATGCCCCCTGAGTGGGCACCTGACAACATATCGCAGCTTCGCAGTTTGACCTGGGCCTAGGTTCATCCTCATCTGGTTGATGCCCTTACGCATCTTCATCTCATGCGGGACATTGTCGAAGAGCTCTAGCTGCTGTGTCCTTCGATAGGACTTGTTTGTTACAGTGAGAGAGACGATTATGTCATCCCCCTTGTACACGTTTGTAGCGGAGGTTTCCCTCTCGATTAGCAGATCTGAGTGCCCGGCCACCCATCCATTAATGGCCAAGAGGGAGATGAACGACAGTCCGACGATCATTAGTTGGAAGTTTGAAATCATCATTCCGATGAGAATGAGGCTTATCCCACTAGTGAACATGATTGCAGCTTTTCTTGTCCACATCTCTAGGCCTCCGAATCGGACTCTGTCCTTCCCCATTCTTTGATTCTCTTGACTATCCCTACCAGTTCATCTGTCTTGTATCTCCGATCATTGAAGATGAAGTCCGTGAGAACGTTGTCGTCTATCATCTTCTGTAGCTCGGCGGCAGGTAGGGCATCGAACTCCTCCCTTGACATCGCGTTAACGTTCCTGACTCTCGTTAGGAGCACCTGCCTGATTTTCTCTGGCCTCTGGTAGTACTCGTACCTTCGAGCATCTCCAAACCCGTAGTAGATAATTCTGAAAACGTGCCTCCAGTCGTCTGGGTCCTCTTTTCTGATTAAGACCGCCTCCAATGCAATGAAGAGGCCGAGGAAGAGGAGGAGCATCGCCATCCAATCGTTTGTGAAGTAGATTAGCAGGTAATACAGAAGATTGTACGTGTCTCCCCCTATGTTCGACTGCTGGTGCCTGCTCTCGTCGAAGATTACGATTGCATTCTCGCTAGCCTTTGTACTGGAGTTTCCGATAAGTAGTGCCTCGGCGATGATATCAAGGGCCCACTTCCTGTTGTCATTATCCGGAACTAGTCCTGAATAATCCGGGACATAATCGGGGTTGTAGAGTGAGTTGATTAGCATTGATCCATCAGACACGAAGTGGACCCTTCCTGAGTCAGTATCAAGGCACAATCTGTCTTGGCAGAATCTTACGTAGACTGCGAAAGGCCCCTGCTCGTCATCCTCTATTCCTGCTGCTTCAAAGCCCACCGTTAGATTTCCATCGTCGTTTGTGTCCAGATAGGAATCCAGTGTCGAGCGGCCTATGGCATAGCGGTTCTCAACTGGGTTGTATGAAGATGCCTTTTCGAATGCTGACGGCCCATTTGTTAGGATATCATATCCCTCTGAGAAATCCCATGTAGACGTTGATTGGTCGAATCGGTGGGCGCAAAGACCTGCCATGTCGGAGGTGATTCCCTGAGTGGTCACTGCGGGATTCAGCGGATCCTCATCAAGTAGGTCAATTACCCCATCCTTATCCAAGTCCTTCAGACATGGATTTATCGAGGAAAGAGAGCCCGAATTGGTGGTGAAATTGAATGCAGAAGTTGTATTGACCCAGACGAAATTGTAGTCCAGTTCGTGAGCGTATGCCTGCCCGTCGTAGAGTCTGTGTCCCGAGTAGTCCAATCCGAATTGACTTGCAAGTTGCGCGGAGTACCCAAAGTCATCGAGCAGGATTACTGTTCCTCCACTCTGTACGAAGCTCTCAATAGCCAAAATCTCTGATGTCGTATATCCGTCACCCTCGGTGAACTCAATCACATTCTCATCACCAGTAAATCTCGGAAGTGATATCGTGTCCCTCTCTACCCCGGATACCACAAATATTGCCTCTTCAGGATGGTCTATCTCACTTAGAAGCAAGGGGCTGGAGACCAACGCATTGGTTTCCACTCCTAGGCTGTTTATTTCTGATCTAAATGCGCCTAGATCGTTCCAATCGTCACCATATGCCGACTGCTGCGTTTCTCCTTCAACCAGGTATGTCTGGAGTACTTCAAGAACTAATATTCCAATAAGAATCCAAAAGGCCGCTATGGAGGCCCCCCTCCTGAATTTTGGAGTTGAGAGTCTCCTAAGTGTAGCGTTGAAGTCGGTCATCCGCTGCCCTCCATTCCATAGGAATGGCCATCGAGCCTTAACTCCGTATTAATACCGTTGTGGGGCCATGAACACAGCCGCATCACGAGTTCAGCGAGAAAGTTGTATGGCGGACCCTATGCTGGCGACTTCAGAGACAGGCACGGAGAGGAGTCCCTCTACGGTTGGCCATGGCAGAAATGCCGGATCTATTCCTGACTCAATTGCGACCAATAGTGCGACGACGTCCCCAGTATCGATGTCGATCCTAAAATCGGCCATTGTTCCCAATTTGTCATTCGACTCATCGACAACATCTCTGCCAAGCAACTCCTTACCGAAGGTTGTCGGCAACTAATCACCTCACACAGACTCAATCCCAGCGAGGCTGTCTGGAAGCCTCCTTACCGATTGCAGGCCACTGGTCAACAGTGACTCCATTCGGTTGTAGTATAGCATCATTTCGTCAGTCACGGTCGGCCTGACACGTTCTACTGCCTCTTCGAAATGCTTCTTCGAAACCGTCTTCTTCTCTGCCCTCATGGCGATTAGCCCGGCCTCCCTGCAAACAGCTTCAATGTCAGCACCGGTGTAGTTCTCCAGCCTGGATGCTATATCGTCCATTGAAAACTTACCCAAGGGCATGTCGGCCGTGTGAATCTTTAGAATCGCCTTTAGTGCCTCGGGGTCCGGTGGTGGGACGTGGAGGACTCTCTCGAACCTTCCACTCCTCAGTAGAGCTGGGTCAATCATTTCCGGCCTATTTGTCGCTGCAACAACGATTACTCCTTCCATCCCCTCTACTCCATCCATGCTGCTGAGCAATTGGTTTACGACCCTGTTCATCACGTCTGAGCCATCTCCTGAGCTAGAACGTCGCATTCCAGCGATGCTCTCGAACTCGTCCAAGAAAATTATTGAGGGGCTTGATTGTTTGGCTTTCTTGAAGACCTCCCTTACTGCCTTCTCGGACTCACCCACCCACTTGGAGATCAATTCCGGTCCCTTGATGGTGATGAAGTTGGCCTTTGCCTCGTTTGCTATTGCCTTGGCCAGGAGTGTCTTTCCAGTCCCAGGTGCCCCGAATAGAACTATTCCCCTAGGAGGGTTGATTCCGAAATGTTCGAACATTTCAGGCTTGGTGAGGGGCCACTCAATACTTTCCTTGAGTCTGTCCTTTATCTCCTCAAGGCCGCCTACTTCCTCCCATGAGACTTCTGGAACCTCTAGATATATCTCCCTAAGAGCGCTTGGCTCAATTTCCTTGATTGCCATCCTGAAGTCAGGCATTATTACAGCCATCTTCTCCAGTACCTCGGGAGGTATCTGCTCCTCATCGAGATCTATCTCTGGGAGGTATCTCCTGAGGGCTTTCATGGCAGACTCCCTTACCAAAGCTGAGATGTCTGCACCGACGAATCCATGTGTATTGTCCAATAGCCAATCCAGGTCGAAATCATCACTTATTGGCATCCCCCTAGTGTGAATACCGATGATCTCAGCGCGGCCATTCTTGTCTGGAACTCCTATCTCTATCTCCCTGTCGAATCTTCCGGGCCTCCTAAGTGCTGGATCAATGGCATCTTGCCTATTCGTAGCCCCGATAACAACCACGTTGTCCCTGCCCTGCATCCCATCAAGGAGTGTCAACAACTGGGCGACGACTCTTCTCTCGACCTCACCGCTGACATCCTCTCGCTTGGGTGCGATACTGTCCAACTCATCGATGAAGATGATGGCTGGAGAGTTAGCGGCCGCCTCGTCGAAAATCTCGCGAAGTTGCTTTTCGCTCTCTCCGTAATACTTGGAGATGATCTCCGGGCCGTTAATCGACGTGAAGTGTGCATTGGTCTCGGATGCTACTGCTTTGGCGATCAGGGTCTTACCGGTTCCGGGGGGCCCGTGGAGCAATACCCCTCTTGGAGGGTCTATTCCCAGTCTCCTGAACAATATGGGATGCTTCAGGGGGAGTTCTATCATCTCCCTAACTTTCTGAAGTTGGTCTCCAAGACCTCCTATGTCCTCGTAAGATATGGTTTGGACCTCTCCTGGGTCTTCCTCGTCTACGGGATCCTCCTTGATTACTATCTCAGTGTCTGGGAGGACTTGGACAATTCCCTTCGGCTTCGTGGAAACTATGGCGAATGGAAGGGCCTCTGCGAACAATGTCATTCCAGGAATGAAAATCCTATCTCCAGCTACTACCGGCCTCTTGTTGAGCCCCCTTCTGGCAAATCCCTCAATTCCTGGTCCAAATCTGACCTTCTGCTGCTTTGCCATCACTGGGCTAAGAACAAGCCTCTGGCAAGGCTGGGTCTCAACCTTCGAAATGCCTACTCTGTCTCCAAGACTGACACCAGCGTTTTTTCGGATAATCCCATCGACCCTTATCACTCCAAGATTGGCATCCTCTGGCCTACACCTCCAAACTATGGCTGCAGTCTTCCTCTCTCCTGATATCTCAATTATGTCACCTGGCTTGAGGTTCAGATCGTTGTCAAAAGGCACTCTTGCTCGGCCATGACCAACGTCACTCGGTATTGCCTTGGCCACTCTCAGGGTAAGTGAATCAGATGAGTCGTCGGTCATGGCGTCGTCTCCTAACAACCGTCTCTCGTTCACGGGGGTTGTTAAACCCACCAATCAACGGGTGTCCAATGTCCCCTATTGGTTATCAGAACGAGGGGGCTCGATGAGTAGCATTCATGTCATGGTATGGATTCGCGTGTCCCATGACCCATGTGCTGGAAGCTGGTTTTGAGACCATCGACAGAGAAAACCCGAACGGAAGCCCCTCCATTAGAGGGTACAATATTATCGGAGGAAAGTTGACTCAGTCCAGTGATGGCTCGACGTTCGAGAGTACGAACCCGGCTTGGCTGGACGACTGCCTCGGAGAGTTCCCTCTATCAACCGAAGGAGATGTTCACGAGGCACTCGCAGCAGCTCGTGCAGCGTTCCCCTCTTGGTCGTCCACCCCTGCTCCCACAAGGGGCCAGGTGATTGGCAACATGGGTCGTCTCCTCATGGAGCACAAGGACGATCTCGTTCGCTTGCAGGCTCGTGAGATAGGGAAGACTCTGAAAGAGTGTGGGGGTGAGATCCAAGAGGCGATCGATACTTGCCTCTTCTTCCAGTCGGAGGGGCGCCGACTCTATGGACAAACAGTTAACTCCGAGCTTCCGGACAAGGAGTTATTCACCTATCGAAGGCCGCTAGGCGTCTGTGGGATTATCAACGCCTGTAATTTCCCATCCGCAGTACCTTTCTGGAAGATGATACCTGCAATAATGTGTGGAAACACCTGTGTTTGGAAGTCCCCCCAGGACTCGCCGCTTCTATCCTTCGCACTTGCCCGGATAATGCATGAGGCAGGATTGCCAGATGGGGTCATCAACCTAATTCATGGAAAGGGGAGCGGAGCCGGGCAGCACCTTGTTGACGCCGTTGATCTGGGCATGGTGAACAAAATCTCGTTCACGGGAAGCACGGGCGTGGGTAAGATGATCGGGGAGGTCTGTGGTCGAAATCTAGTAAGTGCCAGCCTTGAGCTAGGGGGCAAGAACCCGCTTGTTATTATGCCATCTGCAGACATTGAGAATGCGGTCGAGGGTGCCTACTGGGCCGGTTTTGGAACCGCAGGTCAGCGATGCACCAGCCTAGGAAATCTGATTATCCATGAGGAAATCTATGACGAATTCGTTGAGAGACTAATGGCCAAAGTGAAGTCGACCAGCATTGGTGATTCAATGCGTAACGAAGATGTCCTCTACGGTTCGATGCTATCGGAGAGATATGCGATTGATTTCCTGAAGGGGATTGAAATGTGCGAGGATAGCGGGGCGACGAAGATATGGGGAGAGGGTCGAATAACCAATGACAACAAGCCGGAGAATTTCCACGGCGATGCCAGCGAGGGCGTATACATGTGGCCACACGTTTTCACCGACGTCACAGAGGATATGGAGTGTTTCCACGAAGAGATATTCGGCCCGGTTGTCACCATCGTAAAGGCGCGTGACTTCGAACACGCACTTCATCTGGCCAACGCCAGCCCATACGGGCTATCATCGGCCATATACACAAATGATAGGCTAGAGGCTTACCGATACAAAACCGGGATCAAAGCTGGAATGACTGGAATCAATAACTCGACAACAGGTGCTGAGGCCCATCTTCCATTTGGCGGTGTAAAGGGAAGCGGGAACGGGACCAGGGAATCGGGAATCTGGGTGATAGAGGCATACTCTTACTGGCACGCTGTTAATGACGAGCTTTCAGGAAAACTGCAACTTGCCCAGATGGATGTAGACGAAATAGAAATGGAAGAGGCGGATGCCGATTACGCGGGACTGGCCTGATCTACAGGTACGGCTCCCCACATTGCGAACATGGGACTCCCGGTAGCCATGCTCCCGGCATGTATCCACACTTCAGACATATCGAAGACTCGATGTCCCCACCTATCATGGAATAGGGTCTTGGAAGTCACACTTTAACCTTGAGAATCTTGAATATTCAGTAAAGCAATTGCTTAAGGAGAACCCCCCGGCCCTTAGGGCCGGGGTACTATGGCGGACTGGGATCGTGAGTATCTCAGTACTCGTGGAATTGGCGTCAAGCTACCTCTGAGCAAAGGATTCGGGAAGACGGATAGGATCGACGGGTGGTGGAAAGGTCCCACTGCAATGGCCGCATATCTTGGAATCATGATTCTTTACTCCACCTGGAGGGGCATGATGGAAGCTGATTTCTGGATCTTCGAGGATTTTGGAAGAAGCGCTGGTTACTCAACGATGGCGATAGAGTCCGAGGGTAGCCATGTCCTGAGTCCCCTCTTCAGTCCACTGATAATTCCAGGACAGGGGACCTTCGGAGGCCCAATACCAGAATTTCTGTGGTGGATGAGTCCGGCGATGTTCATCCTGATATTCCCTGCTGGGTTCAGAGGAACTTGCTACTACTACCGAAAGGCGTACTATAGGGCCTTCTTTCAACAGCCGACTGGATGTGCCGTTTCCAAGCCATGGAATGAGTACAGTGGAGAAACCGGGCTACTGGTAGTCCAGAACTTGCATCGTTACTTCATGTATATTGCACTAGCTTACCTACCAATCCTCTCGTACGACGTTTGGCTTTCAGTGAACTTCCACGATGCTGCAGATGTGCATTACTACGGGGTTAGCGTTGGAACAATCGTACTACTAATCAACGTCCTAATGCTAACTGGCTATACAATAGGTTGTCACGCGTTCAGGCATGTGATTGGAGGGGGCAGTAATGACTGGACTGGTACCCCCATGAACAAGCTGAAGTATAGGATGTGGAAAGTCTCTACCAAGCTAAACGAGAAGCACAAGGAATGGGCCCTCTACAGCCTATTCTGGGTCATGTTCACCGACTTCTACGTATATGCCTGCACGGATCCCTTCTTCGGATGGAAGGACATTGTTTTGTGGGGTGGCGTTTCATGACAGAAATTACGATTCACGAGCATGACGTTGTGATTATTGGGGCAGGCGGTGCCGGGCTCAGAGCGGCAATCGAGGCTAGCTCCAATGGTGCCAGTGTGGCGATGATCTCGAAGTCAATGCTTGGAAAGGCTCACACAGTAATGGCCGAGGGAGGGGCCGCCGCCGCTCTTGCTAACAAGGACCCTCGGGACTCATGGGAGGTTCATTTCCGTGACACTATGAAGGGGGGCAAGTACCTAGGCGACTGGAGGATGGCTAGGATTCATGCTCAACAGGCTCCAGACAGGATAAGGGAGTTGGAGCAATGGGGGGCTGTTTTCGATAGGACACCCAAGGGTTTGACCAGCCAGCGTAACTTTGGAGGGCACACATACCCAAGGCTAGCCCACATAGGGGATGCAACTGGCCTCGAACTAATCAGAACCCTGCAGCAGAAGGGCGTCCACATGGGCATGGATGTTTTCATGGAATTCACTGTCCGGAGACTGTTCAAGACCGAAGGTAGAGTTTCAGGTTGTTTCGCTTATGACAGGAACGATGGTTCGCTGCATGTCTTCAAGGCCAAATCAGTAGTCCTAGCCACAGGTGGAATTACCCGGTGCTGGGAGGTCTGTTCCGGCTCTTGGGAATACACCGGAGAGGGGCATGCCCTGGCATACTGGGCAGGGGCAGAGATAGGAGATATGGAATTCGTCCAATTCCACCCTACTGGCATGATCTGGCCTCCTTCTGTCAAAGGAATACTGGTCACTGAGGGAGTCAGGGGGGAGGGCGGAATGCTCCGAAACTCTGAGGGTGATCGCTTCATGTTCAACTATGTCCCGGAAATGTATGAGGATGAGTTTGCTGACACTGAGAAGGAAGCTTTGGAGTGGGTCGATGAAGTGGTCTCTGGTAAGCTTGCAACGAAGCGCAGGCCACCAGAGCTGCTGACAAGAGATGTCGTTGCTAAGGCGATAAACAGTGAGAGGGCCGCAGGGAGGGCGTCTGAACACGGAGGGGCTTATCTTGACATCTCATGGAGAGATGAGGAGGAAGTGAAGAAGAAGCTTCCAGGCATGTATCACCAATTCAAGGAGCTTGCTGCTGTTGACATAACAAAGCAGCCAATGGAGGTGGGGCCGACTGCGCACTACGTAATGGGAGGGGTGAAGGTCGACCCTGAGACACAGGAGACCACAATCCCCGGACTATACGCCGCAGGTGAGGCGGCCACTGGCCTACATGGTGCAAACAGGCTGGGGGGCAACTCTCTTTCTGACTTGATCGTATTCGGAAAGATTGCAGGAGAACAGGCTGCCTCTTCTGCATCGAATATCCAGAGCTTCCCAGAAATAGACCAGTCCGAAATTGATGAGGTTGTCGAGGAGACCTTGGCTCCACTTTACAGGGAAGGTGGAGAAAACCCGGCTAAGGTCGTCGAGGATCTGCGTAAGATGATGCAAGACAAGGTTGGGATAATCAGAACGAGGGCTCTTCTGGAAGAGGCGTTGAGTGATCTCGATGAATTTGAGGCACGGTCAATGGAAACATTCGGCGGTTCCGGAACAACCTACAATCCCGGATGGCATCAGGCACTGGAAATTGGCGCCATGGTGGACGTTAGCAGGATGTGTGCATTGGCGGCCCTAAGGAGGGAGGAAAGTCGAGGAGGGCATACGAGGGAAGACTTCCCCACTCCGGACCATGCCCACTGGGGCAAAATAAACAGCGTGATAGTCAAGAGGGAGGACGGGGGCATGGATATCGACTACGTCTCATACCCCCCAATTCCAGAAGACCTGAAATCCCTCCTTGACGAGGATGATCTAAACTAGGGGTGAAGTGATGAGCGAAGATGTTACTTTCAGAGTTTTCAGAGGATCCCCTGATTCGGTGGGTGACCCATTCGGAAAGATGGTGGATTACACTGTGGAAATGGACGAGGGCATGGTTGTTCTGGACGTGATACACAGAATCCAAGCGGAGCATGCACCTGACCTGTCATGCAGGTGGAACTGCAAGGCAGGAAAGTGCGGATCTTGCAGTGCCGAGGTAAATGGCAAGCCCGTGCTGATGTGCATGACTAGGATGGAGGACATCATGGAAGAAACCCCCGAAGATGTCCCCGTTTTAGTTAAGCCGATGCAGGCATTCCCATTGGTGAAGGACCTAGTGACTGATGTTTCTTGGGCTTACGAAACCGACAGGAGCATCGCCCCCATCAACGGCCCTGAAGAGATGGATTGGGGATTCAAGCAAGAGGAGGCTGATAGGCTCCAGGAGTTTAGGTCATGCATCGAGTGCATGCTCTGCGTCAATACATGCCACGTACTCAGGGAGCATCAGAAATTCGATGAATTTGCGGGACCTAGGTTCTTCGTTAGGCTAGCCAGCCTTGAGATGCACCCCCTAGACAAAGAGAGCAGGATTCCAGAGATTAAGGATGACTTCGGTATTGGATATTGCAACATCACCAAGTGTTGCACGGAAGTCTGTCCAGCCGGGATAAATATCACTGACAACGCAATAATCCCCCTGAAGGAGAGAGTCGTTACGGAGTATTACGACCCACTATCGATGCTGGCCCGAAAAATTGGGATCAAGAAGTGACCCTAGGAAACATGTGTTTCACTAGCTAAACGCCAGTAGTATTCTCGAGATGACCCCCCGGCCAGTTGACCGGCCGAGGGGTTTGCGTTGTTCCGTTGTTATGGGCAATAGCCCAACTATAGGCGCTTTATGCCGGTCTTCTTTACGTTAGCCTTCCAGATCTTATCCGGAAGGTACGCTGGACCGCCTGCTCCTTTTGCAACGAGATCTCTCCAGCCGTTGAAGCAGTGCACCCTGTTGGTGCCTCGCTCCCTAAGTTGGATGTCTGTGTGGCCCCTTCGAGCAGCCTTCAACGCTGCTCCGCGGGGTTGGTTGTTCACAAACACCTGGCTGGTGTCGTCGCCGTTTTCCATCAGTACGAAGTACTTCTTTCCTGACATTTTCAGCAATACCTCCGCAATTCGGGCGTTCTGGAGAGATAATGAAGTTATGGGGGATAAAACGCTTCACTGAGGCTCTATTGGGGGTTTTTACGATTTACCGGGGGGAATTATTGTTCACATCTCAGCACATGCTAATGTCTTGGTATTGGCCACTCCGGGGATTGATCGGATGGATTCTACAACGTGTTTTGCGATCTCGCCCATGTCCTGTGCCTCTATCTTAACGATCAGGTCATAGTCGCCAAATAGCAAGTTTGCGTCAGTGACGCATTCGAGCGCGAGAGCGGCTTCGTGGACCGAAGATTCGCTCCCCGGCTCAACATTGACCAGCACGTATCCCGCGGACATGCTATTGGTAAGGGGCACCCACGGAAGAATGCATCGCCGGAATTGACGATTTTCATACGATGATTACTTATCGGATGGCTTACCCTTGAGATTTCATGGCGGAGACAATTATCGTCCGAGAGTGCCGACATGGCCAGGTTAGGGTCCAGTTTGGGAACATTATCAGGGTCGAAGGGGACGTGATGGTAATTCCTGCCAACAATAGGCTGGCTGGCAGAGAGGGGCTAGACGAGAAAATGCAGCTTGCTGCAGGACCAGAGCTAAGGGAAGCCTGTACAAATATCGCTGTAGAGAGGAGAAAGGAGGGGAAGCAGCCATGTGGAGTCGGTGAGGCTGTTACGACACCAGCATTCAACCTCCCAGCCTCGAGTCTGGTTCACGTTGTCGGACCTGACTGCAGAAGGCCGAATCAGGATAATTTCAGGAGGGAGCTTCTGGCTAACTCCTACAATGCACTCTTTGATCGGGTTTCTGAGATAAAGAAGAGGGAGACGTTGGTTACGCCGCCATTAGGGATGGATGTATTCGCATACCCCCACCGAGAGGGAGCTAGGCTAACCATGGAGATAATACTGGGTTGGATGGACGCAGAGGAGGACCCGGGGGTTAGAATGGTCCTCATTGTAACAGACGAGGTTAATTTCCTTAACAACATGAAGACCGTCTACAGAGAAAGCGAAGATCAGTTCCCCGGAGTGGATAGAACAAGGGATTTCAGAAAGGGCAAGATTCAATGAACATCAACCAATGTTCTCAAGAACCCTGAGAATCGGCTAGGGCCGTGGGGAGCATAGGGAGCCAGTACGAGAGGGAGTTGCGTTCGGTACTTGCTGGCGAGATTAACGGTGTCAGAGCGATTACTAGATCGTGCTCCGAAACCGAGAGGGCTCGGGCCATGCAAGTCACACAGAGGCCGTTTCTTGTTGTCCGAGCACCAGGTAGCGGTTCGGAAGGAACAGGAGACCTTCTGGTTCTGAGGGGGGACATGTGCTTCCCAGTGGAAGTTAAGTCATCGAAAACATCCAAGTTGTACCTCTCAGGAAGGACTTGGGAGCAATATGAATCACTGAAAGAAACTGGAGAGAGATGTGGTTTATTGCCGCTATACGCATACAGGCTCAAGGGAGTCAGGGGCGACAGTTGGAGAATAATGAAAGTGGAGGTTGAGGGGCTTAGCGGTAAGTTGAGGCACCTTTCAAGGAGCATCCCTTCACTCCCACTTACGAGAAATGGGAAGCCGTTCCTTGATTGGGAGCAGGGAATGCCGCTACATCGGTTCCTAGCACTTGTTTGTAGATCAGATGGTGCGAGGTTCATTGGAAATAGCAGGGATGCGGATTCACTGAAGATAGCGATGGATTAGCTATCCAGTATTTTCTCTATTGCATCCATCCTGCTCTTGATTGCCTGCAATGAGTCGTTTACTTCTTGTAACTTGGCTTGATTGATCAATCGCTGGATACTGTCTCTTTCCCTCCTTAGTGAGTCGATATCCCTGTTCACCTTGCGGTTGCTTTCCTCCTTCTCCCGCATATCTCCCATGTGTGTGGCAGATAGTCACCGCTCAAGTCAATTGCTATCTCCAAACGCAGGTTGAATAGCCATGACTTCGGGCTAAGTGCATGGGCGAAGAGGGCGGGAGTGGGGTCTCGGTTTGGCCCATATTGATACTGACAATGATGGTTTACTACTCTGTGGCCCCATTCTGGATAGTGGCATTAATCGGTATCTGGTACTTCTCTCTCAGGTATCTCGAGGAAGCCGGGCACCTAGAAAGATGGAGCTTCGACAGAGTCCTTGGAATAATTCTAATGGCCAGGACGAGCAGGGGGAAGTCCCTACTCGAGTATGTTTCCAGGAATAGGAAATTCTGGAGGTTGTTCGGGGAGTTGTCGATTTGGGTTTGCTTCCTCTTGATGGCAGCGGTAGTCTACCTAATTTCGGTTTCAATGATAACAGCGATCAGGAGCCCCCCGCAAGAGGCCCTTCCAGCTACCGACATCCTCCTCATTCCCGGAGTAACTAGTTTCGTCCCGTTCCAGTGGCCTGTATTGGCGTTGGTGGTGGCCTTGCTCATCCATGAATACAGCCATGGGATCCAAGCCAGGGCTCATGGAATGGAGGTTAGGAATTTCGGGTTGCTCCTAGTGGGCCCTCTTCCGGTCGGCGCCTTTGCAGAGCCAGAGCACTTGGACATGTCAGTCGCGCCGAGGAGGGAGAGGATCAGACTCTATGCGGCAGGCCCTTCAATCAATATCGTCGCGACGTTCGTCTCGCTAATTCTGTTGGGCGTCATTTCAAGTGGCTTCGTAGCTGCAAATCCTGGAGTCCATGCCTTGGGGGTTATTGACGGGGGCGGGGCAGAAGAAGCTGGAATATTGCCCTATGACATAATCACGGAAATCAATGGCGTTAGCATTGATGACAGGGCTTCGTTCACGGAGCAGATGGGTACTTTGGCTGCCGGTGACGAGGCCCTGTTCACAGTAATTCCTCATTCTGGTCCAGAGGAGGGTGTCGCCTTGGAGAAAACGGTTACTCTCGGTGATAGGCACCAGTACTACATCGACTTGTGTGACGGGGACGAGGCTTGCATAGGAGAAACCGAGGGCACCCTGGAAGCCCTCGGAATAGAGTCCGGAGACGCCTTCCTAGGAGTGAGCAACCTTCGTTCCGGGACAGTTCAGACCGATCGATTCTCCTACATCGTCGACGGGAGTGTCTCGCCGGGTAAGACGGTTCTACTTACTGCAATTTCACCACTGATGATGCTGGGCACCCCCATCCAGTACGATGGTCAGACGATGGACCTCCGAGAGAGATCTATGCTGGAAGCGGGGGACGGTGTCTTGGCCTCTGCCCTAGGGACCGATGGCATGCTAGAGTTGTTCGACTGCATATTCTGGATGGCGTGGATAAATTTCCTACTAGGGTTTGCAAACCTAATACCGATAATCCCATTTGATGGGGGGCACATAGTAAAGGACACATCGCACTCCCTGCTTTCCAGGATTTTCAAAGGCGAGAATCCTATGAGAGTGGAGATTTTGGCCAATAGATTCAGCTACTACACGACAATAGTCGTTCTCGGCATAGTGATTGTCCCGCTGGTCATCCCTCTATTCAACTAGCTACTCTTCCTCGTCTGAGCTGTACACAGAAATGTATTCTGCAACAATCGGAGCGATGAAAATAGCAGCAACGACTAAAGCGAGACTGGTCCATGTTTTATCGGTAACCTGCGATGCACCGGGATTGGGGGAAAGAATGAGTTTTGCTGCACCTATCCAGGGAATTTCTGAAGAGGCGATCCCGACTATCCACTCGTCCTTGACTGCGGTAACTGGGTTTCCAAACTCGTCCCTCAGTCCTTGCCTTGGGTCGTCTCCAGTCGCTATCCTCTGATCTATCTTGCATCCATTGGTGTCCTCATTGTCTCCAGTTGTCAGGTACCCCTCATGCGGTGGTTCCCAGTCGGTGATTTCTAGATTGTAGAATCCTCCATGGTATGGGCACTGGTAGTCGAGAACCCAGTTGACTGTGTTCACGTTTAGAAGGGACGTCCCTGGGATGTCCCACCCCCCTGACTCGTTGTATACTGCCTTGAGTAGGGCCCTATGGATAACAGGTGTGTCGGAACCCCCGTTTTTCTTGTAGACTATCACATCGCCCGGCATGCCATGTGACTCATGGCCGTAGTTCTCATTTCCTTCTTGGGTCGCCTCTGCGAAGGTAACTACATCCTTCCTTTCTGGGTTCATCACCAATACAAGGTCGCCTGGATCTATTGTACCTACGGACCCCTCTTCATCGTGCATCATTGAGCCGGACTCAACTACAACCATCGGCGGGAATGACCCGGTGGCAATCCACATAGACCCCAACAGTATGAGGACCAGTCCCAAGGCGAGATAAGCCTCCCTTAGAATGGCCCTAGACAATCTCACTCCTCCTCGTCCTGAGTTGTTTCGGGCATTGTGGACCACAAGACAGTGGCCATGAATCCGATGAGTAGCAGCGAGACCGGGTCGAAGTGTGGAGCTAGTTGGTGAATATCCTCTACGCCCCCTAGGTATGCGGAGACGTCGAGTGTGTGGTCCCTGGATCCACTGCTTCCAGTCGCTATTCCAAAAATTGAGTTCCACATCAGGAGGAATAGAGCCGATGCCGAGAAGGCGATGACTGCCCTGTTGGAATTCTGCTGCTCTAGGGCTGGTAGGCCTGGAAGCCATCCAGAAAGCCTGGATTCGCTAGTATTCCACCAGACGGATAGTTTGCTAGCCAATGATCCATCCGAGTGAAGGTTTGCATCGCCATCCCTAGGAATCTTGATGGGGACCTTGTACCTCTTCCCCCCCTTAATCTCGAATTCCGAGTATAGGCCCATTAGTCTGGATTGATAGGACCTGCCCAGTAGATCAGCGGCATCCTCTGCTTCCTTCCTCCTTCGAAGGACCTCTGGACGAGAGTCCAAGGACAGAATGTCCTCGATTACAGTTCTGTGTCCCATGTAGTGAAGGAACTCCGGGACAGCATAGAATGCGACGATTCCCCCGAGGAACAGGGAAAACCAGCTGAATGGCACCATGTACTCCTCCTGAGTAGGGTCAGTTGCTCCGCCAAGCATGAACAGGAACATGAAACCCCAGACCACAGCGGCCGTTGAAAGGATGGTTGAGTATACTATAATCTGGAAATGGCGATCTGCCTGCGACTCCCACCATCTGGTGAAAAATCCCTTCCGCCTAGCTCTTGCCCGTGCCATTTTATCATGCTGGCGTCAGGCACACATGATTAGTGCCTTCCGACGGGTCGTTTAGTTAATCAGCGGTAATTTTCTGAGCGAAACCGATTAATTCATGAGTGTCGTACTCTATTGGAGGCTATGCAAGAGCGTGCGTTATCTCTGTTAATTTGCTTCGTGATTCTCTCCTCGGGATGCCTTTCGTCGCCCCCTCCCGATTTTGACGGGGATGGAATTAGTGATTCGGACGATCTGGACGACGACGGGGACGGGTGGAACGATGATGTGGAATTGAACTGCAGTACCGATCCACGTGACGGGGACAGTTTTCCCGAAGACGAAGACTGGGACCTTGTCTGCAGCATCTTGGATGACGACGATGATGGGGACGATTGGACTGATTCGGAAGAGGAGGAGTGTTTGACTGACCCAAAGTCCGCGACATCAATCCCCAGTGATCTGGATGCTGATGGGCAGTGCGACATCAATGATGAAGATGCAGATGGGGATGGCCTTCCCAACGATTGGGAGGAGGAGCGGGGTTTCGATCCAATGGATTCTGGAGATTTCATGTCTTGCCATGGCG
>JAYZLP010000058.1:0-10164 GCA_036154155.1 Thermoplasmatota archaeon | reverse complement strand
AGAAGCGTGCGAGGACGCAGTTAACTCTTGGATGAAGGACCGCTCTTCCACAATAATCATTGTCAATGGCGAGGAAGATCTGGCTCCCCTCTTGCTGCACCCCTTGTCCCCTGTCGGTGCTGTGGTCCTCTACGGGCAGCCCGGAAAGGGAGTCGTAGTCAGAGTCTGTGGCGAGGAGTCGAAGGGAAGGTGCCGACATTTACTGGAGTTATTCACTACCGAGTATTAGGACTCAGACTCGGACAGAATCCCTATGCCGACTCCGAAGGAAATCAACACTATTGCTACTGAGTAAACACCCGGGTCGACCCAAGTCGTCTCGGAAATACTCCAAGTAACGTAGAATAAGACTCCCAATGCAACTAACCAGCCAGAGGCCAACTGCTTGAAACCGCCATCGAATGTAAGCAGGCGTGTCATAATGCATGAAGGGAGCCCAGATGCCCATGAAGAGAACCCACCTTCATGAGACTTATTCAGCCCCATTGCCCCCACTGCGAAAATTGAAACACTGACCAATCCGAAGACGGCATCATCAATCACAAAGGACATTTCAGTGGTCGAAGACTCTTTGACCCCAGTTAGGAATTTGAGCCACAGAACCTTCCTCCCCTCTGAGTAGGCCCCCTGAGTTAGATTGACAATCGTAAGGAGTGCAAGCCATGTGCCGAGAAGAACTGCTGAAGCAGAGAGGGTCTTGCTAGGTCGATTAAGAGACACCATCCACGCTGATTCGCTCATATTAACGGGCGGGCGACCTAGATGTTCGGTATAACCATTGTCAGAGTCAGAGAGAAGATCAAAGATGACTCTGCAATACATACTTGCCCGCTGCGGCCTGCGCGATTAGTGGTTCAGACTCACTAAGGGCGTCTATCGCATCTATTGCCTTTGGTATGGCAGAGTTGACCTGTTTGCTCCTTCCGCCCCTTCCCTTGCTGACGTTTCTAGCCATGATCAGTCCAAGCGTGTCTAACTCATTCAGAAGGGAAGAGATCCTCCTGGGGGTCAGTGGCTCCACTCCCACCTTGATACATGCCTCAGAGTAAGTTCTGTAGACTTCCCCGGTGCTTATGTTCCTGAGCCCATTCCCTTCATTCAGCCTGATGGAGAACAAAACTATCTTCTGGTGCAGAGGGAGAGTTCTCAGAACAGGAGTCACTTGGTCATACTCAAGCTGACTCTGCGCCATCCTGACGTGAGCCGGACCAACTAGGGCGTGCTCGTCCTGCTCGGCCTTCTGGATTGAGATCCTAAGTAGGTCCAATGCCCTCCTGGCATCTCCATGCTCCTGCGCGGCAAGGGCAGCACATAGCTGAACAACCCCATTGTCCAAAGCACCCTCCCTGAGTCCGACATCCACCCTCTCCTCCAGGATATCTTGAATCTCCAAGGCGCTATATGGGTGGAAAACCAAGTCTTCCTGACTCAGTCTAGAGCTAACACGGGGGTCTAGGTGCTGGGTGAAGTGCAAGTCATTACTTATGCCAATGATACAACATCTGGAATTGTTTAGGACAGTGTTGATGTTTGTCAAATTGTACAATAGCCCGTCCCCAGATCTGGAGACTAGATTATCAATCTCGTCTAGAACAATGATGTGAACTCCCCCCTCTCTGTCCATCCTGGAAATCAATGTCTCGAGAACTCTGTCCGTGGGCCACCCCGTAAATGGTATGGGGGCATCCCCCCTCTGCGAAAGCTGAGTCGCCACGTTCTGAACAACCCTGTACTTGGTATCGACATTTCTACAATTTATCTCATAGCATCTGACTGATTCGCCCATCTCCTTGCCTTTGTCAAGTAGCTGAGAGAGAACGAATCTGGTAACCACTGTTTTGCCAGAACCAGGAACTCCGTACAGCAGCATGTTTGAGGGGATATGGCCATTCAGAGCATCAACAAGATTCCTAACCAAAGAGTCGATTTCGTGTTTCCTATGGGGGAGTCTATTGGGTTCGAAAGCGTGGTCGAAAGCCCTTCTGTCCAAGAAGAGGCTTTCCTGCCCGAGAATTTTTTCGAAAATATTCCCATCCATTTATTTTCACTCCTCAGCATTCCGCGCAATTTCAGTAGCTAACTCCCCATCCGAGTTAACAACCGACTTACGCGGATTCTGAGCGAGTGAGCAGGAGATAATAAGACTCTCTGATGTTTTCTAGATGAGAAGCCTATTGACCGACTCCCAATAACGATCTTCCCCTCTTTCAATTTCTCCAAGATCATGAGATGATAATGTCTCACAGCACAGCGTTTTACTAGAAATAATTACTGATCTAAGAAGTCATCATTCATTCTATTTTCTAACATATCACAGTGCCTAAGGCAAATGTCCAAAACAACTTACAATTTTTCGCTCGCATCGCCTCCCTGTTACCTAAGAAACATCCCAAACACCCGACAGCCCAAGATAGTGAGTATAAATATGCTATATTTTTTCTATGATTTTCCTATCATGATAAAATCGCCATTACGATCAATTTCCAATGCGTCACCATCTTCCAGTTGGTGTATAGATTCAGGCAGTAAAGGCATCGTGAATCCCGAATCATTACCTCTTCCGGAGGAGTAGTTGTGAGTAACCAGGACCTTAGCCTTTGGATGCCTTTCTGCAAATGAAATCACATCTGATGGCCTATGGTGATGGGGGAACTCTCCTATGTCTGGCATGCCCATCTCAAGTATCACCACATCTGCCCTCACCGCCCTCTTCTCTATCTCCTCGCAGGGGCCAGAGTCCCCGCAGTGGAGAAGGCGGAATCCAGATTCATGGGTCAACTCGTATCCATGTGGATCGGTTTCGGGTGTATGAAGAACTGGAAACCTCTCGTAACTCCATCCAGTATCCCCGAGAACCCCGGACTCGCGTTCATCCCACCGTACCCTTTCCTCCAGTGAATCGGCCAGACTTCCTGGGAAACCCATTTCACATAGGGAGGAGAGAAACTCTCTTCCTCCGGGCCTAAGGTAGACCGAAAGTTCAGAACTTCCCGATGAATCCGAGATGAATTTCCTGTCCAACAATAAGAATGGAAATCCGAACGTGTGATCAGCGTGCCAGTGGGTAATCAGAAGATGCCGAACATCCGAGGTCGATAAGCCCGATCTCCTCAGTTGGGCAAGTAGTGTTGGAGGGGTGTCAATCAGGATTTTTTTGTCGATCAATGCAAGGGCATGCATTCTCCCGTGAGGAGAGAAAGCATTGCCAGTACCCAGGAAGTCGACTCTCGCCACGACTCGCGAAGTCCGGCCTATGACTTGACCCCATCGCTCCAATCATCAGTGGATTGCTGACCCTGCCCGGCATTTCTTCATAAACAGAACTAGGCTCGCCGGGCCGAAGGTGACAGCATGTCTGACTGGAGCGCGAAGAATCCGTATTCATCCACCCTCACGGACAATCACGTATTGAATGGAAAAGGCTCTGGCAAGGAGACTAGGCACATAGTTTTCGATTTAGGGGATTCAGGGATGAGCTACAAGGCAGGCGACGCATTAGGTGTGATTCCTAGATGCCCCCCGGAAATAGTTGAGGAATTGATCGGCCTCTGCGGTTTCACCGGTGAAGAGATTGTCGAAACTCATGTTGGAGAATTCTCAATTAGGGAGGCGCTGACAGACAAATATGAGATTCATAGAGTATCGAAGAAGTGGATCGAGGCACTCGGAATTAGGTTGATTTCCGATGACGCAGAATCAGAGATTCGTATGGTAAGCAGGTCTCGCACATCCACCAGGGACGGTTCGGTAATCGTTGATTGGTCAGGAAGTGGGGAAGAAGGTGATTTGCCAGAAGGTTATGTGGAGATTGGCACACTCACCGACCCTGCTGAGACTCTGTGGAGGGAGTTGACTTCAGATTCAGATGCCATGGAGGACTATATCTGGTCTCGAGACTACGTAGATGCACTTTCAGACTTTGGCCATGTTGGGTTCACTCCTCAGCAGATGGTAGAGGGAATGGACAGGCTGAAGCCAAGATTGTATTCAATTGCAAGCAGCCCGGATTTTGAACCCGGAACCGTTCATCTGACGGTTGGAATAGTTAGATACAGTCACCATGAAAGGGATAGAACCGGACTTTGCACTGGTTATTTGGCCGACAGGTGCGAAGTCACCAATACCGAGATTGGTGTCTTCATGTCACCGACTCGTTCCTTCGTTCTTCCCGAAGATGGTTCGACTGATGCAATTATGGTTGGCCCGGGAACCGGGATAGCCCCTTTCAGGGCGTTTCTGCAGCAGAGAGATTTGGATGGGGCCAAAGGTAGGAATTGGCTATTCTTTGGAGACTGGACCGAGGAAGGAGAGTATTACTACAGGGACGAGATGGAAGACTGGAAAGATAGAGGAGTTCTAGACAGGCACGATCTCGCTTGGTCCAGAGCGGGCTCTGAGAAAGTGTACGTCCAGCATCTCATGGAGAAGAACGGTGAAGAGATCTGGGAATGGATTAACGGCGGCGGATATTTCTACGTCTGCGGCGACAAGAATTACATGGCCAAGGATGTTCACAAGACGCTCATTTCAATTTGCGCTAAGTATGGAGATATGAGCGAAGATGAGGCTAAGGATTTCGTAGAAACCGGTTTGATGAAAACTGAGAAGCGCTATCTTAGGGATGTATACTGACCCGTTCAATAATCAGCCAAATGCCGATTTAATCATAGGGCTCTTTCCTCAGCAGCACATCAGATGTTCAGGAGGGTGCTTATCGCGAATCGCGGGGAGATAGCTCTCAGGATACTAAGATCCCTGAGGTCAATGGGGATCGATGCTGTCGTAATCCATGGGAAAGAAGACAGGCTTTCCCTCCCAGTAAGACTCGCTGACGAGGGAGTGTACATCCCACGTTCTGACCCACTGGCTTCTTATCTCGACATCGAGGCAATCGTGGAAGCCGCAAAGGAAGTTGGTGCCGACGCAGTGCACCCTGGATACGGGTTCCTAGCCGAGAACCCTGTCTTCGCCCAGAGGCTCGAAGACGAAGGAATCACCTTCATCGGACCCAGCCCCGAGGTCCTCAGGTTACTCGGAGACAAGATCGCTGCTAGGGATGCAATGACAAAGGCAGGAATACCCGTTGCAAGGGGTTCAGACGGACCTATATCGAATCCAAAAGAGGCCGCCAAGCAGGCTGCGGAAATTGGCTACCCAGTAATTATCAAGGCTGCTGCTGGAGGGGGTGGGATAGGGATGCAGGTAGTCGATTCTCCGGATGATTTCGACAAGGCCTTGAGACTCTGCCAAGGTCGCGCTCTTTCTGCATTCGGCGATGACAGGGTCTTCCTAGAGAAATTTATCAGAGGCGCTCAACACATAGAGTTCCAAGTACTTGGAGATGGAGAAAAGGCCATCCACTTCGGCGAGAGATTCTGCTCCATCCAGAGGAGACATCAGAAGATATTGGAAGAGGGCCCTTGGCTTTCTGAAGACATTAGGTCAGAACTCGGCTCCAGGGTAGTCGCTGGAGCGGAGGCGGTCGGGTACAAGGGACTCGCAACTTTCGAATTCCTGCGTGACACCGATGGAGAGTTCTTCTTCTTAGAGGTCAATCCGAGGGTTCAGGTTGAGCACACTGTCACTGAAATGATTACAGGGCACGATCTAGTTTCTCTAGGAATCAGGATCGCTGCTGGAGAATCAATCCCGCTCTCCCAGGATGAGATAGCCATTAGTGGGCACGCCATCCAAGTCAGAGTCAACGCGGAGAACCCCACAACCCTAGCTCACTCTCCCGGGAGGCTCTGGGAGTGTCACTGGCCAGGCGGGCCAGGGATCAGGATAGATTCCCATGCACACACGGGGTATGACATGCCCGCAGTTTTCGACTCACTCCTGTCAAAGATAATATCGTGGGGCTCGGATCGTACACAGGCCATCTCCAGGATGGAAGCCGCACTTTCTGAAACAATACTCATCGGTGTCGACACTCTAATCCCCCTGCATCAGGAGATTCTCAAGGAGGAAGACTTCCTAAATGGGGACGTGACAATAAGGTATCTGGAGGAACATCCCGATTTGGTAGGTGGAGGCAATTGATATGGAGATGGTCATCGTTGGGAGCATTGGTTACGACGATATTCAAACGCCCGAGGAGAATGGAAGTGGAATTCTAGGAGGGGCCGCTTCACACTCGGGACTGGCAGCATCTTTCCACATGAGGCCACTTCCCGGAAAACCTCCTAGGATCGGCATCGTGAGTGCAGTCGGGGAGGATTTCTCCACATACCACCAGATGGTCCTCGAGGATGCAGGACTGAATCTAGCTGGTGTTGTGGTAGGCGATGGAAGGACGTTCAGGTGGTCGGGGAAGTATGATGACTCAATGGACAGAGTGACAACAATTTCGACAGATCTCAATGTATTGGAAGACTTCACCCCGGTGATTCCGGATGCTTGGTCAGACCCAGACGTACTTTTCTGCGCAAACGCACATCCAAGGATTCAGCTTGCGGCACTCAATCAGTGCCCCGGGGCCAGAATAACTGTCTTGGACTCATTCAGATTGTGGATAGAAGAAGAATTCGAATTACTCTCCGAAGCCATGAGGAATGTGGATGTGGTCATAATCAACGAGGAGGAAGTCTGCTCTATCGCAGACGAGCAGGTACTTACGAGGGCCATTGCATCCGTAATGTCTGGGGGCTCACTCCATGGGGGAAAGGAAGCTGGCCCTGGCCCTAGAAGCCTCATTGTGAAGAGGGGCAGCAGCGGGGTTCTGGCACATTTGCCCTGCGGAACCATAGCCCTACCTTCCTATCCCACTGACAAAATGGTCGATCCAACGGGTTGTGGAGACACTTTTGCTGGGGCGCTTTTCGCTTGTCTAATGGGGCACGAATCCCCTCTGAACGACTCTGAAGTCATGAGAAACGCGTTGGTACATGCTACGGTAACCGCATCATACTGCGTTGAGCGCCTTGGTACTAAGGGAGTGAGGAGCTTGGGCAGAGGGGCTTATCATGCCCGTGCAGATAGGTACCGGAGAATAGTCGGAATATGATCACTCGAGCCTACGAACCCCAGGGATGTGGTGCTTCTCGCTACTGGGGGACGACCTTCGAAGTTGTGAGAACCTGAGGCCGGAACCAGTTTCCGACAGAGAAGCAGGCCCTCCCTCCTCACCTTCCAGAACCTTCCTGACCTTGCGATTAAGAGCGTCCTTAGCTGAAGATGGAGGTGTTAGAGCCCTCCTCCTGTCCATTCTCCCAACAACATCTGCTTGGTGATCTTGGTCACTTCGTAGTCTGAGAATTTGGGATGTCCTGAATTTCTCACCCTCAGAATGCTCAACTCCATCCGAGTCCCCATACTGGGACGAGTAATCCTCTCTCTCCTTTCGACTCGCCCTGCTCTTCGGCCTAAGTAGGGAAACAATCCAGCTTGGCTTGCTACGTGACCTAGCTATTCCCCTTGTGTCTACACGGCCACCATTCATCGATGTTGCCAACTTCGAGACTCCCGGATAGTCATCCAGGCTTGCGTTGTCAATTGATGGGGCAGTAAGCGCCTTCCTTGTCTGCGCCTGCCTCGCTTTGGCCATCCTAACCAAGCCAGGCTTACATTCCTCCCTCACGGCTTCGACTGTGGGTTCGGGCAGGGCATGGGGGTTGTATGGGGCAACCGGCTCTCCGAATCTGTTATGTGCGGCCTTGATCATTTCCGAGCTAGATGAGACTCTGGAAACAGACTCGCTTGGCTCATCGAAAACCCCTCCGAAAATAGAACCCTCCTCCTCTATCGGACTAGAATGAACAGGGCCATCGTCATCATCGAACATACCGCCAAAGCCAAACATATCGGCCGCACCAGAAAGGGCCGACTCAATCCTGCTCTCCGTCTGAGAGACGGGGTCCTTCTCCCTATACCAGTCCGGGGACTCTTGCCTGCCCCAGGCTCTTTCGTAAGCCGACAAGGGCTTCTCTGGCTCGCTTGTCTCGAAGTTAGGCATTTCCTTGGGTGGGACAGGCTCTTCTTGGAATGACCTCCAACTGAACTCCGATTCACCCCCCATCTGCGCCTGCATCGGCTCTTCGATGCCAACATTCAGCTCCGGAGGTGGTAAATCATCAAGTGGGGGTGGTGCTGGCATTGGAAGGGCCATCATTGGGGGAGCTGTCCCCCCGGCGTCCATGTATGCCGGGAAAATGGGAAGCTCAGTTTCTATATCCTCCAACCCGACTCTGGCATCAGCCACGCTATCTCCACTCCTAATACGATCAACCATCAGACACAGCCGCATCAGGGCCCCATCGCTCCCACCGATCATATGCCGTTCGTCACCATTCTCGATAACTAGCGTGGATTTCCTGAGAGAAAGGTATGACATTATGGAAATTCCACCAGCTACGAAAACTGCCCAACCAACGGGTGGGAGTAGTACGGAGTAACCCACCCCCATGGCTACGGCGCCAATAATCGGAGTCCCTCCGGGCAGGTTTGGGATTTTCATGTGCCTCATCTTAGATATGGATTCTAAATCCATCCTGATGCCATATCCATCGAACCTCTCGAGGGTTAGCTGACGCTCGGTTAGAATTGCGCAGAATCTTCCTCTACTCCCGACCAAACTAAGGTTCCCGATTAATTCGGCTTCTCCTTCCGTCCGGCCGGGCCTAAGCCCGGCTATGTGCATCCCAGTCTTCGAGCGCATCTCTACCGGTATAAGTTCTAGGGGCGCTGTCCACCTTCCGACCCCTCTTATTGGAATAAAAAAATCACGCCGGAGATGGATTAGATAGACTTCCAATAATCCTCATGGGAAGCGCATCTAGTTGCACTAGGATGACCCTGCTCTCGCCATCCCCCCTTACAAGTAAGGGGCTATCCCAGTTTATTCGAATTATTTCCCCTGCGATTTCTTCTATTCTCCCTACTCTGAATTGCATGTCTACTGATGCATGAACGACATCCCCGGCCGAGAGATCTCGCTTCTGAAATGGGGCCTTCGAAAGTGAACCTCTGGAAGTCTTGTGAGCAGTCACAGAATCAGATCCCTTGTGAACAATCAAACTTCCTTTCGCCAAGGCTCCCTCCTTCATCCCTCTGAATGCTATCCCCACTCTGTCCCCAGAGTTGGCCTGCTCGACATCGTCATCCATTACCTGCAGACTTCTCACTGTGGCAGGGTTTCCCCCTGGTAACTCCTCAACCTCGTCATGCTTCTTGATGGTCCCCGATTGGACGTATCCAATTCCAACAGTTCCAATTCCCTGTACGTTGAAGTGTTGATCAAGGGGAACAACCAGGGGGCGATCGGCAGATTCTGCCTCTGACATTCCGAATAGCGCCTCCCTAACTTCGTGAGGCTCGGGAAGCTCCTCCAATATTTCCCAATCCAGCCCTGCTTGGGGTAACAGCATCCTCACCTGTTCAGGATCAACCCATCCCCCTTCCTCTGGATTGATTAGAGCTATGCCTCTTTCTATGCCCGCACAACCAAAAGCCACCAGACACTCACCAAGGGCAGCGTCAATTTTCGTAACCTCGATTAGCCCTACTCTTGATACATTAAGTACCGAAAGTAGAGGCCTGATGCTATCGGGATGCTTTAGAGGCCTCAGTATCGATAGAACACGACTCTCTCCCTCAATCGTTTCCTTGTGGGCATACGAATCAACATCCCTCGAGTCACCCTTCTTCGCAATAGTACGAGCGTACTCATCGGTACCTACGAATCCAACGTTCAGTACTGACACCACATCACCCGTCGATTTCGGATCAAGGCGTTCCACGCATGGCGTCACGAGCACTCTGCGCACCGTCCCAGAGAATTTTCTCCTCCTCGGTGGACGGGGTGAATTGTGGAACTGAGATGGGCTTCATCGAATCATCAATGGCAACCATGAAAAAGTACCCAGAGCAAATTTCCTCAGGCTCCCAGTCGGATCTGGTCATTCTGCAGGATCTAACTTGGACTCCAACAGTTCGGGGGGAAGTCCATACAACACGCCCTATGGTCCTAATTACATCCCCTTGGTATGCAGGCCTCTTGAACTTCAGAGCATCTACGGAGACCGTAACGAACTCCCTGTGAGCAAATTTACTCGCAGCCATTCCTGCGGCTGTGTCCATTATCGACATTAGCCGTCCCCCGAACAGGGTATCAAGAGCATTGGTGTCTCCGGGAAAAACCTCGTTCAACAGAACTACTGGCTCAGT
>JAYZLP010000057.1:0-32854 GCA_036154155.1 Thermoplasmatota archaeon | reverse complement strand
TGTCCTTGACCCTGTCCCTGACCTTGTCCTTGACCCTGTCCCTGACCTTGTCCTTGACCCTGTCCCTGACCTTGTCCTTGACCCTGTCCCTGACCTTGGCCCTGGCCTTCGCCCTGGCCTTCCTGCTCTGACTCGCCACCGCCGTTGGTGCCACCGTCTCCGTTGCCCTCTTGGTTGCCCTCGAAGTCCGGATCGTATGCGTCGGGTATACCGTCGCCGTCCGAGTCTGAGGACGAGCCATCGTTGGGGTCATTCGGGAACGGATCGGATCCGTCTGCGACGCCGTCGCCGTCAGTGTCCGCCGAGTTCGGGTTGGTACCCGAGGCGTACTCCTGGCTGTTCGACAGACCGTCACCATCCGGATCGGCATTGGCGTCGCTGGCTGAGTTGGGGTTCAGCCCGTAGGCAGACTCCCAACCATCAGGCAGACCGTCATTGTCCGTGTCTGGGTTGTTCATATCAGTCCCTGCAGCTTGCTCCTCTGCATTTGTCAGGCCGTCACCATCCCAATCTGCACCACCATCAGAGGGGTCCAGAGGGTTGGAACCGTCAGCGCTTACGCCGACGGAACCTGCCATTAGCACTAGGAGAAGTGCAACTAGCATGCTCGCGTTCTTTGTCTTCTGCATTTTCATCATACTCCAAATTCAGTTTAGAGAACCCGCTGTTCTCTCTTTCCGGCCAATGCTCGCGCTGATTCCTGCGCGTTGCTATCGTTCCGGGAGGGACGGAATGGATTTGGAGACGACTTAGCTAGTGTACATAGAGACTCAATAAACGCTACACTGAGCGGTTGTTGCTCTGTCTCTGTACTGTTTTCTAATCTAACTCGTTCCTCCTTTCCTATCATCCGGTCTCACGGGCATTCATAGGGAACCCACTGTTCCCTCTGAATTCTGAGCGGTGTGAAGCCTATTTCAAGGGTTCCCGTGAAAGTATCAGGGGGAAAGTCTGGACAGATCGGCTTTGAAGCGGGTTGATCCTAGGAAATGGAGCACTGGAGCTGCTAGTGTCGAGATCACCAAGACGCCTAGGAAAATACTCGACCAGAGCTCAATCCCCCTTCCCAGCGTGAGGAACAGAATCCAGCCCGCGCCAGTGAACATAGGGAGCCTGTATCTCTTACTGAAAAGAGATATCCTAGCCTTGGCTACTTCGTCGCTGAAGTATTGGGGGGCCTCATTGGCATCTACCAGACCAGCTTCTACCCCGCATCGAGCACAGATAAGATGCCTTGGCCCGATTCCACCGATGAACTGCGACTCGTCGTAAGTCTGGTTACAAGTCCTGCATGTCGGCATTGTCTTCAGCCCTACCAGCGGGGGCTTCTCCTTCAACACTACGGTTCAAGCCGCTCGGTTTGCAGGTTAGGTTCAATTTTCGTCTTGGGAACCCGAAGGAAGGATCTCAGAATCTCTCGCCCGAGAGGGCTGCCTACCGATTCTGGATGGAACTGAATCCCGTGTACTGGGAGTTTTCTATGTCTGAGGCCCATCAGAAGAGATCCTGTGGCATCCCAAGAGTTTGGGATTAGATCCCCTGTCTCTTTGGGAGATAGGACCAGGCTGTTGTACCTCATCATAACAATCTCTTCACCAAGGTTGGAATACAGTCCAGTACCGTCGTTGACCGTGATAGAGGGCTTTCCGTGCACTGCACCCAGGGGGGATTCGATTAGGTCCCATCCAACGGCCCTTCCTATTGCCTGGTGGCCAAGACAGAGCCCCAATAGGGGGATTGCCATGAGGCCATCGTTGAGCCTTCCTGAAATTCCTCTGCGGGCGATTTCCATAGTGATGGGGGAGGCTTCAGGCCTAGCTGGACCAGGGCCTAGAATGATCCTAGACGGGTTTATTTTTTCCAACCAACTATCCAATTTCTGACTTGGGTCTTCGTGGAACTCGGGCCTACCCTCCATCACAACAACATCGGATCCCAAAATCGTGATTTCCTGTGCTATGTTCTCGGTGAATGAATCCAGATTGTCCACTAGCAGGGTCGCCCCCTCAGGGACGTTTTTCGGATCTCGAAATATCGAGCCTTTCGATTTCCCACCTTGCGGGGTTTCTGGAAATATCTTCCCTATTGGCCCATCCACTCGAGGGACAGGCAAAATCTCAACTTCCCTGTCGGGTAGTTCCTCGACCGAAAAACCGGTTCTGAATCCCCACGCTGCCTCTGTCAGAGCAGCGGCTTTCCACCTAGCCTCTTCGACCTCCTCTGAGGGTGTTGAGTCAATCACTATACCCCCTCCTGCTTGAACTGTTCCATACCAGTTGTTTGGTCCGGAATATGCCTCAAGGGTTCTGATTAGAATATTCCAATCTGCTACTCCAGCGCCACTGTGAACATGGCCCATTGATCCTGTCCAAGCCCCTCGAGGAGCTCCCTCTAACTCGTTAATTGCCGCCATTGTAACCGTTTTTGGGCATCCTGTGATTGAGCCACCGGGGAACATTGCTGAGACTGCATGGCCAGCATTGACGCTCTCGGAAATTCTGCCCTCCACTCCACTGACCAAATGCTGGACGTTCGCGAGGGCCTCTATCCTCCAACCAGACCATCTTACCGAACCTGGTTGGCAAACTCTACTCAAATCATGTCTCTCGAGGTCAACGAGCATTAGGTGCTCTGCAACCTCCTTCTCGGAGGATGCTAGTTGGTGGCGTAGAAAAGCGTCGGTTTCTTCATCTCTTCCTCTTTTTCTTGTTCCCTTGATTGGCCTAGTTCTAACCATGCCACCTTCCACCTCGATTAGTCTCTCGGGACTGGAGGATGCTACTGACCAACCTAAGTCGCCTACCATCATCCAAGAAGAGAAGGGGGCCGGGTTAGAGTCGGTTAGCCTGAGGAATGATTGCCAGGGATTCCCCGGCATTTCCCCCCTCCACCTTCTCCCGTAGTTTACCTGGTACAGATTTCCACGGGTGATGCCCTGCCGAATCTTGGAGACCTTTCGAGCGTGTTCTGAATCTGATTCGCTGTCCGGCACTGTCCCTGGAATTGTCATCGGGCCTATGGGTCCCACTTGGTCTGCATCCGGGGGGTCTGTACACCAATGGTGTCCATCGATTGCAGCAATGCTAAGCATACCGGATTTTCTCTCATGAATCATCCATGCATCTGCTCTCCATAGAATCCCAAGGATGGTACCTGCTGGAGGGTTATTTGGAAGGGATATTGGAACTGTCCAGCGAGAAAGATCATATCCCATAATTCCAGTAAATCCTCCAGGCACAATGGGCAAAGAACCCTTGAAGTTGGGGTTAATCTCCAGCCCTTCTGCTATCTTGAAAGCGTCGCTTAGGTTTTCTGGCCTATGCTCTTTGACTGTGGCCCACTTGTCATTGATGAATTCCTGTACCAGTAGGTGCAAAGGGGGCGGATTGGTAATTTTCACTTCTCCATCAAGTGCAGAAGTTTCAGGGCTGTCGTGAATGGCTTCTGGCTCGATGAGTAGGATACGGATGCTTTCCAAGCAGGGCAGGAGCGACTTCATTGACAGGTCCGTTACAGGGCCGGTTGAGTTCAGAAGAATCTCGTCATGTGTTTCGACACTCGATTCCCTCAAATTGCTAAGGGCCCCCACCAGGGGATCCTTGAGTTCAGTGGCACCAAGTGTGATGTGTATTGCCTTAACCATCAGATTACCTCCATCCATGAGTTGTGCGCGGCGGTGAACAGGGGGCCGTTTGGCCTGCCTATTTTCCTTTCATCTATCTCTCCTATTGCTCTAATGCCCATACCACTTCCGCACACCACCATCTCTGAGGCCCTGAGAATCATGCTCAGGGTAATCCTTGCCGACCTAACCGGTATTCCAGCCCCCTCGATTCCAGCTTTGATGGATTGAACGGTAATTGAGTCGAGGGCTCCGTCGGAGTTTCTCGGATGATAGGCGACTCCGTCATTGTCCAGCAATAGAGGAGCGCAGCGATCGCCGTCTATGAGTACCTCGTTCTCGAACAGAAGCCCCAAATCAGCGCCGTTCTCCACGGCTGCTTTCCTAGCTGCCCTGTGTGGCTCCCAGTCGCCGTGCTTCGTCCCCCTGACTGGCTCCTCCCAGTTCGGAGCGAGTAGGGATACAGCGGAGAGCGGCCTATCGGGCCACTTCTGGATAGTGCGCGGTTCTAGGCGGATCTCGCCCTCCGAGGAGACCTCCACGATTAGGAGGAAGTTTGCCTGGTCCGGGCTGACGTTTGGCTCCCCTGGATGCTCTAGGCCCTCCAGGCTCGAGAGTACGGTCCCCTCTAGGTCGTCTGGTATTCCGATCCCCAGCACCTTGGCATGGCGGCGGATTCTAGAGAAGTGCAATTCCGCCGATACTAGCGATTTTTCCCCATCCCAACCCATTGCTGACCAGACCGCTGAATTGGGGTCGGCAGGAGCGGGCATGGCTCGCGATAGCCGGTTCGAGATTCAAGCCCTTCGTTCGATTAGAGCATGTCATCGAGGAACGAGGTGTCTACATCTTCGTCCCCTAGGTCCTCTGCAAGGTCGTCTAGATCGTCGATATCTAGGTCGTCTGCGAGGTCACCTAGGTCGTCGATATCGAGATCCTCTGGTTCCTCCCCGAGTAGTTCGTCGACTACATCCGTGTCGGCCTCAGGTGTCGACTCTGTGATGTCTCCACCTATCGGCTGGGCCGATGGCCCCTCACCCATGCCGTCATACGTGCTGGCGGGAACGTCGGCCATCGTTCCGAAGGAGTCCGAGGAAAGCTCCTCGTCTCCAATGCCGAACTCCTCCTCTCCGGTCAGGCCGGATGCCTCCCTCATCATCTGCTCCTCTAGCTCGACCTCGAGGGCTCCCATCTCCCATGGCTGAGGGGCTGCGTCCTTCCTGGGTCTGATGAAAAGCAGGGCGCCTGCTAGGATCATCAGGGCTGAGGCCACGGCTATCAGCTGGTTCATGTCGCCGCTCAATAGCTGGTCGACCCATGACGCTCCTGACTCGGAGTCATCCCCTCCGATTGAGCCGAAGGAGCTCTCCGACCAAGGCAGTATCTCCAGTGGGTCTACAGCGAGCCTGTGCACCTCTCCATCGAATCCCACGACTACTGCCCAGTAGGACTGGGCGTTGTTGAGGGGCTCTCCGTTGAAGTCATTCATGATCAACAGGGTTCCTGCGATTTCACCGCCTACCTGGGTGGCGTTCCTGGTGTCTTCGAATGGGTCGGTGCTGACGAAGACCCGGTAAGAGGAGATTTGGGGGTCGGTGCTGAGGTCCCAAGTGATGTCGACCTTTGTCCCGGCGCTATCCCAGTATCCGCGGACGCCAGTTACCTCGTCCAGATGCAGTCCCGGGTCCAGGCTGTTCTCATCGACCAGGGCGATGGATGAGGACCTGAGGTTGGTTAGCCATGCGTTTCCAGCCGAGTCAACAGGCGCGACGGCGACCCACGTCATGATAGAGGGCGCTATAGGCCTGCCATCCGAGAGAGTCTCTATGGTAACTGGAAGTGGGTCGTTCCTGTCTACCACCATAACTGGCTCCATCGATGTTGAGTCGCTGAAGGGGACCACATCGGAGAATATCCAATACTCGACGGCGTCGGATGCGTCGCTCTCGGGGAACGTGACGATGATGCCGTCTCCGTCATCGGGGCTCCTGTCCTCCAATACTGGGGCTGCGAGCCTGTCTGGCGGTGTGATGTCGCCCCTGTTGTCGACCGGCGACACCAGAACCATGTGATCGTCCAATTCGGTAAGGAAGACGTTGCCCTTGATGTCGTGAACGGTTATGGTGACGTAGAGGGGGATGTCTGGTCGGATTGTTTCTGAGGAAAGCGTCTCGACTGTGGTTCCGTAGAGCGCCTTATCCATTGTAATCTGTAGCTGTAGGAGGCCGCCGATCTGCCTCTGATCGACTTCCACGAGGTTGCAGGGTGACTCGTTGCAGTGCTCCTCGATCTCCGTGAGGTCGTTTAGCGGGAACTCCGAGACCCAGATTGTGTAGTGGCTGAAGTCTGGCGCTGGCGACCTGTCCCAGACTATGTCTATTGCAGTGCCATCGTCGTCCGGGTGATCCCATGCGGTGAGGCCCTCGACTCTTGGAGGGGCGTTTCCTACTCCCGTGGTGTCAGCTGAGGGGGTGGCCTCCACCACCAGAACTGCATCTAGGTTCTCGTTGCCCCAGTCATCGGATGCAACGACCCCCACCCAGTATGTCACTCCGTCCTGAAGTGGCGATGACCCCAGTGAGTCTATCACGACCTCTCCGGTGCTGCAGTCGTCCACGTAAGCGGCTACCGGCCAGCCGTCGACCGTGCTGGGGGGCTGCCATCCAGATGCAGGTAGTGCGTAAACGGTGTGATACGAGCAGTCCTCCTCAGAGTTGGGGGTCCAAGTTACCTGGATCCTTCCTCCCTCGTCACCGGGAACGTCCTGGGCGAATGTGTCCGTTATGGGCGAGGGGGGGATTCCGTCATTCAGCCCTCCAGCAGTGACGACTGGGCCGAATATGGTCACGTTGTTCGGGTCATACTGGCCGGACTCGTCCACGCAGGCGGCCACGAACCAGTAGAGGGAGTTGGGCTCCAGATCGAGTACGGTGGTGTTGCCAGATGAGAAAGGTATGTCGATTTCGCCGGTAAGTGCTACTGCGCTAGTTACTTCCTGCTGGACTGGCCAGATTCTTGTTTTGTCTGGGTCTAGCTCCTCGCATGCAGACCACTCGAGCACTATTGCTCCCGCGGTTCCTCCTGAAATTGGTTCGGCTACTAGCCAGTCTGGGGGAGATGGTACCTCGTCGGAAGGTGAGACGCTGCCCGGCCACGCCATAGCGTCGCCTACTGAGCCATCTGGATACTCTATCGCTATAGCTGCCCTGTATACCCTGTCATCTGAGAGGGGCTCCGGGGTTCCGTCATTGTCGGCTTCAGTGACCAAAACCGATGTCTGTGACCAGAATGGTATTTGCATGTAGGTAGTGAAGTCGCTCAGCTCATCTGCCGTGGGGTTCCACTGTTCCTTTCCTGTTGCGTCCCACACGTAAATCCTGTATCCGCTCCAAGCAGCGTCCTCAGCGGGTAGCCATGTGGCTTCGAGGACGCCTCCTCCATCATTGGGCCTGTCAGTCAGGTTGGTGAGTGTGGTTGGTACCTCTATTCTCTGCCAGTCATAGGTCACCCTGACTTTGATCTGTCCGTTCTGGGGAGACTGGAGTTGGATCGTGGTCTGAGCGCTTGTAGAACCGGGGCCTACACTGGAGATTGCAGACTGGAAAGCTGGTTGAATCCCGGGGTTCATGGCTGCCATGTCCCAGATTCCTGAGTAGTTCAGGTATGTGGACTCGGCCCAAATCCAGGCTCCCCCCTGCGGGGAAGTCAATGTGAGTGCGCCCGCGTGCATTGGTAGCCTTCCAGCGAGAGGTATCTCCGAAACCATGTCGATCTCCATCGGGTCCTCGTCATTGACCAAAACCGTCTGCATACCGGGCTTGGCTGTCTCGTGGATGTTCTCCCAGATTCGGCCTGAGTAAATCGCACTAAGTGGGTGGGCGACCCTCTGTTCCTCGGATTCCCTCTCAACGAGGGAGCCGACTGGGTCGAAGTGGTGTAGACCGTCGTCGGAGACCAGGTATAGGCCGGACGAACCCAGATATGCCCCTCTAGGTCCTGCGACTTGGGCGGATGCCACTGCATCATGGCTTGAGTCGACTTCCATTACGTCAACTCCGCCGGGACTGATCATTGCTAGGTGTGTTCCATCTGAGACAAGTTCTGTGGGGGGCCATGAAATGAGAGTGTTTGAGGGCGAGCCGCTTTCCATGTTCAAGGTTGAAGCGTTCCAGTGGACTATCGGTGCCACGTCGGTTGCGATGTGCACGCCCCAGTAGTCTGTGGCAATGGCCCTGACGTCATTGCTGGGAATCTTGTCTATCTGATATGTCCCGTTGGCCATATCAGTAGCTATGTCCCACGCCACTACACCGGGCCTAGTGCTTCCTTGTCCGTTGTGCGAAATGAATACTGAAGCATCGTGATAGAGGGTGGTTGTCGTGCCGTCGTCATTGATTACGTTCCTAGATGTCCCCGGAGCGTACACCAGTCCGGAAACAGTCTCGCCCATGAGTCCGTCTCCGGAATTCAGCGTTGTTATGACGGAGAGGTTTGTCGCCATTACAGTCAGGCCTGCAGGACCTCCTGCTAGGATGTGCCCATCTCCTTGGATTGGATCGTCAAGGACCAGTAGGTGCTCGTAAATCTGCATCGGGAGGCCATCTATTGTTGTGATTGGGTCTTCCCACTCCGAGGTGGTTGTGTTCCTTACACCTATTCCGCCCCATGTAGCAATCAGGATTTTGTCGCCTACCTCTGCAAAGTCTCTGACTCGGTCGTTTGGAAGCCCTGCTAGGAGGCTCCCGTAGCCCCATGCCCCTGTTGATGTGTCAAACTCTTGGAAGCCTGCGGCAGAACCCTGGTATCCCATCAGTCCAACGTACATCGTGCCATCGTCTTCGAGTACCATCCCATCCATCTGGACGTGGAGCGCAGCGGGTGTGGGGGAGAATGACCTCTGAGCTAGGTCTACGGACCATAGCCCCCTCCCGGCTGTGGTAATCCACATGGTTTCATCTTGTAGTGTCATGCTGTTTACTACGTCCTGTCCGAGGAGGCTGTACCCGTCTTCCCACCTCACTGAGCCATTCTGCAGTATCTCCCCTTGGAGTATGGACGAACCGTAATACGACCCCTCATCCAGTGTTGAGGACACCCAGACGTGGGTTGAATTGGAGGCGAACTCTACCACCCTTCCGCTGGATAGCCCTGCCAATTCATCGAATCCTCCGGCGATTAGCCCTGTGCTATCCAGTCTGTCGACTCTGTTTAGCCCTGTTGTCTGGCCTGAGCGCCCGACTGCGTAAACGGGGGTTGATGTCGATGGAACCCGGACTATCGAGCAGCCGTCCATCCCAGGATCAATTATCTGGCCGCTCGAGGCGGATGTACCTGAGGTGACGATCCTGGAAATCCCGCCAGTGTTGTCGAATTGATGCGCGGCCAGAAGTACGTTGCCGTCGTGTAGCATCCCGCCTGGGAATATTCTGTCCTCCGAAATCCCATCGGCTGATGTCAGGGTAGTCAGGAAGTTGCCTGTATTGTAGTTCATCCTGTCGAATCCTACGCCTTCCTCATCGTAGCCGACATACAGGATTCTATTCGACTCATCACAAGCAAGAGCCCTTGCATCGGCGTTTGCCAGTCCGTTTGATCCTCCATCCGTCAGGGGCGATATCCATTCCTCTGTCTGACCGTCCGAGTCGTGGTCGGCAAGGTCGAACCTTGCGACTCCACCTTGGTTGCCCCACCAGAATCTCCTTCCTATGGCGACGTGGACTATGTCATCACAGAGAACGATGTCGGCCCCATACCCATCAGGGATGTCACCAGAATCGAGATCCCATGCGGTCCAATTTCCAGTGGTTCCGTTCTTCCTGAAAATTTGGGCATTTGAGTTCCAACCGGAGGATTGCATGGAGCTAGCCCAGAGATCGTCGCCAATCACGGTCATTGAGTAGAATTCTTCCTCGGAGTTGTTCGGAAGGCCACTGTTCTCCGTCCAAGGTGTCAGCCATGTCTCATTGGCCGGGTTCCATCTGAGTATCCCCTCCATGCTCGCGAAGAGGTACTCTCCGTCGAACTCTACCATGCCCCTGATTGGGCCATCTATGTCGGACCACTCATCCAAGAGGGTCATTGTCGAGAAGCTGAATCTGCGCATTATGTTGTCACCATATGCAACCCACATCTCGCAGGAGCTGGCGTTCAATGGGAAGCAGTCTCCGAGAAGCCTGGCATTCACCCTGAGGACGTTCCCTATGGTCTCTAGGTTGTCGGCCCATGTCTCGTTCACGGTGTTCCATCTGACGACTGTGCCGTCCCCGTAGTTCCAGTACTGAGTCGGACGGACCCCTATCCAAAGCTCGTCGCCGACCTCGCCTATCCCATAGACCACGCTATCGTACCCTATCTGGCTACCAGCATCAATCGAGGATAGCGAGGTGTTGTTGTTGAGTGCTATTCTGGTTATCACGTCGTTGGATGCCCACCACTGGTTGCTTCTCTGGGTGGAGTAGTGAAGGACGTCCCCCATGATCACTATGTCAGCTGGAATCTGAGTGGAAAGAGTGGGGCCACCTGAATTAGGGCCCCTGTTCCAGTCGATCAGTACCTGGTCGTTTACAACGTCAATCAGGGTTAGTCCGAAGTCCCCCCCTACCCACATTGTTCCGGGTTCCGTGCCCTCGACTAGGGCAGTGACGTCGTCGTCGTCTATGTATCCCTGTGTTCCATCCCATGTTGTCAGCCACTGGTCGTTGATCAGGTCGTATCTGGCTATTCCCGTATTCTCGAACCCTAGGTAAAGGATGTCCTCTATCTTCACGGTCCTAGCTCTCTGGGTATCGTCACCGGCGTTCCAGACTTCCATTACTGTCCCATTTAGGGTGTTAATCACGGCTGCTCCGTTGTCTGTCCCGGCGTAGAGCGTGCTGGAGCCAATTAGCTCGACCGAGTATACCTGCCTGGAGGGCATGCCGTCACCTTGGTCGACGCAGACATCCAGTTGCCAATCTCCGTTGGAGTCGACTGCCCAGCGGCAGGCCCCTCGGTTTGTCCCAGCGTAAACGTCGCTGCCATCGCTTGTGATATCGTAGAAGACGTACGGATCGTTATTCCAACCTGGAATGCTGGTTTCCAATTGCTCCCAAGAGGCCCCGTCCCAAATAGCCAGCCCGCCGTTTGATTGGGCCCCGGTGTTGGAGACCCTAGAGCCGACCACCAGTTCGCTTCCGAGCATGTGGAGGGACAGTACGTCGTCGTCAGGGAGGCCGCTGCTGCCCCCGGGCTCCCAGTAGTCGATGATGTCACCGTTCATCCTATCGAGGAGGAGGATCCCGAAGTCAGGGAGTCCTAGGTATATCGTATCCTCGTCTACCGCTATGGGTGCAGCTTCGAGGTTGTCTGCGCCTAGTGACTGCCACGAGCCTAGTATCTGCAGGGCCATTAGGTCTATTCTCATGAGTCCGCTATCGGACGTTGCTGCATATGCAATTCCGTATCTGGTGGCAACGTCCGTGACCAAGTCAGAGTCTAGGCCGTCGGTTGTATCGAGTACATCGATTAGCGTCATTGTGGATGTATTGACGAGGGACAGGCCATTGAATGGGTGCCCCACGACGAGGGTCTCCGTGGTGTCATCGTGGGCCATGGAGATCACCTGATCCTCTATTCCGTTGATTGTTCCTATGTATGCGCCATTGTCTGCTCTGAATCTAAGTATTCCAGAATTCGAGGTTCCGACCCATACCCTGTCATTGGAGTCTTGAACTATTGATGTGATTGACTGTAGTTGTTGGGCATAGTCGCTGACATCTATTGGTTGCTGCCAAATTCTAGCTCCTTCGTCGAATCTGTCTATTGTGGTGTCTCCTGCTACCCATATCTGACCGGACTCTCCGTCGTCAATGCTAGCAGCTACCCTCATTGGATTGGATACGGGACTGCTGACCAGTGATTCTGCTCCGACTACCGTCTCTCCATGCTGCATGCCCGCCCTTCCCGTTGAGTCAATCAGGAATGCTACTCCGTCAGAGGGGCTCCTTTCGCCTATTCCTGATGGCCATGAGTAAATCGACGTGGCCGGACCGAGTAGTCCCAATTGGGAAACTTGCCTCTGAGAGCGGAAGACGTTGGCGGTGGTGTCGTAGGAGTGCAGAGTGGTTCCCGCGACTATGTGGATCCAGCCGCTCGTATGCGATATCCCCACGATTGAGTTTGAAGCTAGCCAGTTGTTCGTGTTCCACCTAGAGAGCCAAGAAGAGGTGCTCAAATCCCTACGGTTGATTCCTGCGTTAAGAGTGGAGATCAGTAGCTGGTCGGAGGCTATATCCAAGTCTGTGATTGAGTTGCTTGATAGGAAATTGTTTGTGTCCCAAATGGTGGTGTCGGAAATAGTGATGTTCGAGCTGGAGGAGTCGTATGTGTACTCCATGAAGTGTATTCCCGTGCTCTGGGTGGCGAGGAAGACTTTGTCTCCATGAGTTTCCATGTCAACTGGTATCTCCGGGGAGCCGGGGCAATATGTTGTATCCGACCATGTGGCTGAGTTCAGGGGGAGGAACATCAAGCTGCAACCTGAGGCTGCCCAGACGTTTCCGTACTGATCAACCGCCATAGCAGATACCGGTGCGGGAACGTTTGGGGCTTGAAGCAAGTCGGGGTTGAATGATGAGTCGAGAAGAGATTGTGAGCTGATAGAGCCGTCTTGTTTGCCGATTAGGAGCCTGCTTCCTGTTGAGTCCACAGCCAAACTACTCCCTTCGACATCCGTGTCAATGTGGATAATACCGGGGCACCTCCATCCACAGGTTTCCGACATCTCACTGTCGAGATGGATTAGGTCGTTGTCTAGAAGTAGGTATAGTCGGCCATCCATGGGGTTTACTGCGCTGTCGTGAATCACTACGTCCAGGGTAGAGAACGAAACCTTTGGATCGGATGGAGTCAGTGCCTCTATGACCAAATCGGAAATTGTGATGCCGGCAGGAAGTGTCCATGCCGCATCACTAATCGTGTTGGGTTTCAGCCATGTGCTCAATGTGCCATCTTCGAGAGTTGGTGGATTATTGGTGAATGAGTCTTGACAACCCAGTCCTCCGAGGTCCCTCCAGTCGAGTATCGGCGTCTGGGTCTCCATCAGGGTCAGTTGCGGTTCTTCTATGCAATATCCATCGGCACCGTCAACTGAGACCTCGAAGGACATATTGGAAATCTCCGCTCCAGGTGCGAAATCCAAAACCAAGTCACCATAGGCAAATGTCTGGTTTCTTGGGTCTGCTCCTGTTGCTACAATGTCGATCCATCCAGTATCGTTGCTCCCCATTGCCCCCCAGGTTCTAGCTGAGGTCAGGGATTCGTCGTCACGAGGAGTCAATTCGGTGCTATCCATGCCAGCCCAGGGAAGTAGGACCATTAGCGCGACAAGGAGGATTGCCTTCCTCTGAGCGAGGTTGGCCCTGCCTCGGAAATTGATATCCACGCTTCCACGGCATTCCACTCCTATATTGAATAGTGGGGGTCGTTGAGTAGTATTTGCTCAGTCCACCGTAGGTGGAAAAAACACTTTTTCATCTCAGATTGGGATTCAAGAAACGCTTGTAACACGGCTGATAATCGATTCTGACGCGTTAGGATAGCATCAAAGAGGGGTGCATGGGCCGGATATTTCCGGGGTGGTTAGTTGACCGAGGATATGCTTCGCGACGAGGCACTAGAATATCACGCGGCCAAGCCGGCCGGGAAGATTACGGTAGTCCCCACAAAAGCTCATGGAACATCACATGAGCTTTCTCTGGCGTATTCTCCCGGAGTTGCATACCCCTGCAAGGAAATTGAGCTTGACTCGGACAACGCATACAAGTACACTTCCAAAGGCAATTTGGTAGCCGTCATAAGCAACGGAACTGCTGTTCTTGGCCTCGGGGACATAGGCGCTCTAGCGGGAAAGCCGGTGATGGAAGGAAAGGGCCTTCTGTTCAAGGCATTCGCGGATATCGATGTGTTTGACATAGAGGTTGACAGAACTGATGTAGACGAATTCGTAGAGGCCGTGAAGGCAATAGCCCCGACGTTCGGTGGAATCAATCTTGAGGACATCAAAGCCCCGGAGTGCTTTGAGATTGAGAGAAGGCTGGTCGAGGAGCTCGACATTCCAGTCATGCATGACGATCAGCATGGAACGGCAATAATCTCTGGAGCTGCCCTACTGAATGGTTTGGAGGTTGTTGAGAAGGACATAGGTTCGGTCAAGGTAGTCATCTCTGGGGCCGGTGCTTCCGCTATTTCATGCGCCAGGCACTACGTGAGGCTAGGAGTGAAGCTCGAGAATATTATCATGGTAGACTCAACTGGCATTCTGACGAAGAGCAGGGACGATAGTGGTGACCTGAACGAATACAAGTCCGAGTTTGCTAGAGACATTCCTGACGGCGACCTCGCTTCCGCCATGGTTGAGGCTGATGTTTTCCTCGGCCTTTCCAAAGGTGGGATTGTCTCTAAGGAAATGGTTTCTTCAATGGCCAATAGACCTCTGATATTCGCTCTAGCTAATCCCGATCCTGAGATATTGCCAGATGATGTTGTCGCTGTTAGGGACGATGCGATAATGGCCACCGGACGCTCGGACTATCCAAATCAGATAAACAACGTACTAGGTTTCCCATACATCTTCCGTGGTGCATTGGACGTCCGTTCTACAGAGATCACGGAAGGAATGAAGATGGCCGCTACTCATGCCATTGCCCAGCTTGCCAAGGAGCCTGTTCCAGATGACGTGATGTCTGCTTACGATGGCGAGCAGCTCCAATTCGGCCCGGAATACATCATTCCAAAGCCATTCGACGCGCGCGTCCTGATTTGGGAGGCGAGCGCAGTCGCTGAAGCAGCGGTTAGCGAGGGGGTGTCGAGGGTTAAGCCGAAAGACTTCGATATCGAGAAGTACAGAGAGGAGCTCGAGGCCAGGCTGGGGCTGACTAGATCGATTATGAGAAGGGTGATCAACAGGGCCAAGAGGGACAAGAAGAGAATCGTTTTCTGCGAGGGGGAAGACCCTACAATAATCAAGGCCGCATCTCAATGCATAGCCGAAGGGATATGTGAGCCGATTCTTCTTGGAAACGTTGAGAGGATCGATGCAGTGAAGGAAGAGTTGGGGCTGAATTTCGAATGCGAAGAAATTGATGTCAGATATGACCCAAGGAGAAGAGGGGAGTACGCCAATGAGTTGCACGATCTGAGGGGCAGGAAGGGAGTCACTGTGGAGGATGCTGTAAGGCTGATGAAGAATACTACTTATTTCGCGCCGATGATGGTTCACATGGGTGATGCCGATGGTTATCTTGGAGGGGTTTCTCATCACTACCCGGACATCGTAAAGCCATGCCTGCAAATTATCGGACCAGAGGCCGACTCGCATAGAATTGTGGGGATGTACATGATGACAGTTAATGGTGAATTGATGTTCATTGGGGATGCCACAATAAACATCTATCCCGATTCCAGAACTCTAGCTGAAATAGCTGTTCAGACGGCCAAAGTGGCTCGCAGGTTTGGTGTGAAACCCAAGGTCGCAATGCTTTCTTTCTCCAACTTCGGAACATCTTCAGAACTGAGGACAGATAGGCTAGAAGAGGCCATTTCAATCGCACGCGAACTCGATCCAGAATTGATAATCGATGGGCCGATGCAGGCCGACACTGCATTGGTTCCGGAGATACAGAAGGACTACCCGTTCATGTCATTCGAGGGGCCCGCGAATATTCTGATATGCCCTAATCTTGCATCGGCGAACATTGCCTACAAACTATTGCAGAGGGTTGCTGGGGCCGAGATGACCGGTCCGATTCTAGAAGGACTATCCAGGCCCGCTCACGTTCTGCAGAGGGGAGACAGCGTCAGGGACGTTGTTCACATGGCTGCAATATGTGCCGTGGATGCACAAAGGCATCACTGGCAAAAACTCTGAATGCGATCAGAGGGGCTTTGGTGCAGCGTCGAGAACTTCTTGACTGCAAACATCCGAGTATTGTTCGAAGTTCTCAATGAACATTTGAGCCAAAACGTTGGCAGTGCCATCGAACTTCTTCTTGTCGTGCCAAGTGTCTCTTGGCTGAAGTATCGAGTCTGGGACTCCCTCGCAAGTAGTCGGTACGGAGAATCCGAACCTTGCGTCCTCGACAAACACTACGTCATCGAGATCCCCGTCCAATGCCGAATTTAGTAGGGCCCTTGTCCATCTAATCTTGATTCGGCTACTTGCTCCGTATCCTCCTGCTACCCATCCAGTGTTGATTAGCCAACATTTGGCATTGTTTTTGCGAATCTTGCTAGAAAGTAGGTCCGCATATACCGAGGGGTGGCGTGGCATGAATGGGGCCCCGAAGCATGTTGAGAACGTCGCTTGTGGCTCTGTTATGCCCATCTCAGTTCCTGCAACTTTAGCAGTGTATCCAGACATGAAGTGATATGCTGCCTGCTCTGGAGTCAAACGAGACAATGGCGGAAGAACCCCGAATGCATCACAAGTAAGGAAGACCACGTTCTTGGGATTGCCTGCCATGGAGTCTAGAGTTCTGTTCTCTATTGACTCGATTGAATATGAGCCCCTGGTGTTCTTAGTGAGGGAGCTGTTGAAGAAGTCAGGTGTTCCGTCGGCGTTCAATACTACGTTTTCTAGAATCGTTCCCTTCATCCTAGTAGTTGCGAAGATTGCTGGTTCATCCTTCTCCGAGAGGTTGATCATCTTTGCATAGCATCCTCCTTCGAAATTGAATACTCCTTCATCTGACCACCCGTGTTCGTCGTCGCCGACAAGAGCCCTGTTTGGATCTGCTGAAAGAGTGGTCTTACCGGTTCCAGAAAGGCCGAAGAACAATGCGGAGCCGTCTTCATTGGTATTTGCAGAACAGTGCATGGGGAGAAGCCCGTCGGCTGGAAGAATATGGTTCATAATCGTGAAGATGGCTTTCTTGATTTCTCCAGCGTAGTGGGTTCCACCAATTATCACCAAACCACGGTCCAATGCCAATATTACGAACACCCCGGAATTTGTTCCATCCTTGGATGGTGAGGCTTGCAATTCGGGAGCGTGGAGTATGGTGTATTGCGGTTCGTGGGTTTCCGCATCCTCTGGACTAATCCTGACGAACATGTTGTGCATGAACGCGGCGTGCCATGCCTTCTCAGTTACGAGCCTGACAGGCATTCTGTACCGGGGATCTGCCCCACAAAACGCGTCCTTAACGAAAACCTGATCGGCATTGTCCAAGTGATTTCTGGTCTTCTCGAGTAGATTTTCGAAGACTGCAGATGAAATTGACTTGTTTACGTCGCCCCACCATACATCGTCGGCCATCCCAGGCTCTTTCACTATGAATCGGTCGTTTGGAGACCTGCCCGTTCTTTCCCCAGTTGTGGCTAGTAGGACTCCATGAGCGGTGAGTGTGGCTTCACCTCTCTCCACTGCAATACTGTGCAACCGCTCCCAGCCCAAATTCCAGTGGACCTTTCCACTTGGCTCGAGACCATGAGAGCTTAGAGGGGTTGATGGATTGGAGGGGGGGGCCGACATGGTGGGGCCCTCCATGGCCTGCGACGATGGGAATTACTCTTCAAGGCTTACGGCTGTGGCCAATCTGAAAGTTGAAGGAAATTAGCAGCGATTTGTTCGGTGCTGGGGATGCGGTTATTCCAGTAATGCCCCACCGCGATGCGATGAACGAGGGTGACCCTGACGATGAGGTCATTCGAGAGAGGTCATTCAGGATTAGCGATAGAGTAGAGATAGAAGGCATCATCCAGGGCATTGGAGAATCGAAAGAAGATGGTGGGGATTCGGACAAAAGGGAGCTGGATGAAGCTCTCGGTGAGATTTTTGATCCGTTCTCAGAGACTGACTCTGAATCTCCTGGTTTCGTAAGCCGCGATGGTAGTGTGAAGACGGCTCCCGAGAGGGACGTAGTAACTGAAATGGCTGTCGAAGGGGAACGTAGGGTGAATTGGCTACTCATGGGATCTATGATCCTGGTCTACAGTGCTATAGGGATTCAAATCGGAGTTGTAATGGAGCCGCTTCCTGCAGGTGTTTCTCTAGTTGTCCTAGCGGCGCTAGGATTCGGTTTGGGGGAAATTTGGATTCCAAGGAAGAACATGAAAATTCTGGGAGTCACGTGGGTCATTATTTCGATGAAGGTACTGTATGGTTTGGCCATAGAGTTGCAAAGATGGGATGTAATTGGGGTGGAGGCACTAGGAGCCCTATTGATCGCCCTGGTGGGTCTTAACGTAGCTGTTGCGTATAGGTACGATCATGATGCTATTGCGGCTCAGTCAACTCTTGTTCTTCTTGCAATTGGGTCTACGGCAGGGTCGTTGTTCGGACAGGAGGGGATTGCCCTGATGATTCTGTTTTCGACAATCCTGATTCATGGATTGGCTCTGCAGAGGATGTCAGGAAACCTGGCTGCCCTCGGGATTGCGGCTTCGAATTTGTGGATTGGGATGCATGCTACAACCGATGGTTTTCAGATTGGCGAATTACGCATACTTCCACTTGACTCGCCGCTTCTTCTCTTCACCCTGATGATGGCAGTTACCGCAGCGAACGCATCCATGGCTTCGAGATATGCGAGGGAGTCGAATTGGTTCTCGGATGCAATGAAAGTGATGGGGCTAGGTAAGCCGGGACTTTGGGGGGTCTCCGTATCGATGGGACTCATTGGGGCTCTTCTTGCTGTAGCTGCAAACAGGGAGGATACGGGCTACGCATTGGCCATGGTTACTGTTCTAGGAGGGGCTTTTGGTGGTTCTTATCTTACTGTAAGAGGGGTTGCGCCGAGGAGAGTCATGATTCCACTGGGGGCTTCATCCCTAGTTCTGATTGCGATGCTATCCAATGGGGATTTAGTTGAGGGATACCTAGCTATTTCCGAGTATGTTGTATTCACCATAGTTGGAGCTGCAATCACTGGTTTTGTTGTTCTTCGAGATCAGGACATAGTTACCGATAGGGTCCTATGGGGAGGGGCCGTAGCAATACTAATCCTACTCGTAATTCTAGTTCCATCAGAGTCAGTTGAGAATGGTGGTGACGGGGGAGTATTGCTTCTTTCGCTTCTTTCGCTTCTTCACTTAGGTACTGCGATTCTCTCAGTGAGGAGAGAGTCCCCGTCACTTGCTGGAGTAACCGTTCTTCTGCCGTGGGTCTGGATTCTAATGGAGGAGACTTTGGAGGAGGCGATTCGAACAGTTCTAGTGGCCAACGATCGCATTGACCCCGGGAGCGTGATTGAGGTAGATGTTGTTCCACTGGCGGTCTATCTTATCCTGTGTTCAATCCTAATGTCCGTGGTCAATGAAAGATTGGGGTCTACAAATGTAAACCTCGCATCGAGGTTTCTTGGAATTTCTGAAATTTCTGCTTCCATCAGGGACTCAGGGGCATTACAGCTCTGGAGCCTAGGGCTTTGGATACCAATGATTACCACAATTTTCATGGCTCAGTTTGGAGGTTTCACGTCCCTCACTCTGGTGTTGGTGTGTGGGGCCATCTGGACCCTGCATCTTGTCGCTCATGTCAGAAAAGTTAGAGTTGGCAATGTTAGTATGATGTTGGGCATAATTTTCGCTAGTGCTGTGATCATTCAGTGGAGGCACGGAGTAGGAGAGATTCTGAGTGTAATCCTATGCTTCCTACTGCTGACGTTGATTCAGTTTGAGCGAGATATTGAGAATAGAAATTACACACTTGCGATGGGGATGATGAGCCTGCCCTTCTTGATTTTCCTTTCTGGAAATGATCCTTCTAATTTGTTGGCTCCATCGGAATATATTCCTGATTTGGATACGGGCCTGGTGGTAGTTTTGTGCACCGCTGCTATGCTTGGTTCATACCTGCCAAAGGCTGGAGCGATAGAAGACCTGCTTAGGCCTGCTCTCGCGTCCTTGTGGCTAATGGTAATCTCAATCTCCCTTACTTGGCAAATCGGTGAGGTGGAGGCGAAATATGCATCCATTGCAATTTTCGTCATAAGTTCCCTGTGGCTTGTAGCAAGAGGGGAAATTAGGAGGGAGTTGCAAACCATGAGCCTCCTAAGCGAAAGAAGGGAGATGGCCGCGGAAGACTCCCTAGGTTCGACCTTGCCTTCTGTTGGGGATGGGAATGTTTCCGGATTCAATCCAAGGGTTGCTGAGTTGAGAGAGGAGAGGAAAAGGAGGAGGGAGTTGTCTCCAACGGAGGACCTGGGGGAGCTGTACGTCACAGATGTTAGTCACAAGCCTGTGATCGTCATCTCGGTCATGGCGGTTGTGCTGGGGGCGAGTGTGCTAATCGGTTTGACAACTGGGTCCAATCCAGTAATACTGCTATCTTGCGGTGCCTTTGTGACGGTTCTTGTTGCGGTAGCTAGATTCAGAACTAGGGGTTTGGAATTACCACTACCTCATATTGGGGGAGTGGAAACCCCCATTGCTCTCGCTATTGCGGGGATTGTGGTTGCCCACATTGCTTCCTTGATAGGCCCGGGTAGCAGCAATCAGGACCTGTTGGGCATGGCTGTCGTCGTGGTTATCGTGGTTGAGCTGGTTGCGATTTCTCTATTCCAGCAAGAAAATATGCTCGATAGGATTCCAATTGCTATAGATTGGCTAATCATCTCCCTGTTTATTGATCGGCTAATTGGAAGTCTACTTTACGAATCGTTGCCCTGGCCTCTCACAGTAGATCCGTTAACTGGAGATTTGCTGGAGTGGAAGCTTCCCCTTCTCCTCCTGGAGGCAGTCCTGGTGATTGCGGTGATTGCAGATTTCTGGATTGACAATCTTCGCACATCCAGGGGACGGGCCGAGTCCAAGGGAGGGGCTGGGAGGGGCGGTCGAGCAATTGCTGTGGTAATGCTCTCATTCGGCCTAGCTGGGGCAATGGCAATCTGCAGTGCAATAATACAGGGACTGAAGAGAGAGCAGCAGAATTCCGTGGGCCTGGCCATTCCGGGAATCATACTAGTTATGTTAGCTGTTAGAAACTGGATTGATAGCGTTTCATCCATCATTACAGAGGCCAGTGTTACGCTGGGTTCGATTGCCATTCTACTATGCGTTCTGACTGTGCCGACAAAGAAGGGGGACTGGGCCCTAATGCTAGCTGCGAACGGCCATCTTCTCATCGTGATTGGCCTGCTTGGGGGAGGGGAGGCTGGGCTCCTCCCGATTGCTCTAATCGTTATGTCCACCTCCATTTGGGTCATTGGCATACTCCAGTTGAGGAGGGGGCTCAGGATCTGGGGCTTGGTCGATCTGGTGTTGGCGATATTGACAGCTCTGGTATTCTTCGGAAGCGCCCTGACTAATCCGGGAGTTATGTTGGTGGGGCTCACGATAGTGGCGATGGAGCTAGGGATAGTGTCTTGGTTGGGTATAACTTACGAAAAGGAGCTAGTAAGGGACTGATTCGCAGTAATTTGACTCTATTCAATTGATGATTTCTCGAATCCAAACAGGCCAACGTTGATGGCAGAAGGTGTTGGCAAATGAATCATGACGCGGACGTGGATATCGGACACGCCCGACGAAGTCGAGCATCCGCATGTTCCACTTGGCATAAACGAAATGGCAGTTCCAAGGGCAGCAATACTACTTTCACTATCGACAATATTAGTGGTACTCCTATCCACTATCTGGATTGGCATAGACGCATACAGATTCATGAATCATCTTGAGGATTCTTTCGGTTCTGTCGATGAATCAATGCTTGAGGTGGATGGGCGCTGGGCATGGGAGGTAGACCTCCTTTTCGACACCTGCGACTCTAGGGAGGGAGACTGGGCGTGGCCAGAGAATCTTTCTTCGCAGGATGATGTGTTTCTCTATCCCGGAGAGTTGCGTTGTGACTGGGAACATCAAGGAAACGGTGACCGTGCTTCAGTAGCAATTCACAACAGGGGCAACCAGACTCTGGACCTTCTACTTGAGATTGAAGGGGCCGATGTGATATTCTCGTATTCTGACGATACGCAGTTGCTGATCAACGAATTCCCAGGAAACGATTCGATTATCCTGGAAATTGAGATTACCGAGGATATTGACGAGAGTAGCTTCTCTATTGTGGCTTCTCATGTTGCACTGGTTTCATCAGAAGTAAGGCTTGATGTAACGGTATTCAAGGGAGTGGAAGAACGTGAGCTCCACTCCCAAGATGGAGATAGCCTTCAGGTACATTACAGGGTCTGGGACGCTGATACAGATGAGCTGTTAGATGAGGGCGATCTGCCAGTAAATGCAGGGGATGACCCTAACTACATCGAAGGTTTTGGCTGGTCTGCGATAGGCCTTGACATCGATGCAGACAGGGGCCTAATACCGGGGGTGGATACTGGAACCAGTCATATCACACTCCTTCCTCCCAACATAGCGTATGGTGGGTCAGATGGTCATGAATTGCAGAATTCATGGCTTAGATTCGAATTAGAGGTTACGGCTTTTGTTGGGGTCTAAATATATTGATTGAGAGGCGATAATAATGTCAGAAGGCAGTGGCCACGCATCTGTTAGACCTTCGCCCGAGGTTGTGAAGGAAGGAAGTAGGCGTGCCTCAGCAAAATCATCCCGTAAGGGAGACCCTGCTTTCCACATGACAGAGGAGATGAGGAGGCTTTCAACGCCATGGGGGGTGGCCTTGGCTAGGGCCGGACAGATTGATCCGAAATCCCTAGGTCCAGGGGTGATTGCCGATGGTGCGGTTGGTTCGGGAATCCAGCTTATTGCATATTCGAAGGTTCTGAAGAGACCTGCGTTGGGGGTGGAAATAGATGGAAATATTGCTGTCCTCTGTGCCGCGAACATGTTCGTAGCGGCGGAGTCGGACGATGTTCAGAGATCTATGGACAGGGTTGTTATCGGAGACGGTTCGGACGCTGAAGGGGTGATGACTGAATATTGGTCTAGCCTTCGTGAGGCTGGAACTCGAGCACATCCCCCTGTGGCTATGTTACATCTTGACCCTGCGAGGCCTACAGACGCACAGAATCATCACATAGACGAGATGGACCCTCCTCTAGGTCCACTTCTCGCTTCATGGAAGGATTACCTGGAGCCGGGGACTAATGGGCCTAGCATACTTCTAGACTTGTCACCAAGGCTAGACGATGAGCAGCGATTTATGGTTGATGCCACGATAGAGACGTCGTTCCCCGGAATCAGGAGAACCTGGGAGTGGCTTAGTCAGGGAGGCGGGCGCGTTGACCGGCTTTCTGTTTGGTCGGGGTCTCTCTCCTCGAAGAGCCCAAGGAGGTGCGTGAGGATGGGTACGAAGAAAATAATGGCCTCCATAGAGGGCAAGCCGTCAATCGCCGTTTCATCCGATCTTAGTGAGCCGCCACCTTTTGGATCTTGGATGACGATTCTGGATCCAGTCCTGCTTGAAAGTGGACTACAAGACGATTGGATTGAGGCGGCCCTTGGCGACAGAGGCGGGCGGACGTGGCTAAGGACCAGTGGGAGGAGGCCTATCCTGATACACACAGAGCCTATCCAGGGGGATGACGAGGTAATGGGGTTCGTGGTAGCCACTGGCCAGGTGGTTCAGCACAGGCTCTCTCCCCCGGAACTGCACAGCATCGATCTGACAGCCGCGGCATTAGCTAGGAATGACATTGGTAGCATCACCCTCAGATGCTCTCTTGATCCGGAATTGCACCCCACACTGCAGAGAAGATTGCACAAGGCGATGAGGGATATCGAGGGGTCTCGTTCATTCATGGCGGACATTCAGCTAGTCAGAGGGGATAGTGGACATACAGTCTACGTTATCTGCAAAGAGCCGTGATTTCCGCCCCTACGGGGCGTCCAATCGGTTCAAATAGGGAGGGTTGGTCGCCCGGATGCCTACTGGGCCACTGGGTAACCGGTGAACACGGGAGAACCGTAACATGACAGCAATAGATGAAACCCAACTGGGAGATGACTTCTCTTACATCATAAGGATAGCCGATACGGACGTAGACGGACTGCGTAAGATTTCAGTCGGACTCTGCTCTATCAAGGGCATTGGAATGAGGACGGCGGGTATGATATGCAAATTATCCGACATTGACGGTAGTAAACTGGGAGGTCACCTAACTGATGAGGAACAAGAACGTCTGCGACAGGCAATAGGTGACTACGCGACCGAGATGCCTTGGTGGCTGATGAACAGGCAAAGAGACCTCGAGTCCAACGAAGACGCGCATATCGTAGCGATGGAGGTGTCAATGACACGAGACGATGACATTGCTAGGCTTGCAGGAATAAAGACCTACAGAGGGATACGCCACAGGAGCGGGCACAAGGTACGCGGCCAGAGACTACGAAGCAATGGAAGGAGGGGCACAGCTCTAGGTGTCCAGAGGAAGAAGTGAGGTGAGTAATTATGGGAGATCCTAAGTTTGCTAGACCAAAGACACAGACGCCTACCCACCCATGGAAGCAGGCTCGAATAGAAGAGGAGCACGCCCTCAAGGAAAAGTACGGCTTGAAGAAAGTCGGAGGAATGAGGGAGATCTGGAGGGAGAAGTCCGCGCTTAGAAGGCACAGGAACCAGGCCATGAAGTTGATTGGAAGGGTCGATACTTCCGAGGGGCACTATTCTCGAGAGAAAGATGACCTGCTAGCATCCCTAACCAAGAAGGGGCTGCTCTCCGAGGGCTCTAGTCTAGACAATATTCTGCAGATTGATGTAGAATTGATGCTGGCTAGGAGGTTGCAATCTCAAGTTTACTACAAGGGCCTGGCGCCCTCGATGAGGGCAGCAAGAAACCTGATTGTGCATGGACACATTTCGATTGGGGGACAGAAAATGACTGTGCCTGGATACCACGTTCTCAGGGAAGAGGAGGAGATGCTGCGCTACACAAGCGGTTCGAAGTACGAAGACCCAACTCACCCATTCAGAGAGGAGCTAGAGAAGCTACGAGCTACTGTAGATGCTTCTGAGGAAGAGGCGTCTGAAGTGGGTGGCCCTGTGCAGGTAGCAGGGGACTTTGTTGAGGACATCAAGGCAGGAGAGGCCGCTGCACCTACGGTCGATGACACGATCCCCGGGGGTGACAATTGATGCCGCACAAAGCCGTTCTTCACATCTACACTACCCATAACAACGTGCTGATGACAGCAACCGACCTAACCGGATCAGAAACGATCTGCAAGGTCTCTGGCGGCATGGTGACAAAGGGCGGATCTGAGAAGTCCAGCTCATTCGCATCTATGAGGGCGGCCGAGAGGATGGCGGAGATGCTTGTGGAGAAGGACTTCAATCAGGTGATTGTCAAGTACAGGGGAGCTGGCGGGAATCGTTCGCACAGCGCTCCTGGTGCGACATCAGCAATCCGAGCACTTACCAGGGCTGGCATGCAGATTACAAGGATAGAGGACGTTACTCCAATACCCACTGATGGGACCAAGTCAAAGGGGGGTCGACGCGGGAGGCGCGTCTGAGGTGATTGAAATGGTTAAGGTAAAAATTCTGAATGAAGATGAAGAGAGCATCAAGGTGCTTCTCACAGATACGGACCGCGCTTTTGTTAACTCGATTAGGAGGACTCTGATGTCAGATACCCCTAAGATGGCGATTGAAACTGTTAGATTCGTAAAAAAGACCGAGGAGGATGGAGAGGAGCTCTGGGAGACGGACGGACCGCTTCCCGATGAGGTGATTGCCCAAAGGCTTGCAATGATACCCATCCCAACTAAGCATGACGAGTTCTACTTCCAAGACGAGTGCCCCAACTGTTCCGAGATGGTGGAAGAGGACAGGGGATGTGCTAGTTGCACAATGCTGTACTATTGCCAGGTAAAGGGGTCTGATGAGGGAACTTGGGTTACTGCCGGAGATCTGAACTTCCTAGGAGACGCTGATGGATTCATCCCTACCAAGTACCAATCAATACCAATCACCAAGCTGTTCAAAGGCCAAATGATCGAATTCTCCGCCACGGCGGTAATGGGTCGTGGCAGGGAGCATGTGAAGTGGTCTCCCGTCTGCGGGGTTACTTTCAATCCAAGGCAGGTTGGCGTATTGAAGGTCAAGTCCAGATCTAAGGTTCTCTGGGATCTTGGCCTTACTATCAAAGCGAAGGACTTCAAGGACGGTCGGCTAGATGACATAGAGATGGTAGAGGCACTGAAGTCAGACCTCAATCATGTAGGATCTGGAACAGAGGAATCTAGGGAATTCAAGGATGCAATAGAGCTGGAAGATGTTCCCGGGGAATTCATCCTGAGCTTCGAAACAGATGGTTCGATGACCCCAAGAGTGGCATTCGAAATGGCCGTTAACGAGCTCTCCGGAAGATTTGGTGGCATTGAGGAAGACCTCAAGGCAGTTCTCTGAATTGGATAGCAATTATTTCCCTGTGGTATGCAGGGATGATGCATGCCGGACATTCTGGGACGAGGGGAATGCGGTTCGCATGTCACACTCCTGTTCTCAATTGAGGATGATTCTGAGGAATTAGTGAATCAGGGGAGCCTTGGTTCGGGACTATGCCTGGTAGATGGTTCTGAAGCGATTGCCAGAGGCACAGAGGGAGGTGGGAGTCTCTCTGTCAGGTTCATCGGCAGGTCGGGGGAGAGCAATCTGTATCACGAAGTGCGTGAGACCCTAGCTGAATTCATTCCCGAGATTTTGGATTACGATTGGGAGATTACTGTGAAGCTTAGAGTGCCAGTTGGCCAGGGCTTCGGAATGTCGGCGTCTGGAGCAATATCTGCTTCAATGGCGATACAGCGCGCCATGGGTCTGCCCTACGAGGAGAGTAGGAGGAGATCGTATCTGGTGGCACATCTAGTGGATCGAAAGCGTTCAAGCGGTTTGGGCGATGTTTCGGCCCTTTCTGCAGGAGGCGTTGAGTTGCGTATCTCTCCTGGTTCCCCTTATCATGGTCATCTTCTGGATAATGGCCCGGGAAGGGCGATCGGCTGGTCCAATGGCATGGAAGTCCTCCTAGCGTGGGGAGACGGATCTGGGAAACATACATCGACATACATCGATAGTTCCGAGTGGAAGGCTTCTATCTCTTCAGCCGGAAATGCGCAACTGGTTGAGCTTGAGAAGGGGAATTGGGACAAGGGAAAATGGCCAGAGCTTATCGAGTCGGCTTGGAGATTCTCACAAATGAGTGGCCTAATTGATGAGTCTCGGAGGTCTGCAGTGTTACAGAAAGCTAGTAGGGCAATAGACGAGTGCGGGATGAAAGATTTGGTGGCCCCCCTTCTCTGCATGTTGGGGGAAAGCGTAGTCATTGTTCCCAAAGATCCTGACGAGGTAGTCGAAATGGCGACGCTGCTCTCCTCGATTGAAAGAGAGGGGCTCTCGGGATGCGTCACAAGGATAAATGAGTCTTCATGAGTTCTTTGAGTTCTCGTGGAACTCATCCAGAAGAGTCAAGTCGAGCGGGCTTGCGTCCAATTGCTCGGCTCCTTCAATCCTCAAACCATCGCAGAATCCATGTCTGTAAACAATAGCGCCGTGACCGTACTCAGCGACATACCTGTCGACCTGCTTCTGAGTCTTCTTTCTGGGGAATTTCAAATCAGCGCCGAAGAAGTGCTTGGCATCAATCCACGCACAGGGGACCCCGTTTATTCTGACATCGTCAATCATCAGAAGGTCGGGAGTTATCACCGCCCTCCCCTCTGCCTTCTTCTGCTCGATCATTAGGTCGTCTTGGGTTCGGTATCTGACTCCTATGGAGTCGAAGTACGCGTAAAGAACGTCTTCAAAGACCATTGAAGCCTTATGGGTCTCTTCCTGATTTACTGAGCTTACCCTATCCAAGGACTCTGCCAATTCAAACTGCTCGCGGTCTCTCTTTTTGAGTCGGGATGGTTCCTTCAGAGTCTCCTTGATCCTGTTCTTTGACCACCCCCTCCCCGTCAGAATGGCCCTGAATGTGTTCACTGGCGGTGCATCGAATCTCTTCGATAGCGAAATGACGTCCTCTCCCGAATCGTATCGTCGATTGAGTTCATTTGACCTACGCATGAGTTTGTGATGGGAATATACGCTCTTCTCCTGATTCAATGCGTTCCTCAGGGAGAGGGCCTGCTCTAGCGTTATCGGGAGTCCTGAAATCTGGTCTGCAATTTCGTCGACTCTCTCTTGGGGCAGAAAACCAAACTCGCCACGGCGCATGATGATCTCCCCTGCCTTCTTCTGGACATCCCTGGGAACTGCATTCAGCGCCCAATTTACTTCGATGGTCTTTGGAGGGGGGTCTATCTCGGACGGGAAACCGATGGGAGGGGGGTTCGCCTTGAATCTGGCTAGCGCCCTCTCAACTGAATCCGAACTCTTGTCTTCGACGGTTTCCTTGGGGGCGTTACCTCCGCCCCCAGATTTCCGACGGGGCCTCCGACGTCTTCTACGTCTCCCGCCACTCTTCTCTTCACTCAACGAGCCGTCGAACCGAAGGAGCACCATGAACCCACCGTGTCATGAGTTGTCAATTCATACTCCATTTTAGTTGGAGTTTAATCAGGTTTGCACCTATAGGAACGCTATACCGGGCTCTAATGGGAATGCGACACGCGCCTTTCCGGCCACATCTTCCCCCTCTCCGACGGGATACACGCTAACTTGCTCGACATCGAGTGCCTTCGCTATGAAATCTGAGTTGGAAGATAGCACCTCCGCCTCGTCCAAACCTGAATTGATCAGGGCGATGTCTCCTTCGGGCCATGTGTGTATTCTGCCTCTTTTCTTCTTACTACCGACAGTAAGTGCCATCCATGTTTGGAAGATTTCCCCCCTAAGGGCATCATTCTGGAAGATTGGGAGGGATTGGACATGCGATTGCCCGTCCGTCCTGAAGTCAAAGCCCTCTGAATCCAACCTCAATGACTCCCTTGCCAAATCGGATTTCCATTGAGCTGATGTCTGAATTACCACCCTGCTTATTCCACCTTCAGAGTGCTTCTCGGCCATAGATCTGAGATTTCTAGCACTGGAGATAACATTTCGAAGGTACCTCTCCCTCGCAAGTACTTGGATATCTGCAGGAGATGTTTCAGTAGTTGCAATAACATACTGTGCCAGAAGGCCGTCGTTCCCCATCAATTTCCAGAATTCCTCCGCTATGTGGGGTGTTGCCGGTGCAAGCATTGGGACCCATGCTTTGAGGAACTCAGAGGCTGTATCGCGGTCGGAGCCCCCCCTCCTCCTGTACCAGTTCCAGTCAGAGATCATCTCGAAATGGCTGATCATTACCCCCTCCCTCAGGGAAACTTCCGTCATTGCCTCTCTCCATGAGGCTTGGTTTGATCTAATTCTTGCCATCAACCAATCGTCTATCTCGGAGGGGCTTTCCCCCATAGATTGGGCCGATTGGAAGGCCTCGATTATTGCAAACATCTGTCTGTGGTTCCCTTCAAGCGCGCTGTCAGACCAGTCCATGCCTGCCTCCGGATTAGCTCCGAACAGGATGAAAAGGCGGACCGTGTCAGCTCCGTACTTGGATATCATCTCCTCTGGACTGACAGTATTACCAAGGGACTTGCTCATCTTTGCAGATCTTGAAGACAGGGCTGAGCCGCAAGTAGGGCAGTCCCGCCCAAAGTGGTCTATGTGGTACTCGGTGTTGCAATCAATGCAGAATGGTGCGGGCGCGTTTAGCATGCCCTGGCATACAAGCCTGCCGAACGGTTCGCCGACCTCGTTCATCGAATGGTCCCTCGTCGCCTTGGTGAAGAACCGGGCATAGAGGAGATGCATGACGGCGTGCTCTATGCCTCCGATGTATAGATCCACACCGCCGTCCATCCAATAATCCACGGCTTCTCTGTCGAAGGGGGACTGGTCGTTGCTAGCATCGCAGAACCTCATGAAGTACCACGAAGAGTCGTAGAAGGTGTCCATGGTATCGGTCTCCCTAGTAGCAGGGCCACCGCAGTTTGGACAGGAGGTGTTTACGAACGAATCGTGCGACTCGAGGGGGTTTCCCTTCTGATCTTCAGTGAATTTGACGTCAAGAGGGAGTTCAACCGGAAGCTCCTCGGAAGGGACGGGGACGATCCCACATGACTCGCAGTGAATCATTGGGATGGGTGTGCCCCAGAACCTCTGGCGGCTTAAGAGCCAGTCTTTCAAACGGTATTGGACGGAACCGTGTCCCGAGTCGGCATTCTCAAGGGCATCTATGACAGCAGTCTTCGCTTCATCGCCAGAGAGTCCATCAAACCCATCCGTAGCAGAGTTGACCATTGGCCCGTAGCCTTCGAAGGCGGCAGACAGTTCGGCTTCGGGGTCGTCCCCCTGAGATGCAACCAACACCCTCCTGATCTCCAGTCCATACCTCTTGGCGAAGTCGAAGTCCCTCTGGTCGTGCCCTGGGACGGCCATCACAGCGCCAGTTCCATACGAGGCGACGACGAAGTTCCCAGCGTAAATCGGGACCTTCTCCCCGCTTAGTGGATTGATTGCGTATCTGCCCAGGAATACTCCTTTCTTCTCCTTCAACATGTTGATTCTCTCGAACTCAGACATCCTTGTGCACTCTTCTAGCAGGTCTCTCCAAGGGCCCTCCCACTCAGTTCCAGCACACAGCTCCTCACACAACTGATGCTCTGGCGAGAGTGTGAGGAAGGTTACTCCGAAAATAGTGTCAGGCCTGGTTGTGAAGGCTCCGACTACTGATTCTGAGCCATCCACCTTGAAGTCTATGTGAGCTCCGTGAGAGCGTCCTATCCAATTCCTCTGCATGGCCTTTACGTTCTCTGGGAATGAGATGTTTTCCAACTCGTCGAGAAGCTCGTCCGAATAGTCGGTCATCCTCAGGAACCACTGGGACATGTCCCTCTGGACTACCTCTAATCCACACCTCCAGCAGCGGTTATTCTTGACCTGCTCGTTTGCAAGGACCGTGTCACAGTCTGTGCACCAGTTGACGGGGGCCGTTCTCCTCTCAACCAGTCCACTTTCATTCAGTGTGAGGAACATCTCCTGATTCCACCTGTAGTAATCCACGTCTGAGGTGGCTAGGAACCTTCTCCAGTCGTAGGAGTAACCCATCCTCTCCTGATCGGCGCGGATGCTCGAAATGTTTCGGTGGGTGACGTGATGGGGGTGGCCGCCCTCCTTCTTGGCAGCATTCTCTGCAGGCATCCCGAACGAGTCGTACCCCATGGGATAGAGCACGTTTCTTCCCATCAGTCTGTGGAACCTAGCCATCGCATCTCCGATCGAGTAGTTTCTGACGTGGCCCATGTGCATGTGGCCCGAGGGATAGGGGAACATCTCCAAGCAGTAGAACTTCTCTCTGCTTCGATCCACCTCCGCCTCGAAGGCCTTCGATTCAGACCACGCCTTCTGCCAGCGGGTCTCTATTTCTTGGGCATCGTAGTCCATATTTTCACTCCCATTAGGCTTCCAAGGGAGCCATTAGGCTCCCCGCAGAAGCAGCAGACTGGCCAGTAGCCCGCCTTGCAGGGTGTATGAAGCGGGCTTTCGTGCCACGTATCGCGACTCGGACGTTCCGCTTTGAAGCCTGCCCCGAGAGTGGGGGTCCGCCACACCTATGGGAGATGGTTGCGTCCGAGTCTTAATGCTGAGGGACGGGGAGTTCGACAAGAGGGTCGGCGACGATGGAGTCGAGGTCTGGGTAACCCAGATGGGCGGTTACATGAACATGAACACCGCTTTCATCGACAGGGAGTCAGGAATAGTGGCGATAGTGGATCCATTCGACTCGGAAAGATGGGTGGAGGGACTTGCTGAGGACGGTCTCGAACCTACGCACCTACTGTACACCCATACACATCGTGACCATGTGGCTGGATACTCCACTATGATGTCCCTAGCTCCCGACGTCGAGGTCTGGGGGCACGATGAGGCGAGGGTTCCGAGCTTGCTAGGGCATGTCGTGTTCAAGCAGGTAGACTTCACTGACACGTGGGCCAACGAGCCCGATACCACCGTCGAGTGGTCAGCAGGATCAATCTCCCTCGGGGTAACCCACTCTCCTGGTCACGCTCCTGGTCACGTCACCCTGCACGGACATGGGGTCTATCACGCGGGGGACTTGCTATTCACCAATGGAATGGGGAGGGTCGATCTGCCGGGTAGCGACCCTGGGGCCCAATGGATGAGCATACGTCACGCAAAGGGGATTCTGATGGGCCTTCCAGCCGAGTGGAGGCTGATTCCGGGGCACAGGTATGACTGGATCGATGGTTCCACCCCAGACTGGGTTAGCGTTGGCGAGGCCCTTCAGCACAACTACGCCCTCAACTCGCCGGCCTTGGATAGGATGGGGTGATAGAATGGCGGACGGGCCTCTCGCTCCACCTTCGGAGGATGGGATTCCGGTCGAAGCCCACAAGAGGCTGGTCTCGTACAGCATAGGCCCGGAGGGGATCGACCTGACATTCAGTAACAGGGTTGCTCATGAGAACGGGTGGAGCCTCGGTATGGCTGAGAGGGCCATACAGGAGTACAAGAGGTTCGCATACCTCTGCGCCCACAGCCCGACCCCATGCACGCCGTCGATGGAGATCGATCAGGTCTGGCACATGCACATGACCTACACTCACGACTACTGGGGCAGGTTCTGCCCCGACGTACTGGGATACCAGCTTCACCATGGCCCCACCGAGGGAGGCGCGGAGGAGGACGAGAAGCACGTCGAGCAGTACGATTACACTCTACGCTACTACGAACAAGTGTTCGGGAGGGCCCCTCCTAGCGATCTGTGGCCCTCTACCGAGGAGAGGTTTTCCTCTTTCCCACACCTACAGTGGGTCAATCTCTCTGATTATTCGATAACGCCCAAATCGAGAATTTACATGGCGATAGCGGTGACTGCCGTAGTCTCCTTTATCTTGGGCTCACTGTTGCCTCTTTGACATGAGTCGGGCGTTGGTTGCCGCTGTTGTCGTAATATTGCTATCAGGTCCCGTTTCCGGGTTACCGAATGGTGTTGATGAGTACGATCTGGGCCCCGGATACTTTCCCCCCGCACCGGAGGGAGAATGGTATGTCTACGACGTTGCGGGAGTCATCAGCGACGAGACCGAGGCGGAGTTCGAGGAGGAGCTGGTTCGCATCCAAGAGGAGTACGGGATATTGGTGAGGCTTGTCACCATAGGGGATATGTGGAACTATGGGGTGGGGCCCTGGTATCCTGATGAGGACTTCTTCAGCGAAGATGAAGGGTACGCCCGGCAGATGTTCCAGCACTTTGGGATGGAGGGGGGCGAGGAGCCCAGCATGATGATCGCCCTGTCGACTGGGGATCGTCAGTTCAAGTTCGTCATGCCTGACATGCC
>JAYZLP010000056.1:0-8025 GCA_036154155.1 Thermoplasmatota archaeon | reverse complement strand
GAATTGTCGGTGGAGCGGGAATCGAAAGAGTTGCCCACATGAACTCAGCCGCATTGGTTCCAGACCTGTGCATATGGGTAGATTGCGACCCCGAGGTAGCATTGAATCGAATCAAGAGTGGGACCCTCAGGGCTCATTCAAACAAGGAAGAATACTTCGAGACAACCGAGTTACAGAGGAAGATTAGGGAGGGTTACAGGGCACTACTATCCGGCGAAAAAGAAATGCCAGTCCCATTCGACATGGGAGCGATAATCGGGCCCATTCTGAATGAAGGTTCGGAGGACGAATTCAAGAACCAGCTAAAGGGCGTAATAAGGAGATTCCTTCATTCGCGCCCAAGCCCGGTCAATGTTGACATCGAAATAGTCGATAGAAATTTGTTGATGGGGCTGATTAGGAATTCAGATGGCCAGACCACACTGGAGGGTCTTGGACTGGAGCCAACCAGTTCGAAGGAAAATTGGCTCGGGGGAAGGGCCCCTTGGAGGGTGATTAAAGAATCCCAGGAGGAGCACAAATCAGTAATTGAATCAGTGGAGGAGGGCGAGAGAGTCGATGTCCCACACCATGTCCTCTCTCACTCTTTCTCGTCAGTCCTTGGAACATTGTCCCTGATGGGTTCTGCTGACATCAGGGAGTTGCGCAGTTCCCTAGGGCCAGTTAGGACGGTCTCTGAGAGGCACACCCAGACCATAGTGAAATACCTACACGAGAGATTGGGGTGGATACATCAACACCGCTCATTAATTGGAAGAGAGGCCCCCCGCTCGCAACTAAGGGATGAGTACAGATCAATGGGCCTACTGTCAATAGCAATCTGGCCCCTCAGGGATGCAATAGTCAAGTGGAATAGAGAGAACCCAGGGACGCATCTAAGATTCTCAATGGGCCAGATAGTCAAATCAGGGCATCACCCTGCAGCCATAGAATCGGTTATCCAGAGGCTCAGTATATTAGGCAGTGGGAACGACTCCTCGGATATTCCAGAAAGTCCAGATGAACTCGTTAAGTGGTGGTTAGAGTCGTAGATAGCTACTTCTGAATGAGTTTTGCACCATGTGGAAGCATGACTGAAGAAGCCCCTTCAAATCCACTCGCTCTAGCACAAAGTGACGCACAAACGAACCATCCGGTAACTAATCCTGCTGCCATTCCTGTCGTCAACCTCAATGGATTGATGGACTCATAATCGGTGAGTAGCTGAGTGAATCCATCTACCGCCATTGGAACAACCCCCAAAGCAAGCAATATGATCATATTTCTCATTCTTTCATCATTGGCGTAGGTATTTTCCAATAGTTCATCGGGAAAAACCGAGAGAAATGTGTCCCTGATGGTCCAACGATTAAGTCCCCTGGAACCAAATAGTGCGGCGCCGATTACGAATCCTAGGAATATCCCTATGTCTCTTGCACAGACTGGCATCTGATTCCCATTAATTTCCCATGACCTCTCATGCTTCTGATGGCAATTTAGATCTCCAAACGCATATGTAAATGCAAAAATCGGATTCAGGCTCTTCCATGCAAACGGCCCCCCATGGAGGAGCTGATCGTGCCCCACGTCCGCACTTTCGCCCCCATTCGTATTCCCCCAGCTACTTTCCGTGGCATAGTCCAATGCATTCGCTCTGCCCGAGAGTTGAGGTACGGATCCCTCCGGCATGGCCATGGGGACTAGGAAGCATAGCAGTAGGTAAGCCCCCCCAATCCCTCCAAGAATCTTGGAGACCCTGATTTCTCTGAACCTATCTCCCCTTCCGTTCCTTTCTAGGCCCATGAAGGACGGACAAGCAATCCGAAGTTCAAACTTCCTGTACGACCCACGCCCTCTTGAGTGGGTGCCTCTTGGGCGTAACATGGCAGAGGTTAGAATTCGTGATGTCTTTGCCATCTCCCTTGTCGCGGGACTAATGGTTGCAACGATGATAACCTTCATCGCAATTTTTGCCAGTGGATTAGACGATCCAGATGTCATCTCATCTCTCAGATCCGGTTTTGTCGTAGGCGCTGCTGCTGCTGCCCTCATCGCAATTTTTGGCTTCTACAGGGTCAATGAAATGGCTAGCTCAGCCAAAGACAGAGATCAAGAGAGGCTTGAGGAGTTGAGTAGGCTCAGGGCAATCCTCTCGCCAATAGAGGAAAGGGCCCCTACCGAGATGGGTGGATGGGTTGTCGGCGAGAAGGTCAGAAGGGACCGTGGAGTTTTGATAGTGGACTTGAAGGGACTGGACGCTCCTTCCGCCGCTGCAGTAGTCGAGAGACTCGTTGAAAGGAGAAGCGACCTGAAGAGAGTGAAGATTTACACAGGAAAGTCCGAACAAGAATCTAGCATTGTTTCCGATCCAGGGGTCAGACCAGCCGTACTTCAGAGGCTAAGGATAGATGCCGAGAGGGTCGACTGGCAGGTAATACAGAAATCCAGTTCTGTGACTCTGAGGCCAATGGGTGTCGCCCCCACTCCGAAGATTTGGGCTACAAGATTTGGAATTTTTGTTATCCCCATGACCACTGTCATGACTCTGGCATTCAGAGATTTGGCAGGTACCGGGCTAGAGACACAAGGAATGATGTTCGGAGCCGCCTCTGGAATATTGGTGACTTCACTTGTCTCATCATACAGGGACAGGTCTGCCTAGATGCCGAGCGCGTCTAGATCATCCGAGAGCATTTCCACGAGCCAATCATGCATCTCTTGACTACCCATTTCAGTGAGAGTAGAGTTCAGGAATGCAGCAATTAGCATGCTTTTCGCCTGCTCGGATGAGAGTCCCCTAGTGCCGAGATAGAATAGTTGATCCTCGTCTACTGGCCCGCTAGCAGTCCCGTGCCCACATCCCACAACCTCATTTTCAGAAACTTCTAGCTCAGGAATTGAATCAGCCTGTGCGCTTTCCGATATGAGTAGGTTCTGGAACAATTGCGCAGCATCGGCACCTCTGGAGCCCTCAGCGACCCTAAGCATCCCGGTCCCAACAGTTTTGCTGTTTCCCCCGCAGGCCGAGTGCCAGTCAAGACGGCTATATGTTTCCGGGGCGTCATGATGTATCTCTATGTGGTGATCTAGGGACATTTCATTAGCCGACAGAATCGATCCGAGGACATTCAGATTGCCCCCTGGTTCACCCATCCTATATCTCAGGTCAGACTTGGTCATTTCCGATCCGGAAGAAATCGTTCCAGCCGTAACCTGTGAGTCTCTGTCAATGTGTATGGCGTCAACCCTGAGGAGGGTCCCACCGTCCATTACATTGACGACTACGTCGCTTGTGTTCGACCCCTCTCCCGAAGTTCCAGTCCTTAGCAGACCCATCCAATCGCAGTCGCCCTTTACCAGTGTTACCAACTCCAAATTTGCATGCCTCCCAATCTTCAAGCAAACGTGAACTGCCGAAATTGATGACCCTGCATCAATTTCCAACACCACTGTCTTGCCGGGATTAAATCCCGCATCCACCTCTACTGTCCAGGAAGACTCCTCGGTAATCGCTCGCATGAAGCTAGAAGTCGTAGCATCTGACTCGGGAAGCCCTTCGACCTGCCCCGATCCATGGATCAACCTCACCCCATCAGGACTCTCCCCTTCTATGCAAGACAGACTCAATTTTGGCGCGCTAATATCCTCAGGAATGTCTCCGATATTGCCTGTTGGGTGAACCCTCCTCCAGGGTGTGTATCTCCAGAGGTGGACGGCCCTGTTCGGCTCTTCCAGTGACAAATACTCCGAACTAGAATCCATGGACACACTCAGCCTATGCTTCCTTCCATCTCAAGGGCCATAAGTTTGTTTAATTCCACAGCGTATTCCATGGGCAGTTCTTTCGTGAAGGGCTCAAAGAAACCATTCACTATCATTCCCAATGCCTCGGCTTCCGTGTGACCTCTGCTCATCAGGTAGAACAGCTGCTCGTCTCCGACCTTCGAAACGCTGGCCTCATGCTCGCAGTGAGCACTTGCATTGCCGACCTCCATGGTGGGATATGTGTCGGATCTGCTACCCTCATCTAGGATTAGGGCGTCGCAAACGATGTTCATCCTGCAGTTCTCCGCCTTTGGCATGACCTTCGCCATTCCCCTGTATGAGCCCCTTCCTCCGTCCTTGCTAATGCTCTTCGAGAGGATGTTACTGGTCGTATTGGACGCTAAATGGTGGACTTTTGCACCCGCATCTTGATGCTGTCCAGCACCAGCATATGCCACAGAAATAACTTCAGCATGCGAACCTTCTCCCTTCAGAATAACAGCCGGATACTTCATCGTAAGCTTGCTGCCAATATTGCCATCCACCCACTCGATCTTAGAGTTCTCATGAGCTACCCCCCTCTTAGTTACAAGGTTGTATACATTGTTGCTCCAATTCTGAACAGTGGTGTATCTGATGTGCGCGCCAGGAAGAGCAATCAACTCAACTACCGCTGAGTGAAGTGAGTCAGTGGAGTATGTTGGAGCAGTACAACCCTCTACATAGTGGATGCTGCTCCCCTCATCAGCAATTATCAGAGTCCTTTCGAACTGCCCCATGTTTTTCGCGTTAATTCTGAAATACGCCTGCACAGGCATCTCAACGCTCACTCCCTTGGGCACATAGATGAAAGAACCCCCTGACCATACTGCCGTGTTCAACGCAGAGAACTTGTTGTCACTGAAAGGGATCACCGTCCCAAAGTACCTTTTCACAATATCCTCATGCTCCCTGAGCCCTGAGTCCATATCGAGGAAAATAACCCCTTGGCTTTCCAAGTCTTCTCTGATGCTGTGATACACTGTCTCAGACTCATATTGTGCTGTGACCCCAGAAAGCCATTTCTGCTCCGCCTCAGGAATCCCGAGACGTTCGAAGGTGTTCCTGATGTCCTCGGGTACGTCTTCCCATGATTCCCCTGTCTCGTCTGAGGACCTAAGGAAGTAGCATACGTCATCGAAGTCAATACCATCTAGAATTTCCGAATTGCCCCATGTTGGCATCGGCCTCTCTACGAAGTGCCTGTAAGCCTTCAGCCTCATTTCTGTCATCCACTCTGGCTCATTCTTTAGCTCCGAGATGTCCCTGACCACCTTCTCCGAGAGCCCAAAGTCGAATCTAATCGTTGAATTCTCAGGGTCGTGCCAGCCTGCCTTGTAGTCTCCTACAGCTTCCCTTGCCTCGTTCGACTGACTCATTCGAAAACCTCCCCCTTTGCAACCTTCTCCTCTAGCCAGTCGTATCCGTTTTCTTCTAGAAGGCTTGCTAGGCCAGGGCCGCCACTAGCCACAATTTTTCCACCAATCATTACGTGAATCCTATCCGGCTGAACGTGCTCTAGTATCCTCGAGTAGTGCGTGATTATCAACGCTCCATTTTCAGTTCCCCTGACGACCTCATTAATTCCTTCTGCCACTGTACGGATCCCATCAATGTCAAGGCCGCTATCCGTTTCATCCAAAACCGCGAGACGAGGTTTTAGAAGCATTAGTTGTAGAATCTCAAACCTCTTCTTCTCGCCGCCGCTGAAGCCATCATTGACATATCTGGACAGAAACGATGAGGGAATGTTCAGTTTTTTCATTGCATGCTTCAAATCCTCCCTGAATTCCTTACCCTTGGCAGAATCCTCTCCCCTGACACTACTAACTGACTTCCTGAGGAAATTCCCGACCTGCAAACCAGGTACAGCTTGGGGGTACTGGAAGGACAGGAAAACTCCTGACCTGGACCTTTCCCAAGGTTCCAGTTCGAGGATACTCTCGCCATTTAGGAGGACGTCGCCGTCCTCGACATCGTACGATGGATGCCCCATAATGACATTCGCAGCAGTAGTTTTGCCGCTGCCATTACGCCCCATTATGGCATGGATCTCCCCTGAGGGAATGGTTATGTCGATGCCCCTCAGTATGGGTGTATCATCAATTCCAACGTGGAGATTCTTTATCTCCAGGATGGGGCTTTCCTCACTCACGAACTTCCCCTCTGGGCGTCCTGATGACACACCCTTTTGAATTCTGCTTATGGCAAATCACCCAACTCGAGGACACAGTAAAGAGATAATGCCCCCTGCTGGGGCCGTGAAGGGGGAGAAAGAGGAACAAACGGAAACTCGCGACAGACTCGCAGAGGCCTATAGCTCCCAAATCGAGGAATTGATGAGGAAGGAGGCCGAAAGGAGGATTTCTGAAACCATAGATCCGGTTGAAAACGATAGGCTCCGAGGCCTTTCCCTGTGCTCCCTTGTTGAGTCTGATAGTCCAGAAACGGTCCCGGCCTTGATGTCTAGACTGGGTCCGGTAAGGGCCGCACTGGATGGTCACGGAGGAGCGTTGGTTCTTTCCGGGTGGAGTATCGAGAAGTTGGATTCGGGGGAGAAGAGGCTTTCTTTGGTAATAGACCTGGACGGAGCTTGCGTATCTTGTGGCGCCGCCCCAGGAACTCTGAAGGGGATACAGGACGACCTTCTGATGGATCAAGAGGTCAATCAGGTGAGGTTCGACTCGTCAATGCTGGAGTGGTTCGATGAACTACAGAGGGAATTCGTCCTGCTCCATGGCGGAGTTACTTTTGTCTAGATATTTCATTCCTCAGGAACTCCATTGATCCCGATGCTAGGCCCAGTACTGTGACTTCCTCACCTTCCACCAGCTTACAATGCATGGAGGCTCCCCCAGCTAGGTCATAGCTGCCAGCTTTCCCCTTCCACGATTCACTTTCTATCAATTCAACCATGCTCTCCTCCGAAAGATCCTCGAATTCAACGATCGAACTCTCGGTCCAAATCTTAGATGTCCATCCCCCATGAAGTGAGTTGTCGAACAAAGGCCCGCCCGGTCTGCTTAGTATCGCAGTGGAAGACCACACCCTATGCCTATTTCCCGACAACCTAAGGAGCATTGCGGCCGCTTCCGAACTGCTATTTGGCTTACCCATGGAAACCAAGTGATCGTCTGGGTCCTCAACGAGGGTGTCAGAAACAATTACCATGTCGAAAACTTCGTTTTCTCCATTATTCAATATTGTTTGCTCCTCAGATGCGCTCATCGCCTTTGCCATGCAGGTGAACTCAACCTTCTCGCTCACGCCTAGAAAACTGGGGGCTACCGCTTCCGCAGCAGAGAGCCCTCTTGAGTGGAAATATATTTCTTCACCTTTGAGGAAGGAAGTCAACCAGTCCCGCCGCCTCTCAGACTCGGAGGCGAGAAGAATCCTAGTCATCCTTTCACCACAGGGAGATTCTTTCATCGCAGACTGGACACTTTGTCACCTTCAGCCCACCGGAGACTTCGAACCTTCCTCCGCAGGATCCGCAAAGGACACTCCTATTCATCGGTATTGGGGGAGGCAGATCGGAATCCTCAACTCTTCCTGGAATCGTCATATTGGGCGGCGGAACGGCCATGTCGGGTGGAGGGAGCGGCGGAAGGGAGCCGGTAGGGGCTGGTTGGGATCTGATTTCCCTTCTACGCCTTCTCTCAGACGCGCCCTCGCTCTGTTCAACCTCTTCTTCCTCAACCAATTCTACATCGCTCGAACTGACTGAAATATCACTCTCAAGTATTACGTCTACAACATCCTCCTCGAGCATTACAACTCCTGGGGCGGACCTCCTCCTGCTACCTATCCACCTCATAGCCCTGACTGTCATCGTCAATAGGACAATAACGCTGAGGAAAATTACCGTTAGAGCAGTACCTCCCAGTAGTACATTGAAATTCTGCTCGTCTAAGCCAAGTGAAATTCTAATCGTCTCCAAGAAATCACTCTCTCCTGATTTCGGTGATGAATCATCAACTAGGGCCCTAATCTGCCACCCACTCTGCGATGTATGGAGAATTACTGCCTCTCCCCCTACGGGAGACCTATCTACGACACTAAACCTCCCAAGCCCAATCCTGTCAGAAAGCCCGATCCACCCATCCTCGGCATTGATCATCCCATACTGCATCTGCGGGCCGCTCGGGCCAACGAAATCAAAGAAAACCTGGACCCCCCTTCCAGTCTCTAGCAATTCGATCGCTCCAAGGCCTCTAGATGGGACTCTCATATCGTTCTCGC
>JAYZLP010000055.1:0-12307 GCA_036154155.1 Thermoplasmatota archaeon | reverse complement strand
TGTTGGATAGTTCGAAAATCCTTGAAGGAGTCCCTGGCGAAGGCGGCATGACTTCATGGCCTGTACTGAATGAGGACGGAACAATTTCCGACAGGGAGGAGTTGGAAGAGTCAATGGCCCCTCCCGTAGAAGGTTGGATTTCTGAGTCACTAACTAACTGCATGAGAGTTTGGAACGACAAGGTTGGCGGTGGAGGGTTCTTCGTCGCAATATTTGAGAAATCACCCGAAATAGATGACTCTTGGGGCGACCCCCAATTCCACCAGAGCCCTTCAGATGCAAAGGAGGACCTGCCTAGCTCGCCGCAGCCAATTAGCGAGGAGTTGAGTGAGTCCGTCAGAGAGGCGTGGGGGAAAGTTCCATCCAACCTTTGGTCCAGGGGGAAGAAGATCCTGTGGTCCACTCCCGAGGTCACGGATGTTTGGTCTTCAGATAGAAGAATCAGGGGTGGTCGAACGGTTGTTCCCGGTGGGAGATGGAGACCCCTGAAAGTTATCCATATCGGGCTCGACGCAGCTAGAGTCAGGAAGGGAGAGGTGGATCGAGTCGTCGCCAAAGCTGCTGGAGCTCTAGTACGGGAGATGGGGAGTGGATTCACGGAAGTTAGCCAGGAATCCATAGATAGCGTACTTCTTGGAAATGAGCCATCGCCATCTGAAATAGATGGTTTGGGGGATTTACGAGGGGGACAAGTTCTGACTTGCGGGGACCTAAGCATTCCTGTTTGGATTGGGGCGAGGGTCAGTTTGATGTTGAGTGACTCAGAGAAAACGGTTATTCGTTCCCAGAGGGGATTCGTTGACCAATTAGAAGAGGAATAAGACGAGTCGATTGAACGAACGTCTATCTTGGTTCCAAAGAAAATTGCATATGTTCAATAGCCTGACTTCTAAACTGCGTTTCCGGGTGAGTGGTTTGATTGATGATACCGACCGAAAAATAATCTCAGTTTTGGAGAAAGACGCCAGAGCATCCCTCCGTAAGATCTCGGAGGAGGTCGGCGTGGCTTTGGGCACAGTAAGCAACAGAGTGAACAAGATGGAGGAAAGTGGTGTCATACTGGGCTACACGGTGAGGCTGGATCCAGACAAGCTAGGCTGGGGCCTCAATGTGGTAGTTGGACTCAGGATTGAGAAAGGAAGGCTGATCGAGATTCAAGAGAAAATTGCCCGGGACAGGCGAGTTTGCGGAGTATACGACGTTACTGGGGACTACGACTCGATGGTAATAGCAAGGGCCCAAGATAGGGAGGACCTAGATGACCTGACAAAGAATGTGATGTCAATCGATGGAATAGAGAGATCAGTCACTCATCTGGTCCTAAACACTGTCAAAGAGTCTCCCCCGACGCCCCCTGAGAGTGAGTAGCAATCATAGGAAGAAGAGTCGGTGCGTGAGGCAAAAGAGACTCAATCGTCCTGCCCTCTGGCTTCATCACCCTCATCAGAGTCGTTCTCATCTCCTCGTCCACCGTGACGTCCAGTGACATTAGTCGGTCCCTGAGGAACTTCTGCAACTGTCCACCGGTCCTGTCCCAGTCCATGGCCACAATGACAGGCGGGCCCTTGTCAACGATGTTCCTAGTCCCATAAGTATCGAGAAGGTAGGCGATGAGCTTCGATCGTGTCCAGCCCCTGTTTACTTTCTCGATAGTACCGGAGAACCCCAACTCCCTCAGCGCCCTCTCGTCTTTGGGGCCTTCAACTATCACTGGGCAGTGGCACCCGCCCTCATCAGGAGGGGCGTTCCTGGAAATTGATTTCGCGATTGATTTCGCGGCCTTATTGAATCTAATTTCACGGTCCGGAGGGCCTTCTCTGACGGACAAATTGGACCCCTCTCCAGCTCAAGAAGTGGGATTATGATTTGTAGTTGTTCAATACAATACCTGTATTTGGCGGTGGCAACTTTTCCGTATTGCTTATGAGGGGAATTCACACGCGTAAGCACGGGGAGCATCTTGACGATACAGAACGCTCTCTTTGATGGTTTGTGGGACTATTACATCTGGATATCCCTAGCCGTGTCTGTATTCACCTTCTCTTGGCTATACCATCACTCATTCTGGTACCGATCTGAAGAGGGGATTGAGCACGAAAATCCTGATGAAATTGCGGTTGGGGTTTTCCCTAAGCACAATGACGATATGAAGTTGGAAGTAGCTTGGACGGTTGCTCCATTTCTGCTGATTGTGTGGTTAACCTACATCTCCTGGATGCCGTTGGCTTCGGTGTGGGCCCCAATCGACGATGCAGACTACCACGGCTTCGAATGCGAGGAAGGTGAATCATCCAACAACACGCTTGTTGGTGAGGGATACAACGCCATAGTTGAGTCGGAATGCTACCATGTCATGGAAATCACTGGCAAGCAATGGGTTTGGCAGTTTGACTGTCTGGATTTGGCTACTGATTTATGCAGCACAAGTAGCGATACGATAGAGGTATACGGCACTGTACCTGTCCTTCATCTGAAAGAAGGCGAGACCTATCTGGCGATAATGGGCTCTGAGGATGTTACTCACGCACCTTGGTTCTTGGGCCTAGGGACAAAGGAAGATGTCCAATACAATGTCCAAACAACTCTTTGGTTGACAATTGTCGAAGGAACGTCGGACCAAGTAATTCTCTGTGCTGAATACTGTGGTGATGCTCACTCAGTGATGGCAGCTAAGTTGGAAGTTCACTCGTAGGTGGTAAGTTATGAGAACTAGAATCAGCAGGAGCTTGGTTGTTCTTGCCGTACTTTCTGTTGCCATGGTGATCGCTCCAGCGGCGGTTTCGTACCCAACTGGGGTAAATGGGGTTGCACCAACTGGTTGCAACTGCCACGGAGCAGTAGCTAACTCGGATGTGGCACCCTCGATTAGCGGCCTTCCAGACCAGTACAACTACTCAGAGGAATATGAGATAGTGGTTTCCTTCACAGGAGGTCCCGCGGACGCTGCGAACTCGAACCAAGGAGGGTTCAACCTGTGGGTTAGTGATGGGGAGCTCGTCCCTAACGACGCTACCGTTCAAGCATACGGGGCCAACGAGGTCAGTCACACCGAGGCAGGGAATGACCAGACATCGTGGACCATGACGTGGACGGCTCCCTCCGGAGATAGGAACGTCGAATTCATCCTGCACGTGAACTCGGTTAATGGGAACGAGGATGGGAACAACGGAGGCAGCTCAGGGGACATGTGGAACAGGCTGTCTGCAAAGGTCTCTCCACCAATATTGGTCCTCGAGCAGGCTGACCCATTCGTAGTCCTATCAACTCTCATCGTGGTATCTGCTGTCCTGCTCATAATCACTCTAACCTATGTCTTCTACAGGACCAACCCCGAGTCCTTCACATGGGAATATTTCGCTCCTTGGATATCAGAGTGGTTGACCAGTACTGATCACAAGAAGATAGGGACGCTATACTTCGTCGCTGGCATGTTCTTCCTGGGTGTCGGCGGCATCATGGCGATGATGATCAGGATACAGCTGGCAGTTCCCGGAAATGACTTCCTGACCCAGGACCAGTACAATCAGTTCTTCACCCTCCATGGGACTACGATGATTTTCCTTGCAGCGATGCCTCTGATTAACGGGTTCGCGAATTGGATGGTTCCACTTCAGATTGGGGCCCCAGACCTAGCGCTTCCCCGGATAAACGCGATGTCTTTCTGGCTACAGCCGGTCGCCGCCCTTCTGATCTTCACTGGTGTTTTCTCGGGTTCGGGCGCAGATACAGGATGGACTGGTTATGCTCCATACGTTGTAAGCGAGACTGCTCACCTTGGCACTACGATGTGGGTAGCAGGGCAGATAATGCTAGTGGCCTCGTCAACCCTCACTGGGATCAACTTCCTCACTACTATCGCAGTCATGCGTGCACCGGGGATGGGGTGGCTTCAGATGCCCCTCTTCACGTGGTCAATCCTGATTGCTAACCTGATGCTCTTCCTTTCGATACCGGCCTTCGGCGTTGGACTAATCCAAGTTTATCTGGACAGAGTAATTGGGACGGCTTTCTACGACGTTTCAGCTGGTGGAGACCCGTTGCTCTGGAGTCACTTGTTCTGGTACTTCGGCCATCCAGAGGTCTACGTTGTCATAGTACCTGCATTCGGAGTGATTTCAGAAGTCATTGCTACCAGTGCCAGGAGATCCATCTTCGGATACCGTTCAATGGTATACGCGATGGCGGGCATTGGTGTTGTTTCCTTCATTGTCTATGGCCACCACATGTTTACCAGCGGAATGAGCCCGACCCTCAGGTTCGTTACTATGCTCACAACTATGCTAGTGGCGGTTCCAACGGGAATCAAGATATTCAATTGGCTGAAAACCATGCATGGAGGATCTCTAGTGTATAGGACCCATACTCTCTGGACCCTGGGCTTCTTGGTTACATTCACACTAGGAGGGATATCGGGGATGTTCTTCCCCTCAATAGCGATGGATCTACATCTTCACGAGTCATACTTCGTGGTAGCTCACTTCCACTACGTACTAGTTGGAGGCACCGTTTTCGGATTCTACGCGGCGATATACTACTGGTGGCCAAAGATGACTGGTAGAATGATGGACGAGAGACTTGGGGTGATTCACTTCCTAACCGGTTTCATCTCATACAACGCACTGTTCTGGCCGATGCACAGGCTTGGAGTATGGGGCATGGCCAGAAGGCACCACACCTACTTCGTGACAACGGAAGAGGCGATGGGCGCACTCCCAATCGAGGCCGCTGGGTGGAACATGTTCGTTTCCGTGTCTGCCTTCCTATTCTTCTTCTCCAACTTCTTCCTCATTGCAAACATGATCAAGACGGTGATACGCGGGCAGAAGGCGCCCGCGGACCCATGGGGAGGATGGTCGTTCGAGTGGATGACTGCCTCACCCCCGCCGACCCCTAGCTTCGACCCTCACAACCTACCCGTGCTGAAGGATGCTAACGAGCACATAGCGAACGAGCCGGGGACTCTTGGTAAGCTATTCAACCGGCTAATGGTGAGCGAAGACGAGGAGGTGGCGCATTGAGTACTCACGATGACCACCATCCCAGCGGTTGGGGCCCTCATGACTGGGGTCACGGAGCGCCACACAACTCCTGGTCCCCGCTAATCATGAGCATAGGAATTGGGGTATTCCTATTCTCAGTTGCAGGCGTGTATGAGTGGGGCGAATTCATGGATGCCAGTTACATCGGCATCGTAATTGCAGGACTTGCTATAACCTTCATCGGGCTAACGGTTTGGTGGAGGCAGGACTACACCTTCGACGGCGGGTATGAGCCCTATGCCACGGGGACTCCCTTCAGGGGGATAGAGATCAGGAAGGTCGCGCTATGGGTCTTCCTAATGTCCGAGATGATGGTCTTCACTTCTCTTTTCAGCACCTACATGAGGTACAGGTTCGGTATCGAGTCCTGTAAGTCTGTGTTCGAGTCAGGAGAGTGGGTTGAGGGGGCATCGGTGACGTGCTTCGAGCCTGCTAGCCACCTAATTGCTTCAAGCTGGTTCCACATAGCACCTGGGGCGATTAACACGTTCGCACTGATTATCTCTTCATTCACAATCGTCCAAGCCCTCCGCTACGCAGGGATGTTGGACATCGACGAGGACAGGAGGAGGAAGCTGGTAACTCGCTATCTAGGGACCACGTGGTTCCTAGCAGTACTATTCCTGACCCTGAAGATGATCGAGTGGTTCCTTGGATTCCCCCTACCGGAGTTCATGCATGAGTACAACCATGGAGACTCGACCATCAAGTCCCTATATGCAGAGGGGTACCTGATCAATGCTGACTCATACCAGCACCACTCGTACGACACGCACTATCTGGAGTCGCACGGGCATGGCTTGGACCACGACTCGGCGCTGTACCTGATGATGCAGGAGGGGACGCACTCTGGTGGGCAGATGATGGCGAACATTCGCGTTAGCGCTTCAACGTTCTACGTTACCACAGGAACACACGGTGCTCACGTCCTTGGTGGCATCATAGGACTTACCTACATGACATACAAGGCCAGCAGGGGAGGTTACACCCCAGACAACGCTGTCTCCATCGAGTACTTCGGACTCTACTGGCACTTCGTTGACCTAGTATGGGTCATCGTGTTCCCGTTCTTCTATCTGTATTGAGGTGAAAAATATGGCGCATTACACAATAATGGGACGCGATCCCTACTGGATGAACTTCTACGGACTGATGATTCTCACGCTTATCGAGGTTCTTGCTGTAGGGTATGAACTACCGGATGAGAGGATATTCATCTTCAGCAATTACACCCTAATGATTCTAACAGTCATTGCGATACCCAAGTTCATCATGATCGGGATGATCTTCATGCACCTTTACGGGAGTCCTGACTCTGGCATCCTGACAGTCACAGCCCTCTTCCCAGCATTCTTCATCATCATCATGATTCTCTTCATCGGGTTGACTCATCCGGAAGCTACTACGGGACTTCCGGAATGGTGCAGACCGAGCTACTACACATGAATCCACATCTGAACCCCAAAAGGATTCATGGATGGCATCGCGTCCGCAGAACTACAGCAGACGTCGCATAGCCTGGTATTGCGCCGGATTTGAAATCCGGTGTCCTAGTGACTCGGGAGTTCAAATCTCTCCGTCTGCGCCACTACTCGTTCGGTATCGCAGCGGCCCCTCTAACTGTGAGTTGGTCGTTGTGGTATCTCATCGTAATGGGTGTGGTGAGCACTGCTTCTCCATCCACGTTGACGAACATGGTTGGGTTGTGACTCTGGTCGCTTGGCTCTCCCCTCTCGTCGAGTGCTCGAACCTCGAGCTTTGTAGCGTCCCTCATGCTAATCTTTCCCCATTTGCCGACATGGGTGCCTTTCTCCAGCGGGCCCATTACCAACAGCATCTGCAATTTGCTAAGTCCGAATGCCATGAGCAGGGAGCCTTTTCCTTGTGTCGGACGTGCTCCCGGCGTAACCTTGAATCCGCCTCCAAATGTCTGGCACTGAGACATGCAGAAGAGGCCTGAGAAGTTGAATACCTGTCCGGGTTCATCGTCTATCTTGATCCAACCTGGTTGGTTCCTCCAGCCGAATATCGCCCTTATTCCGAGAAGCTGGTACTTCAACTGCCCTCGGACCCACTTGAACTTCCCCTCATTCTTCATGCGGTTTACAGCCGAGGTGACTCCGCTGTCAATCTCAAGGAAGCTCCATCTGACCATGTTCCCGCTGACCTCTGGCTCCCCATCCACCAGATGGTGCTCTGGGTCAGGAATCGACTTGTGCCCCTTTGCGGGAGGTCCCTCGACCCTGAACGCTCCGACTCTCCTATCGACTCCACTGACCAGTATGTCGACTGCTCCCTGCATCTCGGGGAATTCGTTTCCCTTCGGAGTCGGTATGCCATGGGCCCTGGCGTAGTCATTCCCAGTTCCTATCGGTAGTATGCCTAGGGTCATCCCAGATCCCCTCAGACCCGATGCGACCTCGTGAACAGTTCCATCTCCGCCCACGGCCACCACCATTTCGTAATCTCCGCTGGAGAGGCCGTGAGCAATCTTTGTTGCATGGCCCGGATACTGGGTATTGTGGAGATCTACCTCAAACCCAGCTTCGTCTAATGAGAGTTCGAATTTTTCCCATTGTTTGACTGAGAGTCCGTCTCGGGCCTTGGGATTCAGCACGCATGCGATTCGGGTCATGTATGCGCCAGCGGGCGTCTCAGACTTGAATTCTGCCGAAGCAAGCAATCATGAGCAGGGGTCGAGTGGCGCGCAACGGTAGAGATGGGTGAGGAGGGGTCTTTCATGCGGCATGCCCTGAGTTTGGGGGCCCGAGGAGGTTCCAAAGTGATGCCAAACCCACAAGTTGGTTGCATACTAGTCAGGGATGGGGAAGTCATAGCAGAAGGATGGCATGACCACATAGGCGGCCTTCATGCTGAGCAGATGGCGATTGCCGACGCGGAATCAAGAGGGGTTGCCACCCAAGGATGCACCGCTTATGTCACTCTAGAGCCATGCAATCACTTCGGGAGGACCCCTCCATGCACAGAGGCCCTACTTTGGGCGGGAGTTAGCAAGGTGGTGATAGGTGCTATGGATCCGAATCCGACAGTCAGAGGGGGCGGTGCTGAGACTCTGAGGGGAAACGGGGTGGAGGTTGAGTGTGGTATTCTAGAGAGTGACTGCGAGGAGCAGATGAGGTCGTTCATGCATTGGTGCCGGACACGCAGACCATTTGTTCTACTGAAGGCAGCAATTGACAATAACGGGAGAATTGACTGCTCCCCGGATGAGCCTTCGGCTAGGTTTTCTTCATCCGAGTCTCTCGAATTGGTCCATGATCTTAGGGCTCAGTCAATGGCAATACTAGTGGGAGTGAACACGATTATTCGTGATGATCCATCACTTACTGTAAGAGGGGCTGACATTGGCCCCAGGGCACAACCGATGAGGGTTGTAATTGACCCCCATCGAAGAACGCCCGATAATAGCAGGATTATCTCTGATGGAGAAGCACACACCCTACTGATACATTGCTCTGAGGGCAATGATTCCAGTGACCCTGACAACGTAGAGAGAGTGGTACTTGCAGATGACGATGGTGATATCTCAATTGAGAGGATTCTGGATATGCTCGGTGACCGTGGAGTACAGATGCTCATGGTAGAAGGTGGTGCTGACACATGGAGGAGGTTCTTGGATTCGAAGCAAGTCGATATCGCACATCTATGCAGGTCTCCAGTTGAGCTTTCTGGAGAGGGCAACTCATTCGATGAGAGTGAGCTCTCTGATGCTGGCCTTACTAAGACCGAGTCGTTCCATTCAGGGGGAGACGTTGTCTCTCGCTGGAGTAAGTAGTGGTGGACTGTACAGGATTCGAACCCGTGTCCTAGCGTCCGAAGCGCCAAATGATATCCAGACTACACCAACAGTCCAGATGCTGGGCGGAGGCGTTCAGTATTCAATCCGCCGGATGGCATACAATAACCATCCTAGCTAGGCTCCGATGAACTTTGATTGGGGATTTCAGAACAACCTTCCACCCCCTCTGAGCAATTAATTCCTCAAGCTGGGACCATTTCACCCCCATTACGGTGAAATCTTCCCCTGGGCCTTGTGACAGTACCTCTGGACCCGTTGGCAGCATCGTCGATATTGCTCCACGTGGATCCACCCTTCTCGCAGATGAAATTGCAGATAGGAAGAGTTCCAATCCATCTTCGGACTTCCATGAGCTCCTGCCATAAGGTGGGTCGAAGGCGAACAAGCACCCATCAGTGGGCCCCCAGAGGGAGTCGATTTCTGATGCGTTACAAATCTCGGCCCTGTAATCCCCATTTACCCAATCCAGGTTCTCCCTTGTTCCGTCGACCATCCTGGAGTCGAGATCGCTCGCGAGAACCCCCATTCCCTGAAGGGCTGCCTCGATTGCGATTCCACCAGTCCCACAGAACGGGTCAACTACATGTTTTACCTCAGAACCTGGCCTGTGACCGATTGAAATCATCAGTCTGGCTTGTCTCGGCTCTAGTGACACGGGTTTGAAGAATGGCCTCTCTGTAGGGGATCTTCCCGAGTACTTCTCCCTCTCCCAATCCGAGTTCCTGATACCCCAGACGACCACTGAGGGAGGGTCTCCTATTGGGTCCGGATGGGTTTCCCCCTCCGTTTGACCGGCGATGACGACGGAAATCTCGACCTTTGGATTAGCCAAATCCACTTTGTTTATCTCAGAAGATACTCTATTTCCAACATCCATCTCAATCTCCTTAGTTGAAATCCCGTCTATCCCGATACCAATAGATCTGGACCTTACGGCAAAAGTTCCTGGCTCGAGGGAATTTTCCGACCAAGCCGAGATAGCCTCCGCAATCTGGGCAGAGGTCGTTCCTTCTCCTATGACGTGAGTCTCTGAGTTTTCCAATACATCATCAATCAAAGCGGCCCTTGAGAGCCTAGATAGCGTGTTTTCTGACAAAGGAATGGAGACTATCCTAGAGTGGATGGTTTCAATTTCCCCCATCAAAGACTTGGCTTCCTCTCTGAAAAGCCATGGATGCCAGCCATTACCAACTAGTGTAATCATCTGCAATCGTACGCCTCCAATTGGTCCGTCGGGGGCTTCAACCCTAAATGCCTCGACCGATACCCAGTGCCGCAGACGCGTGCGGAGGGGAGTTAATGGGTTGTAATTTGAGAGATTTGGCTCCATCTAAGCCAATCGAGTTGAGTGACCTCTCCGGGCAGAGGGTAGCAGTTGATGTGTTCCTCAATGCCTACCAATTCATCACTTCCATGACAGGGGAGGATGGGAAGCCCCTTTCCTACAATGGCAAGCCAGTTTCGCACCTTATGGGTTTCTTGGATAGGGCATCAATAATGGTATCAGAGGGAATTGATCCGGTTTTCGTTTTCGATGGGAGACCTCACGAATTGAAGAGAGAGACCCTAGAGGGTAGAAAGGAGAGGAAAATTGAGGCTGTCGAGAGATGGGAGGCTGCTGTAAGTGAAGGAGATATGGCAGCCGCGAAGAAATTAGGGCCACAGACGGCTGAATTCAATCGAGAGATGGTGTCAGAGACAAAACGTCTTTTCGACTGCATGGGGCTTACTTGGGTTGAGGCTCCGATGGAGGCCGAGGGAGCTGGTGCTGTCAGATGCAGGAGAGGAGAGGTTGGGGCCGTGGCGAGTCAAGATTGGGACACACTTCTCTATGGATCTCCGGTAATGGTCAGGAATCTGACTGCTCATGGCACCAGGAAATTTGGCAGAGTAATGCAAGCAGAGATGATCGTTCTGTCGGAGATGCTCGATGAATTGGGAATCTCCCAAGAACAACTGGTCGATCTTGGGATAATGATAGGGACTGACTTCCACCCAGGATTCAAGGGTATAGGCCCTAAGACTGGACTCAAGCTAATCAAGCAGCACGGGAGTCTTGAGTCTGTGGCTGAAGTCAAGGGGCACGAAGTCCCGGGAAACCTGTCTGAAATTCGTTCACTCTTCCTGAACCATCCCGTCGGCCCCGAGCCTCTATCGGAGTCGACGAAGGCTGTGGAGGAGGATATGAGAGAGTTCCTCCAGGACGAGATGGGCTTCTCTGAAGCAAGAATGAAGAGGGCACTGGATAGATTCAGCGGCGTTGGGAAATTGAAATCAAAGAGTAGGCCGACTATCTTCGACTTCTGATTTGTTGCGGCCTCCCCGGGGACTGAGTCGCCCCCGGGGTGCCTGTCACCGCTATGTCATCATAGACGACTGCGGGCCGAACGAACGAACAGCTGCATCAAAGGATGCCGCTGTTTTCTTGGTCATCGGGTATGCCATCGCCATCGTCGTCATCGTCGAGGTAGTCGTCGATTCCGTCGTTGTCGTGGTCAAACTGACCGGTCATGTCCCAGCCATCGTTCTGCTCGAACCAGTCCGAGAGTCCGTCGTTGTCGTCGTCTGTGTCGAAACTGTCGGTTAGACCATCGTTGTCGTGGTCATACCTCCAGTTGCCGACTACGCCGTCAACTTCGTCGACGTCGAGGATGTTATCGTTGTCATCGTCAGGATCGACACCGTCATTCATTCCGTCATTGTCGTGATCGCGCGAGTAATCCTCACCGTTCGGTCCAATGTCGTTCCAATTGTCGATGCCGTCGTTGTCGATGTCGAAGTCCACGTTGTCCGAGACGCCGTCGTTGTCGTGGTCGTAGATGTCGGTATTTGGGTTGCCGTCGTTGACTTCCTCGTGGTCGTCTATTCCGTCACCGTCGTCATCATCGTCCTCTGCATCGTCGATGCCATCGTTGTCGTGGTCCTCTGGGCTCGAATCCTGGGAGTCCGGGATGCCATCATTGTCATCATCGGTATCCAAGTCATCGGGGATTCCATCTCCATCGTTGTCGTTCTCTCCGTTCTGATTCTGGTTGTCGAGCTGCTGGTTCTGCTGCTGGTCTGACTGTTGTGTCTGCTGACCCTGGCTGTCGCCTTGGGTCTGACCTTGCTGCTGCTGGTTCTGACCATTCTGGTTGTTACCATTCTGATCCTGGCTCTCTTGGTCGCCTTGCTGACCACCTTGTTCGCCTCCCTGCTGCTGCTGGCCCTGACCGTTGTCCTGCTGCTGGCCTTGTTCGCCCTGCTCGCTGTCCTGGCCCTGCTGACCGTCCTGACCGGATTGGGATCCTTGATCCTGACCCTGGCCCTGTTGGCCGTTCTGGCCCTGGCCCTGGCCGTTCTGGCCCTGACCCTGTCCTTGACCGCCCTGACCTTGTCCTTGACCCTGTCCCTGACCTTGTCCTTGACCCTGTCCCTGACCTTGTCCTTGACCCTGTCCCTGACCTTG
>JAYZLP010000054.1:0-14090 GCA_036154155.1 Thermoplasmatota archaeon | reverse complement strand
GAGGGCATAGCGACAGGAAGGGACGTTGAGTGGGAGCCACTCGTCGACTTCCGAAGGATGGACGTTTCTGAGAATACCATCCATGGAGCAATTGCGTGGGCCCATGGGAATGAGATAGTGCATTCTTTTGGGGGGAATGTTCTGGTTTACGGTCGTTCCATGATGAAGCCATTCATGATGAAGCCATTCGTAGAAGTTCTGGACGATATGGATTGGCCCCAGAAAGCGATCGCCTGTTCTTCGCACAATGGAGATACTGAACATGTAGCTACTGCCCAGTCTCTTCTTTCCGAATCTGAGTGGGGATTGATGCAATGCCCACTGGATGTTCCTCTAATCCAATTTGGTAGACAGGTCAGGAGGCCTCGGAGATGGTTTCACACCTGCTCGGGGGAACATGCAGCTATCCTCAAGGGAATGCGGAAAATGGGAATAAATAGGGCCGGCTATACACTACCTAGTTCCCCGTGGTTTCCACTATATCTCGAAGTTCTTCGTGACTATATGGGCAAACCGGACTGGGAACCACTTAGAGTGGCAAAGGACGGGTGTGGCTTCCCCACAGTTTCGAACACTGTAGATGAGCTTGCAGTAATGTTCGCAGGACTTGCTAATCGTAAAAACGATGACTGGATTTGGGAAGCGATGAATAGGGGCCCCGATCTTGTTGGCGGATTCAATAGACTTGACTCAACCTGTCTGAAGGCGGGAGAGGGGAGCCTGCTAGCAAAGGAAGGCGCTGACGGGCTTCTCGGACTATCCGTGATTCATCCCGATTGGCCGAATGGCTTGGGGATAGTGATCAAGATAGCCCATGGTTGGAATAGCCAGGCAACTTGGTATGTAGCGAGGGCTGTACTTGGAGTACTCGGAATCACCCTGAGGAATCCCTATCCCCTTCACAGGCAGAAGGCATTCATCGTACCCGGAATTGTTCCCGAAATGTACAGAGAGGCATTGGAAGAAGTGGTCACTTGGGACGAATGGGATCCCGACAGGGACAGATTCACAATGGACTGGAAGGAGTATACTTCCGCAATGACGAGAACTGATCCGTTCTCCAACGAGGGAGTCGGTGATACCTGATGGATCTGATGAACTACATCGGGGGGAAGTTTGAGAGGCATTCCGGAGGAAAATGGCTTGATGTCAAGGAACCTGCCAGTGGGAATGTGTTTGCCAGAGTCCCATTATCAAACTCAACAGATGTTGACTCAGCAGTTCGTGCAGCTAGGGAGGCCCAGCCAGAATGGGGTGGTTTGGATAGTAACGAAAGAGCGAGATGGCTAGACAGAATTGCTGATAGATTGGAATCGAGATATGAGGAAATTGCATCTCTAGAAAGTAGGGATACTGGTAAACCGATCTCACTTGCTAGGACGGTTGATGCATATAGGTCGGTTGCAAATTTCAGATTCTTCGCAGATGAAATCAGAAGTCACGAGGATGAGATCTTCGAGATGTCAGACGCAACTAATTTCGTCTCATACAGGCCAGTTGGAGTCGGGGCGCTAATCACACCTTGGAATCTCCCACTATACCTGCTATCTTGGAAGGTTGCACCTGCCATAGGCATGGGCAACACTGTGGTATGCAAGCCTAGTGAGTTGACTCCGATGACAGCAAATCTACTCATGGAAGTAATAGATGAAGTTGGGCTGCCAAGAGGAGTTGTGAATTTGGTTCACGGAGATGGTTTGGGAGCGGGAAGTAGCCTTGTCTCGCATGGCGATGTAGACCTAGTTTCATTCACGGGCGGAACGTCAACGGGATCTAAAGTCGCTGAGGCTGCAGCGCCACAATTCAAGAAAATCAGCTTGGAGCTTGGGGGTAAAAACTCTAGCATAGTCATGGATGACTGCGAAATCGACTCTACAGTCAAGGGCGTGGTCAGATCTGGTTTCTTGAACCAGGGGCAGGTCTGCCTATGTGGCAGCAGAGTGCTAGTCCAGGACGGCATTTATGACGAATTCGTGGAACGATTCATAGAGGAGGTAGAATCGATGAAAATTGGCGATCCCTCAGATGAGGAGACTGACTTGGGGGCATTGATTTCAGCGGAACACCTGACGAAGGTGGAGGGCTACATCGAGTTAGCCAAGGAAGAAGGCGGGACCATAGTTACTGGAGGCTATCCGTGTCTACCGGAGCCATTGGCGAATGGAAACTGGATTGCCCCTACTGTGATTACTGGCCTCAGTGTTGATTCTAGGTGCTCGACCGAGGAGATATTTGGTCCGGTCGTCTCTGTACATAGGTTCTCAGAGGATAGCGAGGCTATTGGAATAGCAAATAACACTCGATATGGGCTTGCAGGAAGCGTTTGGACTAGCGATATAGAAAGGGGAAGGAGAATTGCGGACTCCATCCACACAGGCATGGTTTGGGTTAACACGTGGCTTCACCGAGACCTCAGAGCGCCCTTTGGCGGAGTCAAAGATAGCGGAGTTGGAAGAGAGGGTGGCAAATGGAGCCTGGGATTCTTCTCAGAGGCCACTAATGTGTGTGTCAAACATGATTGAGTCAGCAACAGTGAAAGTCCGTTCTTGTCCGAAAGGCGCACTGTGGCACCAGTCGGAATAGTTGGTATCGGCTCCTACGTCCCCCCTCATGAGATGACTAACGAGGACTGGGCTGAGATAGTGGAGACCAGTGACGAATGGATTACGACGAAGACAGGGATGAAGAGGAGGCGCATAGCCGACCCCGGAGTTTCCACTTCAGACTTGGCAGTAGAGGCCTGCAAGATTGCAATTGATAATGCTGGCCTTGAAGCTTCTGATATTGACATGATTATCCTAGCCACCTCATCCCCTGATGTCCCACTATCCTCGACAGCCGGGATTGTCCAGGATAAATTGGGATGCACGGATTGTGCTGCGTTCGATATCAATGCAGTCTGTGCTGGGTGGGTACATGCTCTGGACGTTGGATCTAGGTACGTCGGTACTCCTGGATATGACAATGTCCTGGTGGTTGGTTCGGAGATATACTCCCGGATACTCAACTGGGAAGACAGGACTACCTGTGTGCTATTCGGAGATGGTGCTGGCGCAGCTGTGATTTCCAGAGTAGAGGATGGTCGTGGGATTCTGGGATCATGGCTATTGTCGGATGGTTCGGGCTCATCGGTAATTGAAATTCCTGCGGGAGGGGTCAGGACGCCCATTCCTTCCGAGGACTTCGTAGAAGGAATGCAATATTTTCACATGGACGGGAGAGCCGTTTGGGACTTCGCCATTGAGGCATTCCCGCAGGCTGTGAGGGAGGTCCTAGAAAGGGTTGGCAGATCCCTTGACGAGGTGGATTTGATAATACCTCATCAGGCTAACATCAACATTATCGAGGCTGGGATGGAGAATCTCGGCCTACCCATGTCCAAGACTTTCACGAACCTTCAGAAGTATGGCAATACCGCTGGCGCGAGTGTCCCTATTGCCCTCCGGGAGGCGATTGATGAGGGCCTGGTTGGACCTGGTTCACTGGTTGTAACCGCTGCATTCGGAGGCGGTCTCGCATGGGGCGCTAACGCGATAGTTCTCTGACTACTGGTCTAGGGGCTTCCATGACCCAGACATGGGGTCGAATGACATTACGCTGCCATCAGGGTTCTGACAGTAGACTGCGCCGGATAGGTCGACCCACACGAGTTGGCCATGTTCGTTCATCCTTGCATCCTCAGGAGCTGAGATGGCGGTTGGCTCTGAATTGACTTGTGGCTCCTCATGGAACGTCACCTGATCTGTCTCGATTTCGGCCTCAATGAGTCCATCTGGAACTGGTTCAGTGATTTCTGACTCGCCATCATGGGACGGGGTTTCGAACAGAACATGTTCCTCTACTATTGAGGCTTCTTCGGTTTGGATGGCCTCCTTCACTGGCTCACTGACTGACTTCCTGCGCATTACCATCCAACCGCCTAATCCTATCAGCGAGATTACGACCAATGCCGCAGCCGCGAATGCATACTTTGCCATGCCGTCTGGTTCTAGATGCCTGTCGGGATCCTCTGGGAATGCGTCCCCGTTATCCCCATAACCATCTCCATCCGTATCTGACCACTCGGCGGGGTCGGTGGGAAACGCGTCTACACCATCCTCGAAGTTGTCGTCGTCAGTGTCTGTGTCGAGTCGGTTGGATCCAGCCGCCTCCTCATCAGTATCAGAAAGTCCGTCGTTGTCATCGTCAGTGTCGGAGTTGTCCCCTATCCCATCCATGTCACTGTCGACCCATTCGCTGGGGTCGAGTGGCAGTGCGTCGTCAGAGTCAGGGAATCCGTCGTTGTCATCGTCGTCGTCCTCTTCTGAGTCGTTGCATCCGTCTATGTCATTGTCATTCGATGTGGCGCTGGTCCACCCTAACAATCCCTGTGGGCAATAGTCGTAGTTATCCTCTATGCCGTCACCGTCATCATCCTCGTCTATGTCGTCGTGAATCCTATCTCCGTCAATATCTGAATAACAGTCTTCCACTGATGATGCGCCTTCCTGGAGAGTTATGTGCGAATCTGGACAGTCCTCGAGAGTTGTGCTTGATGCCTCAGAGACGTAGAAGTCAAGAGGGGCTGGGGTCTGCTGACTTTGGCCGTCGTTTGGTGCATAGTAGCCAGGCTGGGCCGGATTGCAAGATGTCTGTCCTGAATTGGGTTGGAAGCTTCCGGGGCTGCACTTATCTTGGCTTGGGCTGGCAGGGGACTGGACGAAGCTTCCCGGGTCAGCATCGAGACAGTCGGAAGGGGACTTGGAGCCACTTTGGGGGTTGTAGGTTCCGGCTGGGCACTGAGACTGGTCGCTCGAGCCAACCGTGCTGACGAAGTGCCCAGGGTCAGCATCGACACACGATGATCTACCCGAGTTGGGCTGGTATGTCCCCTCTGAGCAGGGAGCCTGGGAGTCAGAACCCGGATTGGCAACAAAGTGACCGGGGTCGGCAGTAGTGCAGTCAGCCGAGGAGTTGGCCCCTGCAGAGGGGTTGTATGTTCCTTCCGGGCAAGGCATCTGGGATGGCTGACCAGAGTCATCTACGTAGTTCCCGGGCTCTGCGTCTAGGCAGGATGCAGCGCCAGATGCTGGCTGGTAGGTGCCGGGGGAGCAGGGCGTCTGGAATGTTGACGATTCCATTGGGACGTAGTTTCCTTCGTCGGCATCAATGCAGGATGTCGAACCTGATGATGGCTGGTAGGTGCCGGGAGAGCAGGGCTCCTGATTGGCTTGGCCGTCAGAAGGTGAATAGTTCCCCGGATCTGCGTCTAGGCAGACTGCAGAAGAGCTAGATCCCTCGGACGGATTGTAAGTGCCCGCAGGGCAGGGGGTAGGAGAAGTGGCGGCGCTGTAGTCCACGTAGTTACCTGCAGGGGAGTCGAGGCAGTCGTCCTGCCCGGAGGACGGCTGGTATGTGCCAGGGGAGCAGGGCGTTTGAGATGAGGAACCCTCGGAGTCGACGTAGTGACCTGTGTCCGCTTCCAGGCAGGAGGTCTGGCCGGAGCTGGGTTGGAAATGCCCCTGCGTGCATGGCGTCTGGAATGTCGAGCCGTTTGAAGGGACTGAATGGCCCGGATCCGCGTCCAGACACTCGGAGATATCGCTAGATCCCTCTGATGGGTTGTAGGTTCCGGCAGGGCAGGGTGTCGGAGAGATCGCGGCGCTGTAGTCCACGTAGTGACCTGCAGGGGAGTCGAGGCAGGTGGTCTGACTCCCATATGGCTGGTAGGTACCAGGGGAGCAGGGCGTTTGAGATGAGGATCCCTCGGAGTCGACGTAGTATCCGGGGGACGCGCCATCGCACTTGTCCTGTCCGGGGAGGGGCTGATATGTTCCCGCTGAGCAGGGTGTCTGGTCAGTTGATGCACTCGACGGCACGTAGTTTCCAGGAGAGGCGTTCAGGCATGTTGACTGGCCCGTGCTTGGCTGGTATGTGCCAGGGGAGCAAGGGGTCTGACTCGTGGAGTTGTAGTAGTAAACGTAGTATCCCGCGTCAGCGCTGATGCAGGAGGTTGAGCCATTTGATGGCTGGTATGTGCCAGGGGAGCAAGGGGTCTGGGAACTGGAGGCGTTGGATGGAACGTAGTAGCCCGCGTCAGCGCTGATGCAAGAGGCCTGGCCGGTCGAGTTCTGATATGTTCCTGCTTGGCATGCAGTCTGACTGCTTGAGCCGTTGGATGGCACGTAGAATCCTGCCGAAGCGGGGGTCTGTGTCGATGCGCCACTGGATGGAACGTAGTTCCCTGCGGACGCCTGCAAGCATGAGGTCTGGCCGTACATTGGCTGGTAGGTCCCTGGTTCGCACTGCGTCTGGGAAGCAGAGCCACTTGTTGGCACGTAGTTTCCGGCCGAGGCCCCCAGGCAGCTGGATTGTCTGGTCCCAGGCTGGTAGGTACCGGGATTGCATTCGTATTGCCTAACCCCAATTTCGGCCGCGATCTGGAATGTCGAGTTTCCTATCAGGGCCCCATCGTCGGTCGAGAAAAGCCATAGGACCATGGTGTATGAACCGCTCCCCCAAGTTCTATTCACATGGATGAAGGCTATGGAGTCGCCAGAGAATCCAGTTCCGTTCGTGGAAATGGTGTCGAATCCAGAGGAAGTGTTGCTTGAGCTGGAGCCTAGAAGAGATAGCGAGGAGTTGTAAATGGAGAGGTCGAAGTTCGTGCCGTTCGGGCTGGTCAGTCCCAGAGAGAAGCCACTGTTTCGCGGGACGTCTATGGCGAACAGGTCTCCGTGGTCTGCAGGGCTCTGGCCTGCGTTAAGCTCGCCGAGGTATGTGGCGCTCCGATCTGACAGATTCACTCGCGGGTAGGCGTTGCCCGAGAAGTCCGGGGCGTCACCGTAAACCTGGTTGACCCAGTTGCCAGGGGAAGTATCCGTGCATGTATTCTGCCCTATCCCACTCTGATAGGTTCCTGCTCCACACTGGGTTTGAGCTTGGGATGCGGAAGTTGAGACGTAATTTCCAGCGGATGCAAGGTGGCATGCTGATTGGCCGACCTCTGGCTGATATGAGCCTGAGATGCACTCGTTGTAGTATAGTGATCCGTAAACTGAGAAATGACCCGCGGGAGAATCCTGGCATGTCAATCTGCCCCATTGCCCATCTGCGCAGTCAAGCCACCTTGCCGGATTGGAAGGGTATGGGTCAGAAGGGACTGGGACGCCGTCTCCGTCTTCATCTCCGGCGATGTGTGTATCAAGGACGTTCCAAACTCCATCGCCGTCATGGTCCTGATCGGAGAATGCCAAGTCGGCGCCTTCACTGAAATCCATCCAATGCGGGAGCAGAAGGTCGTCACTAGTCCCATCGAACTCCCCGGCCTGGCCCCCCCAGCATGCTAAGCTGTAGTTCTGTACTATTGCGCAAGTGGATTCCTCGCCGGTTGCAATTGCCAGAACGGGTCCGCCTATGCTAACGTGAACTGGGTCATTGCCATCCTCTCCCGTACAACCGCTGCTTGAAATGGAGGAGCTGCAGGTCCCATCGCCCCATTGTCCGTGTGTGTTCAGGCCCCAGCAATTCATGGAGCCATTGTCCAGAATTGCGCAAGTGTGCCAATATGTTCCATCAATGGAATGGGCCGACCTCCCGGTGGAGAACGGTATGTTTACCGAACCATTCGTAACCGCCCCGTTCTCGGCGGAAGTCGTGTAGGTTCTGCCCCAGCAGTAAACTGAACCATTCTCGAAGATTGCGCAAACGCTGTATCCGGGAGTTGACAAAGAGACCGCTCGCATCCCGGTGGAGTGATTCGCGACCACAGGTGTGTTACTGTCGGAAGTTGTGCCGTCTGCTAGAGTTCCGAATCCATTGTAACCCCAGCACTTCACGTCTCCAGTGTTTAGGAGTGCGCAAGTGAAGTCGTTGCCTGCGGATACGGAAACTGCTGTCCTATTCTCTCCCAGATCTACATCGACAGGCGAGTTCCTGTTTGAGTAGCTCCCATCTCCCAGCTGTCCGTGATTGTTTCTCCCCCAGCATTTGAGTGAGGCATCATCCAGTATGGCGCAAGCGTGAGTATTTCCATTCGAAACGGCTACTGGGATGTTATTGCCGAATCCCACAGTTCCATTCACCAATGTGGTACTTCCCAGGCCCAATTGGCCGTAGTTGTTCATGCCCCTGCATCTAAGAGTCCTATTCTTCAGAATGGCACATTGGCCGGCGTTTGAAATGACCTCGTCTTCTGTGAAATCCGCTACACTGCTAGTTGAGCCATTTGTTGTTACTGCGGAGAACGTGACAAGTGTCCCATTTGACAGGACCAGGGTGGGCGAACCAGAGTCCAGATCTAGTATCGAATTACTGAAAACAGACCCCCTTTCGGATCCCGGTTGATTTGGTCCGATGGTTGAGTTGCTTGTGTTTGTAGTCGAAGTGGCCTCTGAGATTGACCATGAGTCCGTGCCCCACGCATCCCCCGAGGTCCCACCGTTGCCATCGACAAAGTTGACGACTAGGTAGAATGTTGCTGCCCCTGAACCTGTCGATGGGGCAGTCCAATCAACTGTCCATGACCTGGAGTTCGAGTTTGAGTGGGTTACTTCCCCGGCCTGGATCTTGGCGTTTGACCCAGCATTGGAGAATGTGCCCAAATTTGAGTCTAGATTGAAGCCACCATTGGAACCGGAAGGGCCACCGGAACCGCCTATTGAAAGGGAATATGTCGAGCCTGCGGAGTATCCGGAGCTAGGCAGGCCGGTTAAGGCAGGGGTAACCGTTGACGTACTTGAGTGACATCCTCCGCCCCCGCACCCACTGGATGAGCTTCCGGTTTTCCCGCTGCTGTACGCAAAGGCTGAGTCGGGGACTGAGACTAGCATTATCGAAAATAGGAACATAGCGATAGCGATTCTTGATTTTCTACCGTTCCAGCCCGTCATAGTCGCCAATTCCTGCACCGTATCAGCCAAAGAGGTTTGTCGGACCAGTCCGAAAGCCCTCTGTAACATCACCATAGCGGTTCTATTGACAATATGACTATTCCTACGACTCGCATACTCATGCATCACTAGTTAGGACCTCTTTTGCATAGCGGGGAATCTGGACCTCAGCCCCGTCGAAGAGGGATTGCAGTGATTCTATGGGGTCGCCTTCTCTGGCCATCTTTGCGCGATGGCTGACTATCCTCCATGAGGAATTGCGGCCTATCCCTGGAATTGCCTCCAATTGCTGCTGCGTTGCGTCGCTGAAATTCAGACCAAGTTCGACAGCAGAGATGCTTCTTTTACCGTGGCCTGTAACCATGACATCTGAGCCAGTCTCAAGGGGGATCAAGTACGGGACACCGACCAGTATTGGGTAAGCTCCCATCTGCCTTCCAAACGTGATTCCAGATGAGCCATGTATCGAGGGGTCCCTGTGCTTAGGGTCCATGACGTGCTCTGGTAGCCTAATCCTATTCCCACTTGACTCCCACCATAAGCCCCTCAATATCGTCCCGAGGGGGAGCATCTGCTCCAGCATGGGTTGGTCTATCTCATCTCTGACATCTCTCTTGAATGTCCTGAAGGCAGATTCGTTGACGCTCTGGAATCCTCGGCCCTCGACCTGTCTGATGTTTATCCTCCTCAGAAGTAACCCCTTCGATTTTATTTTTCTGAGTAGATTGATGTTCATCCGGTAGGAGTCGTCAGTCTCGCCGTTAAGTCCAGCAATGAAATTTAGCCCGGGGAGCATTGATGGCAGCCCTCTTGGACCTCTTTCCCTACCAAATTCGTTGATGTGTTCGATGGCGGCCATGAGTTGTTCTGAGTCGCAATTCAGCCAGTTCTTCTCGTGCACACTGGGATCTGCTGACTCCAGCCCGAAGGAGAGGACGGAACCGTCTGAAAGGTTCTCCACGAGAGACTTTGTGATCTCCGTTGATTCCTCAATATTTTCAGCGATAATTGAGGGATTGGCGTTGTCTACGTGTAGGATATCTAGCCTGTCGTCTTCCCTTACCTCGTTGAGCACGCGTATTATTGGCTCTGGGTTTGGGATTGGGTACTCCAGGTCTTCGACCCCATCTGCTCGATAGGTGTAAATGTCAGTGGCGCCGCCTATTCTTACATTCCTGACACCGGAATCCAGAGCTACGGTTATCTCATCGATGACATCCTTTTCTGGCCTCCAGAGGGGCAATCCCTTCTTCGGCTCTATGCAAAACTTGCATCCTCGTTTGAATCTGACACACCCCTGATAGAGTTCAATCTCATACATCAGTGGACCGTGTTTTCCATCCGGGGCAAGTATGTCTGGGTGTTCAGTGACTGATTTCGAAGAGGCTCCCAACAACGCCCATTTCGACCACTGCTCTGGCGTTCTTCGTTTGTGTGACCACTCCCCTGTTGAAAGGCGATGGTCGAGGGTTGCGTCAGTATCTTGGACCGTTAAGAACAAGTTTGGCCTCATGGGGGACCAGCCGTCATTCCTCCAATGCCTAATCGCCCATCCACCACAAAGAATTGGAGTATTCATGGGAATGGTCGAAATTAACGAGTTGGTTTCCCTGAGGCTTATTGGGGTGCCTCTGATATACTTCCCCGGAACTACCGCGCCAGCTAGTAATACTACTCCTGAAAGGGCGTCCATTTGACTTAGTATCGCTTCCCTTCCCTCTGGGTCCGATAGTCTCGACTTGAACCTGATTCTCCAATCATCCACGGTCATGTAGGTGTATTCGATCCCTCGACTTTCAAGGACCCCACAGATGTACCTAATGTGGAAACCAACGTAATTTGGAACTCCGAAGGCGGCTGGCTCGTCCTCGTAGCCATCCAGAACCAGCCATCCCTGAAGGGGCTCCATGTTTCCTCTGATGGGTCAGCAGAACTTCACCGCTTCGACCGATTTCGATTGTCGCGGCCCCTTCTGTGGGATCCTTTCCTACCGCCTCCCGATGGATTCGACTCCTCTACGACTATCTTCCTTCCACCGATCTCGGCCCCATTCATCTTCTTAGCTGCGGCCAGTCCTTCGTCCCTGTCTGAGAATGTTACGAAGGCGAATCCTTTGGAGCGGCCAGATTCTCGGTCCATTGCAATCTGTACTGACTTGAGCTTTCCAAGAGGGGAGAAGGCCTTGGTCAATTCTTCCTCTGATGTTTCGTAAGAAAGCCTGCCCACGAATAGTTTGGTCCCCATTGTGGCCTGTGCCTTGGCCCTCATCTCATTCATCGTCGCCCTCTCCTTGGCAAGCTCCTCCTTGGAGGCTCGGCCATCCTTCACCTTGTCCATACAATCACGGCAGCGTATCGGTTTGCCTGGAGTGGGTTGGAATGGGACCTGAGTGTCGCACCCACAAAGAGTGCAAACTGTCTTGTGCATTTCTCTCCTTGGTCCGCCCTGACCGCCCCCTCTACCGCCTCTACCGCCTCTACCGCCCCTAGTGGCTTTTGCACTGGCCGGCATTTCGTGGGACACGCCTCTTCTGAAATCGGCTAGCGGGGATAGGTATGGTCTCGCACCATCGTGGCCAAGTCTAGTCTCTGCTTCTGGGGACCACCTCTCTCCAGACCTGTTGAGCTTGGATTTGTTGGACCTTATTTCATGCCCGTGTCCGAACCCGTCTGAAAGAACCCTGTATGCAGAATAGTCGCATCTGGGGCACTTGACGTTGAAGTCTGGCTTATCATCGGATGCCACAAGATCTTCGCCGCACTGTGTGCACAGGGCGGAAAGAACACCGAGATTAGTGCTACCTTTGGTTGTGGCCTTTAGTATTGGATCTGATTTGGTTATCTTGGCCCTGACGATATCACGCATCCTCATGGCATCGCCTGGAGACGGGGTGAACCTATCAACGACCTCGGAAACGTGAATATCGGCGAAGAGTTTCATTGCAGGGAGGCTCCTGTGGCCGCCCTCATTGCTCTCAACATGCAGAATCCTAATTTCGGCAACGTTTTCGTTCAGACGGTTAACTTCGCCGATAACAAGATCCCCCACATTTGGCGAATTTATGGGTGGCCTTGAAGGGTCGACTGAGATGTTTCCATCATCCATTACTATCCTCCCGTTTACCACCGCTACGAATCCAGAACTGGCTTCTGCAAGCCCATTTCCAGGCTCTGCACCCGCTGGAACCTCAACAGGTGTTCCGGGTGTTACAAGGTCACCGACAGTAGCCGTCATCGGCCGGGCGACCGGCCGACCCCCTATCAACGGTACGGACGGCCTAAGGCGGGGTCAATCTCCAGAAACCGGCCTTGGTGACTCCCCTATATCTGCGGTGATGCTCGAATGAGGCGGGAATTGCGAAGTCTGCCTCCCCGTACATTTCTACGCCCCATCCCGCTCCCTCAAATCTAGGGCGGATGTGCGTAGTGTGGGAGCTGTGCATGATGTGAGATACGACTCCGATTGATTCTATGAGGTCGAAAAATGGTGCGTCGGCTTTCTTTTTCTGCCTGCCCCAAGGGGGATTTGAAATGACCAGATCAATGTGCCCTATATCCGCATCTAAGGTAGGGCTCCCCTGCGAGCCCCAGTATAGTGAAGAGACATCGGCCTGCAATACTTGGCATGTCTTGTCCTCTCCGTCGAACCAATTGAGGTAGTTTGTTCTAGAAACTTCGCAGCAATTACTGTCGCAATCAACCATGATTGCCCTATTTGCGCCTAGACGAAGTGCCCCAATGCCGAGAATACCATTCCCACAACCTAGATCCAGTACAGAAGCCCCCTCAAATAAATCCCCAAAGGCAGCAATATCGGAAATCCATCTTGCGGCCAGTTCTCCAGAAGTGGTGTACTGCTCTAGGCTTACATCGGGATCGTCGCACTTTTCCAACTTGGAGAGGTCAATGGACAACTGTCGCAGGCGCATGGACGGGGATGGGGGGTCAAGTGATGAACTACTGCCCCTCTCAGGTTGGCCCGAGATAGCTTGTCTGTGAGTGGCCGATGTCGTGAATCATTCCTTCTGCAAGCAACAATTCCGCCATCAAAACGCTGTATCCGGCAGCCCCCCTGATTGTATTGTCGGCTACAGTGGTGAAGCTAATTCTATTTCCTGAAACATGAATGTCGCCAACTGCGACAGCCATTGCTGCGCGGAGATCGTCTCCAGGGGATCGAGTTTCTCCCCCCTCCCACCTTGAGTCCTCGACATTATTGGGGTCGGAGACGAAGTGAACTGGCTCTTGGCAAGCAGAGGGAAGGTCGAGTTCCTGGGCCCTTGAGGTGTGTTTTGACCAGATTTGAACAATCTCATGAGCGCTTACTTCCCTTTCCAAAATCACATCTACCTTGGCCAAATGCCCGTGTTTCCTGTCAACTCTTTCACAATATATCTCGATGTCGATTGCTGCGTTTGTGGATTCCTCGGAATTGGTATTGCCAAGAATTCTTAGGAGTTCGTTGCGTACACTATCGGCCTCGCCTTCGATTTCCCCCAGGTGCAGGTTGCCATCATCCCTCCTAGAGAGCATTTCCCTCCCCCCTCCTGAGAGGGACTGCTCGGTCGAAATCGAAATGCCACGTATCCCTATTTCTGAATTCAAAGGGGAGAGGGTTATCGCCAGTGGAACGGCCATGCAATTACTGCATGAGATCAACCTCCCTTCTCCATACTGATTCTGGGAGCTGAGGATTTGCAAGTGACTGTGATTTGCTTCTGGTATTACTAATGGGACGTGTTCCTTCATCCTATGAATTATGGAGTGGCTAATTACAATCAATCCAGCGCCCGCGAGTGCCTCTTCCGTGGTTTCTGCTGGCCCCTCGGGTAGAGCTGAGAACACTATTCGAATACCCTCTGAGATTAGGTCCTCGGCTAGGGACGCGGGGTCACCAATTTCTCTGACAGTTATATCGGGAAGAGCTGGTCTCTTTTCTTCCAATGACCAGGGCAAATCGGAGATGCGCTTTCCGGCTGTTTCGGGAGAGCCTATCACAGCCGAGGGATAGAGCCAGTGGTGGTTCACGACCCTCTGGAGAATCCTCTGAGCGACTAGCCCCCGAGAACCTAGTATGGCACAACGGACGCGTCCCAGTCCGCCCATGTCCCGCGGAGTGGAAAGTAGTACGTAAGAAAGACTGTTTCCTGAAAATGAATAGTTCAAGTACCCCCAGTAGTAAATGGCCTCTGTGAACGACCTCCTAAGTGTGCTCTTTGTC
>JAYZLP010000053.1:0-3857 GCA_036154155.1 Thermoplasmatota archaeon | reverse complement strand
TACACCTAGGTCCTTTGCCATTGATCCGGCAATCTCGAATGCCTTGTGGGGGTCCTTCTCCACCTTCGAAGGAACATAACCGATTCCATAATCCTCCATAACTTCGGATAGTTCCTCCACTGTTACTACCGGATTCCTTCCGCTCATCGGCTCGGTGAATACCACCTTCGGGAACATGCGATCCATGGAAAGCTCCGCCATTAGCGGATCGAGTGCCTTCCTAAGTTCCGCCTTCTTACTCATGCCGAATAGCACCACAGTGGGCCTAGTAACCTCGTATAGGTCGCTCTCGATGCTCTCCGCGTTGTGAGCTGCACTAAGTCTGGTTGTGATTCCCTCTACCCAGTCTTTACCGAATTTCGGGGACCTGCCTGGCCAAGCACATTCTGTCGAATGCGATTCCCATCCGAGGATCGATGCTGCGGCCTCGACCAGCGGGTCGTAACCCTGCCACTTGTTGCTGTGCATGTTGTAGGGCCACCACATTAAGTCGTCACCCGCGGTTTCCTCTATCGCCTCGATCACCTCGGGGTCAGTGTGCTGTAGTGCGATAAGCGGGGTGTCGGGCCGATGAATGGCAGCCTTCTCGATTGCTATCTCCCTGAGGGTGGGTCCGAGGAACTCAGAGTGGTCCATCGAGATGGTGGTCAGAATGCATAAATCTGCGTTGACCAATCTAGTTGCGTCTAGCCTCCCTCCCATCCCAGTTTCGATAATTCCCCTTTCGACTCCCGAGATGCTGAATGCTAGCATTGCGACGAGGAATGTAGTTTCGAAGTATGTCGGGGAGATCGCTGGGCTCTTCTCCGATGCCTTCCTGACCATCCCCAGAAGATCGTCGAAATATTCGGGGGACACTGGCCTTCCATCTATCCTGATTCTTTCCTCGACGGTGACAAGATGGGGGGAAGTGAACAAACCGGTAACATTTCCACTCGAGGAAGAGGCCGCAGAGAGTTTCACGCAAAGGGAGCCTTTTCCGTTGGTTCCAGCGACGTGAACCGATGGGAAATCGAGGTGGGGATCCCCCATCCTGCTCAGAATTTCTCTACAGTTATCAAGTCCTAATTTTACCCCCATGGAGAGTCTTTCATCGAGCCATTCCCTCTCACTCATCTGATTCGACCTGCCTCCCTATGCGTGGGCGTGAACGGGTCAAGGTGATATGGCCCTTGAAGTTCGTGCATACATGGCAGGGGGGGAGCAGGTGAGCATACTGGATGCCATGAAGGACCAGTGGACCTCCATGATGGGCATGGCATTCATGTTTGTCTCCACCATTCTCATTGGTCTGAGCATTCAACCAATCTATGATGTTCCCGAAGCCAGGGCCTTTGGGGAGGAGGGGGCCTCTAAATCGGCGTTCATTGCTCTGGAATTATTGATGATTGGAATTTTCACGGTAGCGATTATCTGGCTTGCCAGAAGAGGTTTGGATGCGTTGATCAAGGGAGTAGTTCTATTCGCTCTTTGGATGAGTATGTTCTACGCAATTCAGCCATATGTGGCATTGGGGATGATATACACTGGAATGATTGAAATTAATCCAGTAATTACTGTCGTGGGAATAACATACGCATCTCTTTTCTTCTCACTATACAGATACCCGGAAAAGAAGTTGTCAATTGGTACTACTTTTCTTTTCGGAGTGGTTCTGATTCACCTAATGCTCTTTGGTAGTCCATTCTTCTTAATTCTGACATTGTTATTTTCTGTTGGAGCTATTTGGCTTCTACATATTTTCCCCGAGTGGTACGTTGTCAATGGTGTCGGCATCATGGTTGGTGCCGGGGTTGTGACGATGATCGGGGTTTCCTTCGTTCCCGTTCTCATCATTTTGTTCATGATTGCGGCAGCGATTTACGATCACTGGGCCGTGAACGGGAGCAAGCACATGCTGGAGTTGGCAGACACGATGATTGACCTGAAGCTGCCAGTTCTGCTTGTCGCTCCGAAGAGCTCGGACTACTCCTTCCTCGACGAGGGAGACAGGGTGATGAGGGACGACTCCCCCAGAGAAGGGCCGATGGACTGGGAAGAGCCTGTTCCAGATGCTGTCGTGGGAAAGAGCAAGCCAAAGGGAAGAGAGGCCCTTTTCATGGGCCTCGGAGACGTAATATTCCCAGGAATGCTGGTAATTTCCTCTGTCTCCTTCCTACCAGAGACAGGTAGTGAATTGACATATGTTTTCGGGACAATGTACTCGGGGCCGCTAGCCGTGGGGCTAGGGACCCTGGTTGGGGGACTGGTTGGTTACCTAGGGCTGATGACGCAAGTGGCAAGGGGCAAGCCACAGGCCGGTCTCCCGCTCCTAAACGGAGGCTCTATCCTCGGGTACCTTATTTCTGGCTACTTCGCCCTCGGGATAGACCAATTATGGCAGGACATCACGTTCCTGTGACCATTTTCTCCCGATTCCTTGAAAGTGAGCAATCCGGCCCTCGGGCTCGTTAGCCATGCTGGACATCGCCACGTTCCGTGACCAATCGGACCTGATTCGGGCTGATCACGATAGGAGGGGGATGCCCCATGATGCCATAGACGAGATCATCAGATTGGACGAGGAGTGGCGTAAGGCGCAATATGATGCTGACCAGATAAGGAGAGAGAGGAATGCGGCAGCGAAGGGCATTGCGGAGGCGAAGAAGGCGGGCGATTCCGCGGCTGCCGAATCAATCATCGCGGAAGTAGCCGATCTCGGGAACAAGATCTCGGAGTTGGGGGCCTATGCCGACGAGTGCCTAGAGATGAGGGACTCCCTGAGGATGAGGGTCCCAAACATCCTGCACCCGGACGTCCCTGTCGGTGAGGACGATCAGAAGAACACCCTGCACAGTCTGCACGGCGAGAAGTCGGAGCTCGGTTTCGAGCCACGTAACCACAATGACCTGATCGAGATGAACGGTTGGGTCGACCAGGCGAGGGGGGCCAAGGTCACGGGCAGCCGGTTCTACTTCATGCAGGGCGACCTAGCTAGGATGGAGATGGCCCTCCAGCAATACTCCTCTGACTTCCTGATTGACAAGGGGTACACGTTGGTTCAGCCGCCTTTGATGATGAACAGGGCAGCCTACGAGGGAGTCACCGACCTATCTGACTTCGAGACGGTGATGTACGGCATAGAGCCGGACAAGTACTACTTGATCGCGACTAGCGAGCATCCGCTGACAGCGATGAGGATGGACGAGATAATCGAGCCCTCTGAGCTCCCGATAAAGATGGTCGGGGTTTCGCAGTGCTTCAGGCGCGAGGTGGGCGCTCATGGGCTGTCTGACAGGGGGATCTGGAGGGTCCACCAATTCACCAAGGTTGAGCAGATAGTGATATGTCACCCGGATGACTCCTGGTCGCATCACGAGGAGCTGCTGGATAACGCGGTGGGCCTATGGGACAGCCTAGGGCTGCATTACAGGGTTGTCAACATCTGCACAGGCGACATGGGGACGGTTGCTGCGAAGAAGTACGACCTGGAGGCTTGGCTCCCAGGAGCTGGTGCGTACAAGGAGGTCGTTTCCTGCTCGAACTGCACCGACTACCAGGCGAACAGGCTCAGGATGAGGTACAGAACCTCGGATGGCAACTCAGCTGTGCATACCCTGAACTCCACCGCGATCGCCACCAGCCGAGCGCTGGTGGCTATCATGGAGCAGAATCAGTTAGTTGACGGCACCGTGTCTGTTCCGGAGGCCCTAAGGCCCTACATGAGTGGGAGTAGCGTCCTTGGGCCTGTTACCAAGAGCTAGGCCCACAGAGTTGGCAATTCGAATCGTGGACGAAGAATTAGGTCGATGAGAAGATACAGTTCAAGTACAGTTTTCGCAAACCATTACGCTATCATCAGATTCTGGATTTTCGAG
>JAYZLP010000052.1:0-3615 GCA_036154155.1 Thermoplasmatota archaeon | reverse complement strand
CACCCGCTGACCGCGATGAGGATGGACGAGGTAATCGAGCCCTCCGAGCTCCCCATCAAGATGGTAGGGGTGTCGCCGTGCTTCAGGAGGGAGGTCGGTGCGCACGGGCTCTCGGACAGGGGCATCTGGAGGGTACACCAGTTCACCAAGGTCGAGCAGATAGTCATCTGCGACCCGGAGGACTCCTGGGAGCACCACGAGGACCTACTGACGAACGCTGTCGACATGTGGGACAGCCTCGGGCTGCACTACAGGGTGGTAAACATCTGCACGGGAGACATGGGCACCGTGGCTGCGAGGAAGTATGACCTAGAGGCCTGGCTGCCGGGTGCGAATGCGTACAAGGAGGTCGTCTCCTGCTCGAACTGCACCGACTACCAGGCGAACAGGCTCAGGATGAGGTACAGGACAACAGAGGGCAATGAGGCGGTTCACACGCTCAATTCCACAGCTGTCGCAACCAGCAGGGCGCTGGTGGCCATACTGGAGCAGAATCAACTCGAGGATGGCAGGGTATCCGTCCCGGACGTGCTAAGGCCGTACATGGGGGGGCAGGAAGCCCTCCAGCCACTAGGGTCCTGAGATAGGTCCGTTTACTGCTGGAACTGAGGGTTATGACCGAGCGGGTCTGGGCCGAACCTGTTGGGGCCCTTTTCCCCCGGTGCGAAAAGGCACACGACAAAGGGAATGCCCATGATAGTGGTGATCCAATCAAGAGCGTATTCGACACTCGACCCAACAGGGGTAAGGAGCCAAAGGGCTACAATGGCTGTAAAAATCTGTAGATATGTGGTCCATCCATCGCCCCAGTTCATGTCCTGTAGCCTCTTCACTGTAATCGCATAAGTCACATACAAAACCGGCATCAATACAATACCAGCTAAGAATTCGAAGATGAATTCAGGAAGGCCGGTGACAGTCCAAATAAGCCCAAGTAGAATGGCAGCAATAATCCCATAGATTGCGGCTACTATGAAGAGTAGTATGTTGTTTGTTAGGTAACGGAGTCGGTTTATCCTCCCCTCCAGGCTCGTCAGTTGCTCGTTCAGTGTCATGTTCCATTGCTCCTCGGTGGGGCCATTACCCATTCCAGATACGGCTGCGGCTAGGTCGGTGTTGTCCAGATTCATGGGGAGCGATGGTAGGTAGGGGTTATCTTTCATTCTACGGAACTAGACCGCCTTGGGTGATGAGGAGACCTCGATGCACCAGGCGCTTGAAATCAATTGAGACTTGAAGAAGAAGAGTTCCAGAACTTGGCCTTTCTAGTTGATAAAGACACTTCTATCCACTTTGAGGTGGGCGTGTTGCTGCCTTCGGCGGTACTCTCCAGTGGGACTAGGACATTTGCCTCGGGGAAGTATGAACAGAGGTTCCCCTTGGGGATTTCGTAAGGGATGGCTTTCCATCTTTCGGAGTGTATCTCCCTATCTCCCCAGTGGCTAGTAATGTCAACCTCCTGCCCCTTTACGATATTGAGTTCCGCCATATCTTCGGGATTCATCATCACGATCCTCCTGGCGTTGTAGATTCCCCTGTACCTGTCGTCCATCCCGTAGATGGTTGTGTTGTACTGGTCGTGACTCCTTACCGTCATCAGTACGAACCTGCCCTCGTCGAGCTCCCTCTCTGGGAGGTCGTGGCAGAAGAAGTGCGCCTTTCCGGAGGCGGTTGCCCACACGGGCCCGTCCCTCGGCCCGTTAGGGAGGTAGAAGCCGCCCCTCTCCCTCGACCTGCTGTTGTAGTCCTCGAACCCGGGGACGCATCTCGAAATGAGTTCCCTTACCGAGTCGTGATCGGAGAGTGACTGCCACTCGAAGGGTCCGCTGGGGAAGCATGCCGAACCTATCCTCCGGACGATCTCTGGCTCCGAAAGGAGCATGGGCGATGCGGGCTCCAGGGACCCGGTGCTTGAGTGTACGAGCCCCATCGAGTTCTCGACCGTGACGAAGCCGCCCGGGTCCTTCTCAGTCCTACCGAGACAGGGGAGTATCAAGGCGGTCTTCCCTGTGACCAGGTGGGACCTGTTCATCTTGGTGGAAATCTGCACGGTAAGGTCGATTTTCCCTATCGCCTCGGCGACCCTCTCGGTGTCTGACATGGCAGAGACCAGGTTCCCGCCCATGGACATGTACAGCCTGACCCTGTCATCGAGTGCGGCTTGGATGAACTCCACGGCGTCATAGCCCCTCTCCCTGGGCATCTCGATTCCGGTTGCGTCCTCGCAGGCAGACAGGAATTCGTCGCTCGGGTGATGGTTGATGCCAACCGTCCTGTCGCCCTGTACGTTGGAGTGCCCTCTCACTGGGCAGGCCCCTGCACCCGGCTTACCGAAGTGCCCTCCTGCGAGAAGGAGGTTGGCTATCTCCTGGATGACTCCGACGCTGTTCTTTTGCTGTGTCAGCCCCATGGCCCAGCAAACTATCATCCTCTTGGACTTGGATACCGCACTACCGATCTCCAGAATCCTCTCCTTGCTTATCCCCGACTGGGATACTATCTGGCCCCAATCGGCGTTTTCGATGTGCTCCTTCCACTGCTCGAAGCCGGATGTGTGCTCATCAATGAAACTGCGATCTACGCCTCCCTCATCTAGCATCACCTTCGCGAACCCCTGAAGCAATGCGGCATCACCGCCGATCCTGACAGGGAGGTGCTCGTCTGCGATCTGAGTACCTGTGCCAAGCATATGCAATGGGTTCTGAGGGTGCTTGAACCTCCTCATCGCAGTCTCTTCGAGTGGGTTGATGCTGATTACCGACCCCCCATTCTTCTTGCAGTTGGACAGAGCTGTGAGCATTCTCGGGTGATTTGTGCCTGGATTCTGTCCAATCACCATGATCAGGTCCGCCTCGTCGAAGCATGACAGCCTCACAGTGCCCTTCCCGATCCCTATCGACCTGACTAGAGCGTAGCCGCTTGACTCGTGACACATGTTACTGCAGTCGGGGAGGTTGTTCGACCCTATCTGACGGGCGAGCGTCCCCCATAGGAAGGCTGCTTCGTTGGATGTCCTGCCACTGGTGTAGAGTACAGCTTCTCGGGGATCAGCGAGGTCTCGCGTGGCATCTGAGATAATGGAGAAGGCGTCATCCCAGCCGATCTCCTCGTACCTATCAGAATGCTCCCTGAGAATCATGGGATGGGTTATTCTTCCGAGCTTGTCCAAGTCCATGTCGCTCATCTCTGAGAGTTGGCCCACGGTCCTGCTGCCTATCAGCCCCGGAGTGGCCCTCTTCTTGGTGGCCTCGGTTGCGAATGCCTTGGCACCGTTCTCACAGAACTCGAACCCGCTCCGGTGGTCGTCTGGGTCCGGCCATGCACACCCGGGGCAGTCGTATCCGTCGAATCTGTTGACGGTCCTCATTGTCTTGATGGTGCGTGACAGGCCGGCCTCGCTTAGGCTGATGGCGAATGACTTCTGAACGCCGGTAAAACCAGCGGCAACCTCCTTCGGGCGACCTATGCTGAGTTTCTCGTCCTCGATCGGAGGTTGGGCCCTGACTCCGCGTGCCATCGAACTCTGGGGCCGGTAGGGGTTCTAATCCGTTGCCGTCGTTTCTCGATTCTTTGTGATTCTTAGCCTTAGGAGCAGCAAAGCGAGGAGTAATGCGA
>JAYZLP010000051.1:0-13517 GCA_036154155.1 Thermoplasmatota archaeon | reverse complement strand
TCGTCAATGACGAGGGGGTCTGTCAGACAGCGGGCGAGAATATCGGGAACGGTGACAGTTTCGTCTGGAAGACGGTTCACTTCGGGCCGGTCTCAACTCATGAGATATACCTGACCATAGAGGATGGTCAGGATCGGATTAACGTGCATCATAGCCTGGCGATTGTGTACAATCAGGCAAATTAATTTGACAGCGCCCTTTCAGGGCGCACCGTTGAGGTGGATGGTTAATCCGATAGTCTTAGGAACATGCCTCGGGAGTTGGGGATGGTTGGCTTGAAGCCCCACCTCTCATAGAATCCATCGACATCTGCCATGAGGTTGATGTAGGACTTATTGGATGCTTCTCGAGTGATGTATTCCATCAGTGAATCCATTATCATCGTGCCCCCTCCATTACCTTGCCAATGCTGATCAACTGCCATGTCACAGATGTGGAAGACCGTTCCTCCGTCTCCAACAACCCTTCCCATTCCTACGATCTCATCTGAATCATCGTGCCTTAGTAAGACCGAGAAAAGCTCTGATCCTAGGCCCTTAGTAGCGCCGCTAGTTGTTCTCGGCCTCATTCCTGCCTTCTCTCGTAGACGCAGGTACGTTTCGACGTCGGGAACTGCGATCTCGATGGAAAACAGCCGATCACTTCCGCCCGAACTTCTTCTTCCTCTGTCCGCCCTGCTTCTTGAACGACTTCCTCTGGGCCCTCTTCCTGCGATCCCCCTTGGCTGGTCCGGCGGATGAGTCGCTTCGGCCCTCCTCCTTGGACTGCTTCATCTCGGAGCGCATCCTGAGACCTATCGCTCGCATGACTCCCTCCTTGCTGTCAGCCCCCGTCGCCTCCATGGCGTCGGCCGTGGACAGGACCAGCCTGCCCTCGACCGTGTGGGGCCTGGAAGGGTGGCTCGCCTCGGGCTGCTTCTTCATCTTCCTGATACCGACCTTGCTCGCGGCCCATGCCAGGGCGTCGAGCGATGGCTGAGGGATGCTAGCCTCCTTGGAGACCCTGCGCCCGGATGACCTAGTCAGCTTGGAGTCGAAGTATCCGGTCCAGAGGGTCATCTTGCTGGGGTCGCCGGCCATGCTATCACCAGTGTCTCACATGCGGGGTGACTTGAGGGCTTCGTGCCCTCAGTCCTCTAGGAGCACGCCGGAGACGACTCCGTGCATGCCCGGACGGCTTGTGACGCGTACGTTTCCGAGATCGGTGTCAACCACGGCGCCCTTGGTGACTATGTTGCGTCGGACGAAGTTGGGGTCTGCCCCGTTCTCAACGACGCTCTTGATGGTGGTGCTTGTTGACTTGCCGCTCTTGGGGTCGTTGACGTTGATTCGGTTAGCGCCTAGGACCCTGACCGTCTGAGAGTTGCCCCTCTTTCGGTAGTTCTTCCTCTGGTCCTCGCTCGATACGTACGCGAACTGGGCCTCGCTGGAAATCTCCGTCCTGCGCTTTCCGCGATAGCGGTTTGGCCTCTTCAGGCGTCCGCCCGATGCCTTGCGACGGGAGATGCCGTGCCACTTCGCCATGCGTCCCGCCGACCGACCACCCTTATTTCAATGGATTGGAGCACATTGGGGGCTCTTTCCCGGCGAGCAGCACTACGTTCTTGTCGTAGTCTCTGGCACGCTGGCACATGGGCGAGCCCCGCATGCGCAAGAGGAAGCCGGTCAGGCACAAGCATGTCAGGGAGGTCGAGAGGCAGCTCGGGGACGTGTTGGGCATGGATATCGACCTGTCTGATGGCTTCATCGAACTGGCTCACTTCGAGGGCAGGGACATACTGCTGCTGGATCGAACGGTGGTCGGGATCAAGGTGGAGATTGGTGACTCACACAAGTGGGTTCCAACAATCAGAGGAATACTTCACTGGAAGCCAGACAGGTGCTGGGCTGCTGTTGACGACGGTGCCACCCCATTCCTCCTCAACGGTGCGGACTGCATGGGTGCAGGCGTGCACATCGCCGACCCCTCCGTGGATGCAGGTGGATTCGTCTGGGTCAGGGACCAGGACAGGGGCACACCGCTTGCGATAGGCGTGGCTCTTGTCGATGGGAATGAGATGATGGAGATGACGAAGGGGAAGGCGATATCGACCATTCACTGGATAGGCGACGAATTGTGGGAGATAGAGGCATGATGCCTCACCCTTCATGAGTAGTGGTGCGTACGAGCCTGCATGCGCGTGGTCGTCCCTCTGCTCGTATGCCTCATTTTGGCCGTCCCGATCACCTGCGCAGGAGAGAGCGGTGTCAATGAGGAGACCTCCCTCGAGGGCACTGACATCCAGGATATCGTTTACCCCAGTGAGGCATCTGCAGGGGAGGATTTCGGGCTGAGCGTTGTACTGAGCGATGAAGCCAAGGGGAACGGTACCACCGTTAGTTGGATCACTCAAATCTGCATCAACTCCGGTATCTGCTACGCTCCAGAGACCCATTCCATGGATCTTGATGACGAGGGAATGTCTTGGGAGGGGACGATTGTCCCAGATGACACCGTCACGTACGTGAATTGGAGAATCGAGATGAACTGGGAGGACGGCAACAAGACCAGCGTCCCAGACACGGGGTTCGGATGGAAGGTGTGGTCCGACTGCTGGTACGACAACGGGGCCTGGGGGGGTTCGGACCAGGAGTGCATCGATGAGAGCAGCTCCGAGGAAGGAAGTGGAAGTCTGTTGGGACTGCTGCCCGGATTCGGTGCCGCTGCCTCACTTCTCGCAATTTCGACGGCAGGCTTGATGGGCAGACGCGACTGAGCGGTACCATGAGCGAGGGGGAGCAGGGGTTCGTCCGGCTTGTTTTCCGAGAGCTCCCAATCGAGAAGATGCATGAGAGCGCGGAGGCGTTCTACGAACTGATGGATGGGAGGCGGACGACACGCCATTTCTCCGACAGGGCAGTCCCCAGGGAGCTTATCGAGGCTGCAGTGAGGACTGCTAGCACCGCTCCATCGGGAGCCCATCTCCAGCCCTGGACCTTCGTGGCGATATCCGATCAGGCCCTCAAGTCGAAGATAAGGGAGGCCGCAGAGGATGAGGAGAGGCGCTTCTACGAGGACAGGATACCGGATGCATGGAAGGAGGTGCTAGACCCCCTTGGGACTGATCACGTCAAGGAGCACATAACAGAGGCCCCATGGGTAGTGGTCCTATTCAGACACTCTCAGAGGGAGCGCCCCTCGGGTGAGATGGCTCCCACGTACTACTCCCAGGAGTCGTGCGGTATAGCCGCCGGCCTCTTCGTTGCCGCGATACACAACATGGGTCTGGTCACCCTCACTCACACGCCCTCGCCCATGGGCTTCCTGAGGGACATACTGGGGCGGCCGGAGCACGAGCACGCGATGTTGCTCCTCCCGGTGGGCTTCCCAGCCGAGGATGCCATGGTTCCAGACATACAGAGGAAGGCCGTAGAGGACGTGCTGGTCTGGAGGGAGTGACCTACTCCTCCTCGTCAGAGCTCGGCGAGACGAATATGAGGACTATCCCTGACCCCACGATGAGGATTCCGCCGATCCAGTCGGAGGCTCCAAGGGTCTCCCCGAATATCAGCCAGCCGTAGAAGGTTGCCACTATGACCGTGAGGTACGAGAAGGCGCTCACCCAAGCGGCATTCGCCTGGTGATAAGCCATGGTTATGCCCACCTGTCCGCAGCCAGCGCCCACCCCTATTCCGACAAGTGCTGCAGCGGCCTCCAGAGATAGGTCTGGGATGTCAGGAGCGGCTTGGAATAGGCTTCCTGCCACGGAGAAGGCTGCGAACCAGAAGACCACGCTCGATGCGGAGTCGGTCTTCCTGAGTTCCCTGACGTAGATGTATGCGAGTGCAGCGAACAGGCCAGAGCCGAGTGCCAGGAGCGCGTCTGGCTCTACCGATCTTAGGTCGGGTGACACGATTAGGACGATTCCCACGAATGCGAACACCACCAGTCCCGCTACAGAGGGGGACACCTTCTCCCTGATCACGGTGCCTGAGAGCAGAGCGACGAAGAGCGGGGCGGTGTACTGCAGGGTGACTGCCTGACCTATGGGTATCCTCGAGAGTGCGGTGAAGTAGAGGATCATCGCGAAAAGCCCCACGGCACACCTCAGGAACATCGTCCGAGGGTCATTCGCCCTGAGGCTCAGGCCCCTTGCTGCGGCGTATCCGGCCACTGCGAAGGCTATGACGGCAGAGCGGATCAGGATGACCATCCATACGTCGGCCTCGACCGAGACCCACTTGACCAGGGCATTCATCGTACCGAAAGAAACGCTCCCGAAAATCATCCAGAGGACGGCGATCCTCGGGGAGTCGTTTGGAGCGACGTGCCCTGTCCCTCTGGAGGCCAGCTCTCCCATCTAGCCCAGTCTCCAACGTCTCTCTAGTACGGATGTGATGTCTTGGTAGTCCTGGCCGCCTGCGCTGGTTGGTTTGTGGAGGTGAATGGGTATTCCATGGCTTGGTGCCTCGGCAAGGCGTATGTTGCGGCGTATTGCAGGCTCGATCACCAGCTCCGGGAATGACTCCCTGAGCTCTGTGGCGACCTGCTGGTTGAGTTTTGTCGGTGCGTGCATGGTCATTAGGACGCCATCAACCCCGAGCTCAGGGTTGAGGAAGGCCCTGACCTCCCTGATTGTTCCCGAGAGGAGGGCCAGCCCCTCGAGAGCGAAGTACTCGGTCTGGACTGGGATTACTATTCCGTCGCTGGCGACAAGGGCGTTTATTGTGACCAGGCCCAGAGAGGGGGGCGTGTCGATCATTATCAGATCGTAATGGGGCAGCAGTGGGGCGAGAGCCTCGGTCATCCTCCTCTCTCTGCCGAGCTGCCTGAGCATCTCTTGCTCTAGGCCGACGAGGGTCCTGTCCCCCACGATCATGTGCACGTTCTCCACAGCGGTTGCGTGTCTCGCATTGACAGCGGTCTCGGGATTCAGGATGAGGTCCCTGGTGGTGGCTCTGACCTTGCTCTTGTCCACTCCGAGTCCCGTAGCGCAGTTCCCCTGAGAGTCGGCATCCACTACCAGAACCCTGTGGCCCCTGAGGCCCATCTGGGCTGCCACGTTGATCACTGACGTCGTCTTGCCCACTCCCCCCTTCTGGTTGATCACGGTGACGACCCTCGCCCTTCCGGAAGGGGTTGGAAGAGACAGGGGGAGTTCCATTGGGCCACTTGCCCTCGTCGTGCTTACCTGCTCCGCTGCGTTGAGGAGCGGGGCGTCCTGCGACTCCTCTGTCTCGACAAACTCGACATCGACAACGAGGGGGGCCTTCTCGACCTCGGGGAGGCTGCCTCCCTCTTCGTCCGCGTTCATACGAGCGCCTTCGGCGCTCGGAAGGGTGTTCAACGTGCCGATAGATGGAGCGGCAATAATGCCAGAAGCGTCACTCTGCGGATGGGCCGTTGGTGTGGACCCAGCCCGCCATCCTTCCGGTTTCTGCGTCCATGGCTAGTCTGAGGGTGTGTTCCCTCCCCCCATCTTCTGGGCTTCCCCAGTTCCTGTCGATGAGGATGGTGACTTTACCATCAGCGAAAATATCTGGGAGGCCGGAAAGAAGGCCTTCTTCCGGAGAGGTCAGGAGATATCCTATCTGCACATCGACAAGCCAGGACCCCTGGGACCCCTCCAGGTAAGGATTCAACTCCGCATACCTCAGGTCGTCCAGAAGCCTCTGCTCCAACAAGGACATTGTATGCGTGTCTGGGACTGCCTCTCTGTTCCAACTGAAGGTTCCTGATGGATGAGTTCCATAGTCAATAATGTCACATCCAGATCCTATCTCCCTGACGACGGCCCACCCCGATCTATCGTCCTCATTGACCCAGGACATGTTCCACTGGGGGGATCTGGTTGGCTGTGACCAATATGCCTGCCAGATGTATCCGGTGCTGTCCAGAGCAATTGCCAGCTCGGAAGTTGAGTGGTTCACCCGGGTGCACTCTATGGCTTCCTCCAGGTCGAAGTTTCTGCTCACGGACTCGTCTGGCATCGAGGAAACCCATTGCCTCTGTGATGAGCTGCTTGGCTTGTCCTCCCCAGGGCCCGGCCTGCTTTCGTAGATGGAATACCACTCAACATCCTTGGAGCCACTATTGCTGGACTGCTCTGAAATCTTCATCTTGATCTTGATAGTCCCCTCGGGCAGCGACATCGAAGAAAGAGTTCCTGCGATGAATCCACAGTTGCTAGTCTCGAGGCTCTTGTCGATTAGGATGTCAATCGTCTGCTCTACTGGCCATGGGCTGCTGCTCTTGACTTTGAGCTCCATAGTGGCGTGGCCCAAGCAGTCATTGACGTCCTGATTCCACATTGTAATCGGGTAAACGTTGCCATAGGACGACTTCGTCTCGGATCCAACGGTCCACCTCCAGTCCGAGTTCCATTGTGGGTCGTCATTCCAGCTACTACCTTCCGTCAGGACGGAGTCGCCGAATACATCATGCAGCTCGATAGGGGTCAGTGGTAGCATCAGGGGTGATATTCCATTCAGCCCTGATAGCTCCTCTAGGTCGTAGATTATGGCCTGGACATTGGAGGAGTCGCCGTTGTTGTCTGTGAAGTCTACCAACAGATCCGAGCGGATTGCCTCCTTCCCGGTTATCTCCACCCACCTCTTGAGTGATATGTCAGCGGTGTTATCTGGAGAGCTTAGCTTGCCGCCACATTCGCCGCTTGAGGTCACGGTCCTGAATGTGAGATCCATGTTGAGGTCATAATCGATTGACTGCTCGGCTGTCAGGAAATCTCGACCATATGCGTCAGGGGAGTTTACGGCACCCACGAAATCTAAGTCAGAAGCGTGCTGAATGTCACTGAGGGTTCCTTCCCTAACCGCTATGTCGCCATCCCCGTGATCTATGGTGATCGCCAATTCGTCACATATCTCATCGAGGGCACTCGGCGAGGCTGCGTCCCTGAGAAGGGAAATCATCTCGTCCCCCTCTATGCTGATTTCCCCCTCACTGATCTGGAAGGACATCTCGTCCCCGTACTTTAGCTGCCTAGCTTGGAATGACGGGTCCGCGCTGAAGAAGTAGAACGCCCCTACGCCGGCAAGCATTACTGCCGCTAGGACTGCCGATATCGGCTTCCAGTTCTCGAAGAAGACATCGAAAGATGGCAGAACAATTGTCATCGATGCCTGATCTACTGGCTCCGTTGTTTCTTGTTCCTCATCATCAACCAGGGCGGAGTCCCACCACGGATCAGGCTCAGGTTCTGGCTCTGGTGTGGGCTCCTCCTCAACTGCCTCCTCTTCCTCATCTTCGGCGACTACCTCGGCCTCCATGACCTCGGCCTCGATGGCGTCCTGCTCCGGCTCGGGGTCAGCCCCTCCCTCGAAACGGGCCAGTAGTTTGTCTACTGCATCGCTGACATCGGCCTCCTGGGTCGCCTCTTGGGCATCGATTACAGTCTGTTCTTCTGATTCACCGGTATTGCCAGAATCCAAGAGCCTGTCAATCAGATCCTGCTTCTTTCCGGAGACGGTTAATCCGAGTTCCCTGCACCTCTCCCGGAGATCGTCGACCTTCATCGAGGATAGTTCCTCGGGGCTTGGCACCTCCCATTCTGGCATCTGACTCACTTACTAGCCGAATAAGGAGGCTTTCAACCCCTTCGCCTTTCTGAACGCTCTAAAGGGCTCTAGCGGCCCTGATTGAGGATTCCACAGAGCAACAGGCTCAAGAAGGGTTTGTGGTCGGCGGGGGTCATGGAGCCCCGACTAGTGATACTGTCAAGGGGCCCCGAGCTGTACAGCACCAAGAGAATGTTCGAGGAAGCTGAGGCTGCTGGATGGTCGGTTCAGATACTCGATCCGCTGAAGCTGACCACGGTGGTCGACGACGACGGAGTGAGGGTGTTCAACAAGGGATGGCCTGTAGATTGTGATGCTGTAATTCCCAGGATTGGCAACTCCATCACCGAGAGGGGGGTCCCAATAGTCCAGGCGTTCGAGAGAATGGGGGTCATTGTCCTGAACGAGGGCGATGGAATCAGAAGCAGCAGGGACAAACTGCTGGCGTGCCAGATGATGAGTGAAAGGGGGATTCCGGTCCCAATAACAGCTCACGTAGGTACATGGCAGGACACCAGGAGGGCAATCTCCAGAGTCGGTGGGACTCCTTGTGTAGTCAAGGTGACAGAGGGAACCCACGGTTCTGGCGTCTTCCTAGCGCATACGGAGCAGCAAGCTAGACAGTTGGTTTACCAGATGCTGGAGAGAAACATGCGTCCGCTCGTTCAGGAGTACATCAAGGAGTCCCATGGACAGGATGTGAGGGCGTTCGTGGTCGGCGGGAAAGTTGTCGCTGCCATGAGGAGGAAGGCGAGAGGAAGCGAGTTCCGCTCAAATTTCCACCTCGGGGCCAAGGTCGAGAAGCTCGAGATTCCAGACAAGCATTCCGAAATCGCTTGCAGGGCCGCGGAAACGATGGGGCTTGATATCGCCGGAGTGGATCTCCTAGAGTCTTCTGGAGGGGCCCTGGTTCTCGAAGTCAACTCCAGCCCCGGGCTGGAGGGGATAGAAGCGGCCTCGGGTGTCAATGTGGCAAGCAAGATTGTCCAGCATCTGAATCAGGTGAGAGAGAGAAGGGCGACTCAGGAAAATTCCCCCGAATCGGCGGTCGAAGAGGAAGCGGGCGACGGGGGAACATCAGAGGCCTACTAGGAATCTGGCGTTTTTCAATCGACCAACAAACGAGCCGCCTAGAATGGTCGGGGAGAGAAGCATTCAATACCTCGGTGGTTGACTTGGGCTCGTCCTTAGGGACAGGGATGCACCTCCTCTGGAGGATGAAAGGCGAGGAACATGGTAGAAAGAGAGTTGAATGGCCAGAGGACCAATACCTGGCCCGGCGTTATTGGAAGAGCCGAACAACTAGCACAGGATGACTCGTACCTTAGCCGCCTTCCCTCTAGACTCCAGAGACTGTCTAGTCTGCCGTGGTATGAGTGCTGGATTCAGCAACTGAGAACGGAGAAAAAGAGCGTTCACACGATCAGGGCTTACACGGTTGCAGCCAAGACGTTCAGCACTACCTGCCTGCCGGGGGAAGAGGAAAGGAGCTGGGACGAGATGCAATCAATCAACGTGGAGGACTTCCACGCTATTGCCAATCCGAATGGAGGGAGGATGGATGCGTGGATGAATGGCCTGGGCGAGCTGAGGCCCTCCTCCCTGAATGCTAGGATAGCGGCGATTTCACACCTTCTGGGCTGGTTTGGGCACACTGTTCCTGATTGGATACAGAGGCCTACCCGAAGGAAGACGTTGCCTAGGACACTTGGGCGATCTGAACTCAGTAGGCTCAGAAAGGCGGCAGGGAACTCAGAAGACCCGTTGTCCTCACCGGTAGTGACAATACTTCTGGACACTGGGCTCAGGGTGTCGGAGCTTTGTGGCCTGGACATAGAGGATCTGGATCTGGAGGACCTCTCCGCTCTTGTGATAGGAGGAAAGGGGGAGAAAGATAGAACCGTACTTTTCACCGATGCCACGGTAAGAGCTGTGGAGGCGTGGATGCCAATAAGGAGATCCAGGAACAAGCTGAGCTCGGAGGGCCGGGAGGAAAGGGCGTTGTTGCTATCAAGCCGAGGGAGGAGGATGAATCCGAGATCGGTCCAGAAACTGATTGACAAGCTTGCAGAGGCTTCTGATATTCCAAAATCTAGGCTCAGTCCCCACACCCTTCGCCACACATTCGCTACAGGCCTCCTGGAACGTGGCGCTGACTTAGTGACCATCCAACGTCTTCTTGGCCACTCCAGCATAGCGACAACAAGGGTGTACCTCGAGATAGGTGACCAGACTCTGAGGGAGATTTACCATCGCGCTCAGAATAGCCCGCCGCTTACTGAGTTGCTAGAGGAGATGAGTGGCGATTCAATCGAGACCGAGCTACCGAGCCAGGAAGTTATCCAGCAAGTGGAGTGACTACTTGCCTGCTGGATTCTTCTTGTTCGACCTCTTATCCACTGTTTCAGGCCCCTTCCACTCCCTACTGGCACCGGACTCGTTTCCAGAGTGCCCGGGTATAGGGCAGTGCTTCCCTGATCTGCATCTGCTGCAGTTGTCTCGAGGGGGATGGTCCACCACCTTCTGAAGACGGCCATACTTCCTTCGAGGCATGAAACGTGTTAGGCTAGGAGGGACTTAGCGGTTACTAGTACGCGCAACGTTCAATCAGAGTGGCTGCAACAGTGGCACGTGGCGGGTGATGGGCCGATTGGCATGGATCCGGTTCGAAGTGTTCTGTATGCGCAAGTAATGAATGGCGATCCGAGGATGAAGATAGATGAGGAGGGATACCTGCGACAGGCGAATTGGCCAGGGGAAGGGAGGGAGGTCTACCTCGGGGACGTCGCCAAAGCTTCCCTTCGATCCTTGGGCCCTCATGACCCTCCACAGTTCTCAGTTGAGCCCGGCTATGACGAGCAGCGATGGGAGCTGACCTCGACAGCCGGAGAGTTGGGCATCACGATTGTCAGCGACTCTTACTGGGGATTCGGCCTCTTTGCTAGGTGCTTCCTAAACAGGATTGAGCTTACTGGGCCGCTTGAGCTCAGGGCTAGGTGTGTGCATGACATCATCTCATCCCTGGGCAGGAACCCTTGGGAGGCGGTCAGAGTCAGGAAGTTCGAGAAGTCCACGGGTGGGCTCATCGGAGAGCATGGCTCCTCGTGGTTGGATCTAGAAAGAAGAGCGAAGGAAGACATGAACGAGGAGATAATGGAGCTAGAGGAGGCTGTGAAGTCACTCAGGGGCAAAGAGGAGGGGATTGGCGGTATCCTAGACTCCGCGTCACAGGCACTGGACGAGGCTAGATCGGCATTGTCCGACAGGAACGCTCCTGCGGTCGAGAGGGCTCTTGGAAGGGCGGCAAGTGCGATAATTGAGGCTGATCCAAGCACTGAGGTTCGGTCGTCTGAGTACATCGCTTCTAGGCCCGGGAAGTTGACGAAGAGCCCTGTTCCAGTCTTTGACGAGGTAGGGGCCGAAGAGCTACTCGAGGACGATGTGCCTTTCGTCGACCTCTCCGAGGAAGAGTGAGGCTCTAGAACAACGAGCCGATCCAGGAGAGCACTCCGTGGTTAGCAAGATAGATGGTGACGGAGAAAACTATGCAAGCAGCATAAATCGAGGTCTTGGAAATCTGGATAGCGTCCTCGGACTCCTCATCGAAGTACCTGATCAATCCAGCTGCTTGCTGAATGCCACTGCCCTTCTTCTCCTTCGCCATCGGCCCGCGCACCTGCCCTCACTATTTCAAGCCCGCTAAGGGTGAAATCATGGTTCTAGAGTCTCAATTAGCACGCACCCGCCGTCTAATTCGACGATTCGGGAGGCGGCGCTGACCGCAGTTTCAAGACCGGCAGTCATCAGTATCTCCCTTCTAACTCCCACTTGATTCTGGAATACCAGTCGGTGACTCAGCATCTCTAGCACGTCGTGGTCCACTATCTGCCATATCCAATCATCCCCCTCAATGGTGACTAGCGCTTCCACGGGAACGAGTGGTCCCTGCTCCCTACCATTCGCCTGTGCTCTTTCTACCAATTCTACCAATTTTCTCGTCGCTCCACTAGCATCCATACAGACAGGTTCGCCTGCATTTTCTGCTATCCTTCTCCTGAGTACCCTCACTTGCATCCCACCTGCGACAACAGCCGCAAAGCCAGAGCGGCTCGTTGGAGGTTTAACCATTTACCAACCTGATCGGTACGAGAATGGGAAAATCGTAGTCTATTCAAGAAGCCGCTCCTCCGAGTGCTTGATGCACTGTGAACGGACCGGTGAATCATGGGCGATGTGGGTGCGACGTGGGAAGAGCTGGCCGCAAACAGCGCTCTACTACGTGCAGTAAGTTGCTGGAGGGAGGATCCTGACGTTTGGCTGGATGGGTCATTCGAAAGGCTTCCAGAGACCGTGAGGGTGAATCCGCTTAGGCCCGACAGGGACTGGGTCGAGGAGTGGCTAGAGCAAGTCAGTGCCAAAGAAATAGAGTGGTTCAATGGGCCAGGGAGTGCTTGGGAGTTGCCATTCCATAGAGGCAAGGCAGAAGGACAAGTGAGGAGGGTTCTAGCTGCGCTTCACGAGACAGGTCGCATCACTAGGCAAGAGGCGGTGTCTATGATTCCGGTATTGGCTCTGGGAGTCGAAGCGGGAGATATGGTCCTAGACATGTGTGCCTCTCCTGGTTCCAAGACAACTCAGATCTCTGAGCATCTTTCGGAAAGTGGGATGGTGGTGGCTAACGAGGTCGTTAGTTCAAGGGTGAACACCCTAGTCTCGAATGTGCAGAGGCATGGTTCCAGATCTTCCGTAGTAGTAAACCACGATGGTAGGCACATACCAAGGATGCCAGATGATGGCTTCGACGGGGTATTGGTAGATGCTCCCTGTTCCGGCTCAGGAACTACTAGGAAGAATCCTGAGATCTGGGGCAAGTGGTCTCCCTCAGGGGGGAGGTCTCTTCAGAGGCTCCAAATCGACTTGCTCGGTAGAGCGCTAAGGGTGGTTAAGCCAGGGGGCCGTGTAGTTTACTCGACATGCTCACTGGACCCGATAGAGAATGAGGCCGTGGTAGCGGAAGTTCTGAGGGTTAGTAGTGGAGTTTCTCTATTGGATAGTTCGAAAATCCTTGAAGGGGTCCCTGGCGAAGGCGGCATGACTTCATGGCCTGTACTGAATGAGGACGGAACAATTTCCGACAGGGAGGAGTTGGAAGAGTCAATGGCTCCTCCCGTAGAAGGTTGGATTTCTGAGTCACTAACTAACTGCATGAGAGTTTGGAACGACAAGGTTGGCGGTGGCGGGTTCTTCGTCGCAATATTTGAGAAATCACCCGAAATGGATGACTCTTGGGGCGACCCCCAATTCCACCAGAGCCCTTCAGATGCAAAGGAGGACCTGCCTAGCTCGCCGCAGCCAATTAGCGAGGAGTTGAGTAAGTCCGTCAGAGAGGCTTGGGGGAAAGTTCCATCCAACCTTTGGTCCAGGGGGAAGAAGATACTGTGGTCCACTCCCGAGGTCACTGATGTTTGGTCTTCAGATAGGAGAATCAGGGGCGGTCGGACGGTTGTTCCCGGTGGGAGATGGAGGCCCCTGAAAGTTATCCATATCGGGCTCGATGCAGCTAGAGTCAGGAAAGGGGAGGTGGATCGAGTTGTCGCCAAAGCCGCTGGCGCCCTAGTACGAGAGATGGAGTGTGGGTTCACGGAAGTTATCCAGGAAGACATAGATAGCGTACTTCTTGGAAATGATCCATCGCCATCTGAAATAGATGGTTTGGGGGATTTACGAGGGGGCCATATTCTGACTTGCGGGGACCTAAGCATTCCTGTTTGGATTGGGGGGAGGGTCAGTTTGATGTTGAGTGACTCAGAGAAAACGGTTATTCGTTCCCAGAGGGGGTTCGTTGAACAATTAGAAGAGGAATAAGCCGAACTGATTGAACGAACGTCCATCTTGGTTCCAAAGGAAATTGCATATGTTCAATAGCCTGACTTCTAAACTATGTTTCCGGGTGAGTGGTTT
>JAYZLP010000050.1:0-2625 GCA_036154155.1 Thermoplasmatota archaeon | reverse complement strand
CCATGAGAGGTTGAGAGAAGAACTGCCTCGAGAATACTGCATAGGAAGGATGCTCCTAACGCCAGCACGGCGTATGCAATCATCATAGTGTAATCAGCCAATTCTGATGCCTCTAGGAGTGTTTACGTGTGTTGAAAAACGTCCATTCTGGTTTTCCACAGGGTTTGTCTCCATGCCGTTCCGGGCGAACATGACATAAATATCTAACTTTGCGGAACGTTGGGGCAAAGACATGGAATACGTCACTATTTTCATGGCCTGGCCCTATGCAAACGGCCCACTACACCTTGGTCATGTAGCAGGAAACTGCCTCCCGGCAGACATCCAGTATAGATACGAGCGCGCCCGTGGAAGGAAGGTGCTAATGTGCAGCGGTTCTGACGAGCACGGCACTCCAATCACACTTACCGCCGAAGAAATGGGAATTAGCCCCCAGGACGTGGTAAACAAGTACCACGAGGTAAACACACAGGCGTTGGCGGACCTAGGGTGCTCGTGGGTCAATCCTATTGATCCTAGAGGGGTAGAATTCGGTGGAGCACTATACAATCGAACTTCCGACCCCATGCACAAGGAATTTGTCCAAGAGGTATTCTCCAAGTTGCTTGATTCTGGGTTTTTGGAAAGGAAGTCAATGCAGCAGTATTGCTCAGTAAACAAAGAGGGTAAGGTCCGGTTCCTGCCCGATAGATACGTCGAGGGTAAGTGCCCATCATGCAAAGAAGACGGAGCAAGAGGGGACCAGTGCGACTCTTGCGGTGCCACTTATGAGGCCCACGAGCTAATCGAACCTCGCTCCAAGTTAGAAGGAGAGTCGGAGATTGAAGTTAGGGACACAGAGCATTATTTCCTGAGGCTAAATGACTTTCAGGATTCGTTGGAGGAGCATTCTAATGAGAGGCAAGGCGTATGGAAGGCAAACGTCCGTTCCATGACCAAGAACTGGCTTGACATGGGACTCCGCCCTAGGGCTGTAACTAGGGATATCGAGTGGGGGATAGAAATACCGCTCGAAGGCTCTGATTGGGATTCCAAGAGGATATACGTCTGGTTCGAGGCAGTCCAGGGTTACTACACATGCGCTCGCATATGGGCCGAGAGATACGCCGAACCAGCTGGGCACTCAGACGGCATTGACGCATGGAAGAATTGGTGGATGGTCCCAGAAGAGGGAGAAATCCCCCGTCACATATATTTCATGGGAAAGGACAACATCCCATTCCACACGATCATCTGGCCTGCAATACTGATGGGCATGAATGCCGATGATTCCAGCAAGGTAACCCATTCCCCAGGCCCAGGGGACTTGGTTCTCGAGGAAAACGTATCATCAAACGAGTATCTAATGTTGCAGGGGGGGCAATTCAGCAAGAGCAGGAGGCATGCCGTGTGGCTACCTTCGTACTTGGAGAGATATGATCCTGATGCACTTAGGTATTACCTGTCAATCAACATGCCTGAGACCCATGACACCGATTTCAGATGGGACGAGTACGTGGATAGGGTGAACAACGAACTCATAGGGACATATGGGAATTTTGTCCACAGGGTAATGACACTGACCCATAGATTGCAAAGCAATGGGTCCAACCCGCTTTCTAAATTCGACGATAATGGGCGACACCTTGAAACAATCGCAGCCATAGAAGAAAAGATTTCCAGCGCCATGGAATCCATGGAGAGGCAGCGCTTCAAAGAGGCGTTGAGGAGCCTAATGGGCATCGCACAGATTGGGAACTCAATACTACAGGACGCCGCACCCTGGAAGTATATCAATGAGGAAGAATCCCCAGAGAGGAACAATTCCCTATCTTCATTGGCCCTTTCATGGAGGATTTGCAGCTGCTTGGCGGTATGTTTGAGGCCATTCATCCCATTCTCTTCCGAGAGGCTATGGTCGATGCTAGGGAATGAAAGCGATATCGACACAATCCTGCTTGAGGATTCCATGAGTGGAATCGAGCCATTATCGTGGAACCCAGAAACGCCGCAGCCACTATTCTCTCGATTAGACCTGGATGAGATTATCGAGAGCGAGGAGTCTCTGTCCGACAGTAAGGACAATGACACCCCCCCTGCTCCCGAGAACGGGGGGAATTACATCGACTTCGAGGATTTCATGAAGGTCGAGATGAGGACAGGCAGGATCGTCTCCGTGGAAGACCACCCAAACGCGGACAAGCTATTCGTGATCACAATTGACGAGGGTTCAGGAACGACTAGAACTGTTTGTGCGGGACTGAAGGGACATTACGAACCATCTGAGTTAGAGGGTCTGAACGTCGTATTTGTAGCAAATCTGGAACCTAGGAAGCTTAGGGGTGTTGTCTCAGAGGGCATGATACTGGCTGCGGACGACGGTCAAGGAGGCGTGAAGGTTCTTACTACCGAGGGCGACATCCTATCCGGTTCCAGAGTTAGGTAGTCACGTCGCTTTCCTGCCAATGAACATCGATGAAGCCAGAATTGCAGAGATTGCTACGAAGAGTCCGAACCCCGGGGTGAATACCCCTCCAGTTGGCATGTCTGCCCACAAGTCGTAGAACACGATCTGGAAGTCCTTGCTCCTGTATTCGTCATCATCGGGACATGGGTCGATGACCCTCTCAGTCCTGGTGATTGAGT
>JAYZLP010000049.1:0-56522 GCA_036154155.1 Thermoplasmatota archaeon | reverse complement strand
GATAAGTCACCGATCTCCTCAGCCCCGTTATCCCAAGGCATCCAGCATCCCCGGTCGGGCTGCTCGCTTCCGCGCCTGACCTGGTTCCCGGGCATAGGATGGTCATAACTCCCCTCCGGGAGCCAATTCCAACAACCTGCATCTCTTGGGGACGAGGCGTCGACGTCAACCGGCGGGTCGCCAGCGGCTCGTCTACGCCGCCCTCGGACTTCAGGTCACCATTATCGACGATTTGTGAATAACAGAGCACGTCAACACCCCCCCTAGCCCAACATGACCGGGGAGCGCTCCCCTTTCAAAGAATCGGGATGTGTGTAACTACGAGGAAGCCTCGTATTTTGAGGGGCAACCAGTCTGGATCTCATGTGCTTCCATTTGCCAATGCCCGTCTAAATGTAGCAAATCGCCCTTTATTGCTATCATATTACCCTCGTCGAATCCGTCCGGTATCACAGTACTTGAGTAGTCGACGTGCAGAACATGGGTAAGACCTGTTATCGAGAAACTGAAATTTTCTGTGTCCAGACTTCCAATCAGAACTTCACCCCTGACGTGCAATTGACCCTCAAAGACACTGGGGTCATCCATCACCTCGTCGATCGAATGCTGTACCTCGGGCTCTATTGAGACGAACATTAGGATAAGCAATACCGCCATTGAAAAACCGACAATTAGAAGCCTCCTCTTCCTGGACAGTGAGAAACTGGAAGAGCCCGTCATGCCGATTCCTCGGGATTATGCTTGATGATATTTCTGATTGTTAGTTCAGGAGTTATTGTAGCCGACGGCCTCTTCTACTCCAGAGAATCCATTCTCCCTGACTCGGGCCCTCAGGCCTCTTACTATGTCAGAAACCACAGATGGACCCCTGAAAACCAAAGCGGAATACAACTGCAGCAGTGAGGCTCCGGAAGTCAGTGAGTTCCAAGCGGAATCTGGCGAGTCTATGCCGCCCACACCGACGATTGGGACCTTGCCATTAGTTGACTCGTACAGCATAGAGACGACCTCTAGTGACCTCTCTTGAAGTGGCCTGCCTGAGACGCCGCCATTCTGAGCAAAGGCGTGGCGTGACTTCGTATTCTTCGGTACTGGCCTCCTCAGTGTGGTATTGGTAGCAACGAAGCCGTCAATTCCGTTTCTTAGGGCCTCTTCAGAGGATGAGCGCAATTCCTCATCAGAAGCATCTGGGGACAGTTTGAGAAGCATGGGCTTTCCCCCGCCCTTCATTTCCTTGACCGAATTGCATGCCTTCAGAACTGAGCTTAGGCTAGTGTCTTCGTGCAAATCTCTGAGACCCGGGGTATTGGGTGATGAAATATTGAGTACGAATATGTCAGCATGATCCCAAAGAGTTTCGAGCGTCGCAGAATAATCGGCGGGGGCCTGTTCATTGTCCACCTTCTTCGACCTTCCAATGTTTGCAGCGACAGGGACATTTGGCCACTTACCCGTTGCTCTTCTCTGAATCAGCTGATCCCTGATTGAAGATGCCCCAGGATTATTGAACCCCATGCTGTTTACTAGCGCTTGTTCAGCATCTGCTCGAAACATCCTAGGTTTCGGGTTCCCATCCTGAGGGAACCGCGTGATACCGCCATACTCTACCCAGGAGAAGCCCATAGCAGGCCATGCAGAAAGTGCCGATGCTCCCTTGTCCATTCCTGCTGCAAGACCTAATGGGTGTCTGAAAAGCCTACCAAACACATGGGTTGGAAGCTCTGGTGACTGGTATAGTGTATTGAGCGTCCTAAGTCCTACAGATGACTGTCCGAAACCCGAAAGGGATTTGATGACTAGTCCATGGGCCCTCTCTGAATCCATGCGGCTAATTACCGGACGAGCAAACATGCTCCATCCAATCCCCATGAACTGAGCCGCGATGCTATACCCTTCAAGAGTTACGTACCCCACGCGCCCACATGGACGATTGGCCCCCGTCTATGTACGAAGCGGCGAGAAGGCTACTTAGGACGTCGGGTGGGGCTCTATATGTGCCAGATTCATGCTTTGATTCTGCTAAACTATTGATTCTAGGAATTTCAGATGAGATTCCCTCGATAATCACAGAGCCAACAGTGAATTCTGGAACCATAGACGAGATTTTCTATGATTGCGATGGTAAGATCGAGTTTATGATTGGAATTAATGAGCCTGCAATGGAGACATGTTGGATAAAATCAGAATCGAATGAAATTGGAAAACTCTGGAATGATCTTTCAGAAGTTGCAATGCATCTAGCTCGTGCTGGATATCCGGGCTGTCTTGGCTGCGGAGGTCCCGGATCCGATGAAATATGGGATGAAAATGTGTCAAGATTGGTCTCGTAATTAGTCGTCTCCTTACGCGCGCGCGTCACACACACATGCACGCGCGCGCGTTGGAACGAACTGTGCTCACTCATGTTTATACGGGTCTCACTTGGCCCGATGGAAACGTAGTACTCGATTCGAATTGGGGATAGGTTGTGAAATCATGAAGCTAATGATACTGGAGTCGGGAACCAAGGCAAAGACAGTAAAGAAGTACCTTGGAAAGGACTGGATTGTAGAAGCCTGCAATGGACATGTTCAGGACCTTCCCACTAGAAAAAGCGGTAAGCAGGGATCCAAGGCAATGTGGGCATCAGATGGATCTACACTGCCTGATCCTCCATGGGAATGGACTGATAGGGCCGAGGGGATTATTTCTGGGATTATAAGAAAGGCGAACAGTAAGGGCGTGGAAGAGGTTTACATTGCTACTGACCCTGACAGAGAAGGTGAGTTCATTGCTTGGAGGCTCAGCATAATCTTCTCTGAGTTCCCAATTGTCAGAAGAGTGACCTTCAATGAAATAACAAAACTCGCTGTTGAAGAGGCCGTTGCCAATCACAAGGATGTCGATTCAAACCTTGTAGATGCGGCAAAGGTTCGAAGGTTCATGGATCGACTTGTAGGATACAGGTGCTCAAAATTCGCGAGGAGTTGGAATCTAAAATCGATGGGGAGAGTCCAAACCCCGACTCTAGGATACATAGTCGAAAGGGAGTTGGAGCGAGAAGCACATGTCCCGATACCATTCCACAGTGTTCGTGCAACCAGTGATGGATATAATTTCAAAGTTAGATTTCACGAGAAAGAAGAGGAGGGCGCCTGGTTTGATGACGATGGAAAACATTTCCCCGATAGAACGTTCGATGGTGAACATGCCGAGGCAGTTCATAGAGCCATTGCGGATTCAGGAATATTGAGGGTAGTTTCCATCAGGGATGGGAAGAATAGGAGGAAGCCCCCTGCCCCTTTTACTACCGATACTCTCCTACAGGCTGCCAGTTCTTCACTCGGGTGGTCTATGGGGAAAACAAGTAAAATCGCATCCGATCTATACCAGGCCGGGCATATCACATACATCAGGACTGACTCAACAAGGACGAGTGAGTCAGCGAGAAACGCGGTCAAGGAACTGATCAAGGAGAAGTATGGAGAAGACTTCCTAGGTCCTGGCTCACTTGGAGCTGATGCGAAAAAGGGCTCGTCGAATGTGCAGGACGCTCACGAGGCGATTAGGCCTACTTCCCCAGCGTCTGAGGAAGTCGACGGAGTTGAGGCCGACCACAAGAGGCTGTATAGATTAGTTTGGAGTCGCTTTGCCTCTAGTCAGATGTCGGACTCAATTAGGGAAAGGAGAGACTTGCGGGCATCTGTAGATGGTATCGAACAGGAATTGGCCGGAACAGCGTCCTGGCTTGTACATTCGGGATGGGAGGAGGCCTCCTCCGAATTTTTGCCGGACCCCCGGAGAAGCCAACCTAAGTTCGATTTACAGGTTGGTTCCGAGTGGAAACTAGACGAGGGGGATGAAAACCCACTACTAACTATTGATGAGACAAAGCCACCACGAAGGTTCTCAGAGAGTTCTATAGTGAAACAGATGAAAACTGCTGGGATTGGTAGACCTTCGACATATGTCAGCATCGTTCAGAGAATCCAGGACAGGGGATATGTGGAGAATGACAGTGGTTCTTTGGTTCCAACGGTCAGCGGTAGGGTACTCTGGTTAGATGTGGCTCCTATTTACGGATCCAAGGCCGGAGGGATGGAAATTCTATCCGCCTCATTCACATCGAAAATGGAGGCTAGCTTGGATGGTATTGAAATGGGAACTACTGACGCAGTTTCAATCTGGGAGGACTTCTCGGGAGACTTCAAGGAAGCCCATAACAAGGCAATTGAATACCGCAGGAGGACACCCACGCCCAAGCAAAAATCATTCATCGAGAGTAGGATTACTGGGCTTGATGAAGATGTGGTCAAATCCCTTCTGGGGGACAGGGAAATCGAGAGTCTCAGTGGAGAAGAGGCCAGCGAACTAATTGGTACACTTACTGAATTGTCGAAAACCAACGGAGGCCCTCCGGCCAGTGAGAAACAGATGAGTTACCTCATGTCACTAATTGAGAAGTCTGGAATGTCTGTTTCCGATGCCTTGTCGCTTGTCGGGGTCAGTGATTTGAGCGAGCTTTCAGGTGGCCGTGAGGGTACTGCTAGTGAGTTGATCGGAAAGATGAGGGATTCCAACTCCTCAATGCCTGCTACGGAACCACAGATGGAATTGATTAGGAACATGTCCGAGCAATTGGGAATATCGATGTCAGATACACTCGCAATTGCTGACCTTGCTACAGAGGAAGAGGTGACGAAGTCAGAAGCTAGCGACCTGATTTCAAAGCTGAAAGGTATGCGAAGAAAGCAGGGAAAAGGCAATAGAAAGTAGCTGGGGTAGTGAGCATGATGGAGTTCCACTATGACGTGGCCATAGTGGGAGCTGGTCCCGTCGGCGGTTATCTAGCGCTGAAGTTACGAGAGGAGGGGCGCACAGTGCTTCTGATGGAGGAGCACGGTGAAATTGGCCGACCATTCCAATGCGCTGGATTGGTAAATCCCGATGCGATGAGCAAGGTGTCACTTGAGAACACTGCATTGAGCGTGATTTGGGGAGCTAGAATACATGGCCCATCGGGTGAACCAGTAGAGATAGGTAACCCAAATAGGATTAGGACGTGGTCCGTCTGTAGAAAGAAGTTTGACGAGAGTGTGGTTCGGAGCGCTATTGATGCTGGGGCTGATATTTGGCTTGATAGCACCCCTGTAGATGCTGAAATCAAGGATGGACATGCCTTGATCAGGGTTGATAAGAACGGTAAACAGGCCATAGTAAACTGTCAGGTTATCTGCGGGTGTGATGGAGCGCACTCCTGGGTCAGAAAGAAGTTCAAATTTGGCAGACCTAAGGAGATGATGGTCGGATTTCAAGTTGAGGTTACGGGATATCCGGGAGTGGATGGTGTTCTGGATATGTACACTGGCAATAGCATTGCACCGGGTTTCTTCGCTTGGGCGATTCCATCAGGCAGTACCACCCGAGTCGGCATGTGGAGTCGCCCCGATCTCCTCGAGGGGGCCTCATGTGAATCCCTATTGAGAAAACTCATGAATGATTCAATTTGGTCGGAGAGATTCGCTAATTGTAAAATTGTCGGGAAATTTGGAGGTCCAGTGCCGAGTGGCATGCTGAAGAAAACCGTTCGTCCGAGAGTAGCTCTATTCGGTGATGCTGCGGGCTCTTGCAAGCCAACAACAGGAGGTGGCATCGGGCCGGGCTTTGAACAGGTGGACCTGCTAGTACCTGAGATCTCAAAGGCTATTGAAACGGGAAACCACTCGGAAGAAAATATGGCCAGAATTTCAAAAATTCTTGATTCGATGAGGAGGAAGCATGGCAAAGCCAAGGCCCTCAGAGACGCCTTCGTCACCGAATCCAGTGATGAAGAGCTCGATGAAATATTCTCTATTTGGTGTAAGGAAGATGTTATACAAATAATTAATGAAACTGGGGAGATAGACAACCCCATTCCCCTCGGAATAAGGCTATTGAAGGAAGTTCCAGAGTTCCGCAAGGTAGCGGGTAAGGCTGCTAAGGCACTAATTTGGGGTTGAGCTATGCATAGATCGGTTCAGAGAGTGCGGTATCCTCCATTCGAGCACTACAATACCAATCCCGAGGAAATCCCATTGGTAGAGGTCTTATTGATATCTGAAAACGAGCCTCCGTCTGAATTCAAACTAGGAGCGGAAAATGGCTGGATGGTTGAGTGGAGGGATGAGAAGCAGGGTGATGGGAATCTACCTGAGATTCATACAGAGGTAACTAGAGAGACTCTTCCATTCCTGATGAGAACCAGAAATGGTTGGTACATCGAGCCAGATCCGATACACTCTCTGGCTAGACGGATGATTCTCCCCTCGGTGATTATTCTAACTGTTTCTCTGATTCTTCATGCATTAGAGCCTGCATTGATTGAGTTAGTTGGGCCAATAGCAGAAATAATCTACACACCGATTAGGATAGGGCCTCTTGACTACCCACTTCTGATCCTAGTTTCATTCCCTATCTTCATACTGCCCATAATTGTCAGAATAGTTGCCAATGTCAGGGACATAAGGAGGCAGGAAAATTACATCTCCAAACCACTTGGTAGCCCCCTGATGGAAATTGGGGATCGTGGTCCAAATTCTATCGAGATCCTGAGTTTCCAATCCCCAAAGGGTTTCAGGGCGGATAGATGTAGAATTCAGGTCGGTGTTGCTGTTCCCGAGAGGAGGGCTCTACTGGAGGCCACCAATACTAGTGAAACTGGTCAACCTGCTCCTGGAATGTCCACAGCACTTCCTGAAAGAAGGGTGTCGACAGCTGACGAACACGGCACGGGCGTTGGAGAGTCACTGCCGATGACTGTTAGCAGGGGCCGGGTACTGCTCCTAGAACCTATGAGAGTCCAATGTAGCGGACCATGGAATGATATGTCATCGAGTAATATAGTTCTAGAAGGGCCTAATGATGCATGGCCTGGTTCAATATATTCTGCAATGATCGCTGTTCACTGGGAGATTGTTGTTGAAGGGGTTACAGACTCAGGAACGAAGATGAAATGGGTCAGGCCCATCAATATAGAGAATAGTGCGGAAGTATCCATTGATGACCTGCCCGTCAGAAGCGGGAGAGTCGAAGGATAGTCATATCTGAACCGGCGGTGGCGACCCAGCTTCGATTTCGAATAGTCTAGCAGTCTCCATGATATTGTATCTAGAGTCTCTTTTTCTTGGGGAGAAGCCTGCCATTGAGATTATCCTATGAAGTTCAAATTCTGTAGCCTCTGTCCTATCGGTCCCGGATGCTGAAACGACGTTCTCCTCCATCATTGTTGATCCAGCGTCATCGGCACCCCCCAGTAATGCAATCTGGGCTATCTCAAGGCCCATGGTGGGCCATGACGCCTGAATATGGCCAATGTTGTCAAAGAAAAGTCGTGAGACTGCTATGTGCCTGAGGTATTCGCTTGAAGAAGCTCCTAGTTCCACTCTATTGGATCCTCTATTTCTCTTTCCAAACGCGTTGTTCTCCAATTGAACAGGCCATGAGACGAATGAAGTGAAACCTGTCCTTCCCTCGGATGTTGCATCGTCTTGCATCTCCCTAATCCTGTCCATATGTTCTACCCTATTAGCCGGGGATTCTCCAAATCCAAACACGTTCGTGGCTGACGTTGTGAGGCCGAGCTGCTGGGCCTCGCCCATGACTCTAAGCCAGTTTTCTGCAGAGCCCTTCAACGGGGAAATGTCCATCCTGACGTCATCTACTAACATCTCGGCCCCCCCTCCCGGTAGACCATGCATTCCAGCCTTCTTCAGTTTCTGTAACACCTCCATTGTACTTAGTCCGCAAACGTCAGCAATACCCTCAATTTCAATGGGCGAGAAACAGTCCAAATCGATAGTTGGATGTCTCGACCTAAGTTCGGCGAGCAAATCTGTGTACCATGAAAGTGGCAGTTCTGGATTGACGCCTCCCTGCATCAGGATCCTAGAGCCGCCAAGTTGCTCCAACTCGGAAATCCTTTCACTAATCTCGTCGATTGTCTGAGTGTAGACCTCTGGATGTCCAGGTGGCCTGTAAAATGAGCAAAACTGGCAATTTATAGTGCAAACATTGGTGTAGTTTATGTTTCTGTCAACAAGATACGTCACCTCATTGCCCGGAACCATTTGTTTTCTCCTAATATGTGCAGCATGCATTAGCTCATTCAAGTCGGCCTCTTCATAGATCAGGGTTGCTTCTTCCACCGACAGGCGCGGGGGGTTTCTGGAAGCCTGAATTTCAAGAATCGCAGACCAAGACAATGTATCACCTTGATTTTCCTACTATGGCTTCTATCTCATCCACTGATTTAGGGCAACTTGAGGATAGCACGACAGGTCCGTCTTCCGTAATCAATACGTCGTCTTCAATTCTGATTCCGATACCAGCATACCTCTCGGGAATTTCTACATCGTCCCTCCAACTTGCGAAGTAGAGACCTGGCTCAACAGTGACCACCATTCCTGGCCTTAGTACCGGGCCGGGCTTTTTGTCGCCTTTCCTACCGCCTCCGACGTCATGAACATCCAATCCCAACAAATGTCCGGTACCATGCATGAAGTAGTTTCTGAAGGGCCCGTCCAGATTCTGCCCCAGAGCCTCGGAAACAGTGCAATCGAGGATTCCCAATTGGACTAGCCCCCTGGCTAGAACGGTTGACGAGGCTTCGTGCATGGACCTCCATGGTGAGCCCGCTCTGCATGCATCTATCCCAGCCAACTCGGCCTCAAGAACTAGGTTGTATATCTCCTTCTGGGCTTCTGTAAACTTGCCATTGACCGGCCATGTCCTCGTGATGTCAGATGCATATCCATGAACTTCGCACCCTGCGTCAACTAGAACCAGGTCGCCATCCCCAACAGTTTCTGAGTTGCTAGAGTAGTGCAAGATTGTCGCATTATCGCCCCCTCCAACAATGGAAGGGTAGCTCCATTGGCTCTTGGAATCAATGAAGTGTCCCTCGATAATAGCTTGGATCTGCCACTCACCGACAGAGGGGAATGTTCCCTCCATTGCCTTTACATGGGCCGAAGATGCGATATCGGCAGCTTGCTGCATTAGCTCTATTTCAGATTCTGACTTAACCGTCCTCATAGTATCCAGAACTTCCCTTGGATCCTGAATTTCTGACATTTCGCATTGTGAACAAATATTGTCGATCGAGGGATTTAATCCTGGGATTATTGAAGGCCTGAGGCCAGATTCAAGAGCTTTGGCAAGATACTCCTCTACGTCTCCGATGGGAAATGATTCGTCGACCGGCCATCCCTCTACTGCCCCTTCTGGGCCTACTCTCCTTCCTTCCCAAATCTCAGAGTTGGTGTCTCTAGGCCTGACGAAGAGAGAAGTTGTCCATTTGCTGTCTGAAAATTGGGCTGTAAATATTGATTCTGGCTCTCCCCAGCCACACAAATATAGCATGTAGGAATTTGCGCGGTATCGATAATGGGTGTCGTTGGATCTGACTGATTTTGGATTATTTGGAATAATTACAAGGGAATCCTGGGGCATTATTGACAAAAATTCCTGCTGCCTACTACGGTACTCTGACAAATCAAAGGGCAAGTCTGACATTGTTCTCAACCCTCCGCTGAGGCTCATGTTCTTGAAATGTAGTAAGGTAAATCTCAGTTTTGTTCATCTGGTTGCCACTTGGGTATGTCGCCCCCAGACGAAGAGTTCCTCCTGAAAAGTATCGCTGAAGCAAGGAAAGCCGCTGACACTACTAACACTATGAGCCCAAGAGGGAGGTCATCGGAATAGTCAGGATGTACTAGTTCCACAGAAATGAATGAGTATTCATCATCATCATCGATTACCTCGACTGTGAGAATAATCTTCTGTGATTCATTTTCAGGCCATGAGAGTGACCTCTGACAGCCCTCGTAAACAGCGTTATTGTCAATCTTCCAAACGCACCTCAGGCCGTTGACATCATTGGAGCTGTCCATCGATTCAGAGGCATCTATTTCCCAAGATGAACCGGAAGAGAGCCTGATGCTCTCACCATGTGCTACTGATTTCCCATCGACAACCAGTTTAACTGATGGGATCACATTGGTAATGGACACAGTTCTGGAAGTTGAGCTGTATAGTCCGCTAGGATCGACAACCCTGAGCGTGATCTCGAACTCTCCCGATGTGTGCGTTTCCATGGAGAACGTGCTTGCTCCTTGGCTGACGGAGATTGGTGCAGAACCGGGTCTCGATTTATCCAAAACAGTCCAAATGTGGAGTAAGTCGCCCTTGCCCCAATATCCGTCATCCGAAGATCCGCCGTCGAATAGTAACGCTTCATCGCCCTCCTGAGCCTCACTAGATCCGGAAATCACCGAAACAGGGGGAGAGTTATCGATCGCAATTGAGACGCAATGGTTCAGAGTTTCCGTCCCTGATGTCGCTGATGTCCATGCAGAATACCAGCCATCGGATAATTCCGACACGTCGACCATCGAGGAGTATGAGCCAGTGGCAGGAGAGGTGAGGAGATAGGTCAATGTGTCGTCTTCCGGACTTTCTAGGCATGTTTCGGTAAGAGAGCCTGCTGGCCTAACTGAGAAGCCTAGTGTTGCTGACGATCCGTTGGAATCCGACCATCCAGAGAATTCAATTTCGCCCCTTGCCCGTGAATCCTCTGATGGAGCATCGGACAGCAAAATTACTCCAGATGGGTTTCCAATAAATATTGCAAGACTCGAGGTAATGCTGCTCTGATTATCATAGGAAACTGTCATCTGCAGAACGCATGAGCAGTCCCCGATATTATCTGGTTCTATAGTGACCTCCCATGACCATTTCATGAAGTTTCCATATTCATGGGGTTCCCCAAACGAAATCATACCGCTACCAAGAGGTGTTGTCTCCTCCCGTGACTGATCGAGGACTGACCATGTAGAGTCAGTAGATGGCTCCGCTGATGAAACTAGGAAGCCGGTGATTGATGTATGCTCGGAAATGTGTACCCCATTATCATCATCGAACCCCAGGAAAGAGGCTTCGCCATCCTCAGCTGACACCACATTGGATATTGCAGCGAGTGCCAGTGCTGTTGCTAGGACCACAAGCAGGGACTTCCTATTCACGTCCGTGGCCCTATAGGATATGTCTTGAACCCGTTGGGTTCATGTTCCTCACCTATCAGAAATCTGTAGCTTCCAGGATAGCTCTTCTAACCAGATTCCTAGAGTGTCCCTGTTGACGAACTCATGACTAGACTCGGCCGTGAGAACACATTCACAGGCAGCGGCTGCAAGAGAAGCGGCATCGTATATGTCAAGGCCATTTCCGAGAGCGGCAGCTAAGGCTGTAGCAGCAGCGTCGTGGAGTCCGATCTGCTGACGTGGAGCATTTGCACGGCATGGAATGGATAGCTCCTCCCCCTCGCGGAGATAGAGGTTAATGCCATCTACTCCTCCCAGAACCAATATCGCTCCCCAATCATATGTTGAAATTAGTTCAGAAGCTGTATCTGAGAAATTATCCATCATTAGCCTCCTCCTTTGAAGTTCTAGTCCCCTCATACCAAAAATCACAGCATCAGCACCCTTGCTCCTAGATAGGCCCGTTAATTTGGGGTCGACTATGGATGGGAGTTCCAATTCCTTGGCCTTGGATATCAACATCGATGCGCCCGACTCTGTTATCACGCCCTTGTGATAATCTGACAACACAATTGCTCTACTGTTGGACATAGACTCCAAGGCGGCACTAATTAGCCGGTCGCTTATCGACTCACTCAATTCATCCAGTGGCCCCCTGTCGGCCTGTAGTAAGACCTGACTTTGATCCAGAAGGCTCTCTCTACTTCCATAAAATCTAATTTTTGTCAGAGTCTTGCGATTTGGAACAACTGAAATTCCCTTTATGGAAATCCCATCTCCAGAAAGCATCTCAAGAATTCTCTCTCCCTCATCATCGTCACCCACACTAGAGAAGAAATCGACATCCATTCCAAGCGAGTTTAGGCCCCTAGCAATGTGAGCTGCCGCACCCGGAGATTCTTCTGATCTGATAATACGCAGTACCGGAACAGGGGACGTTGAGTTGAGATTGTTGGCATACCCGTGGTGGTATCTATCTAGCATCACATCTCCTATGAGTGTCACTCTCGTCCCCTCAACATCCTCAATCAAGGAGCTGAGTCTCCTTAATGTCTCAGCCTCCGATCTGCCTTCTTCCGTCGACCCCATGGCTACTGCGTGAGGGTCAAGGCGAATGATACTTACTAGACCGACGGAATCAAGTTTAGGATGCCATCGTAATGCCATGGAACGCGCCGAGGGGGGTTGGATCTACGATGGTCCCGCAGCCGAGAGGTTGTGGCATAAGTCGGCCATTGGCAGGCCCATCGCAGGAGGGGGGCTGGTTCTAGAGGCGTGTGAGTTGATTTTCTGCAGGGACCATAGGCATGTTGAGTTACCCAGCGATGATTGGATACTCAGTGTAACGAATGAATACAGTGAGGTCATAGCCGAAGGTGCGATCATGGAGGCCCTTAGGGTACCTGGAAACAAGGTCGTTCTCAAGGGCAACCTCGAAAATATGGGGCTTGAATGCTCAGAGGAAACATGGGGCCTTAGGTGGGAGTCTGATATGCATCCAAGGGATGGTCCACCGGTTGCAGAAGTAAGATGGTTCACATCGGAAGAGGTCTTCGATGGGAGCGAGCTTTATGAGTGGACGAAAGAGGTAGAGAAAAGGGGAAGGGTAGCTGAATCATTAGTTATCGACGAAGAGATGTCAGTAGTCACATACCACCTGTCAATAGCCGATCCTACTGGGCATCTAGTCCCTCCATCTGATGACGTGTTTGAGGAAATCTCATCCTACAGCTACGCTGAGACCCACACTGGTGGTGCGTTCTTCGCAGATATCCAGATGTGGCCATCGGAAACCATCGGAGTTTCCATTCACGGCGGGCGTCAGTTGGATTGGGTTGAAAGGGAGCTAGTGCATTTCCTAGGTCGCCCTTCAAAGGACTTCCACGTTGAAAGTTACTCAACTGGAATTACTAATCCGGAACTCGGTTTGACTAGGACTGCTAGCTTGTTGAAGGAACTATGGGACAGAGGCCTCAATACTCGTCCCGGATTCAAATTCGGAACAACCTGGAGGTGCTATACTGGTTCTGTAGGGGAGGATCATGCTCCATGGTTAATCAACGACCCAGACGACAAGGAGAAGGTGGTGGGAAATTGGTCTAGGGCATGTTTGACTTCCAGACTTGCCTCTGGCGTAAACAAGCATTGGGTTTGTCCGATAGATGCGGATGCTGGCGACTGGGGATTCCTCAAGATATCGAGGCCTCCTGCTGACTCGAGATGGAGCAACCCAAGCAAAAGGTAGTCATTCCCTTTTTGAGCCTGTAATCACAGATATTGCCAGAAGGATGCAGACAATAGGAAGTCCATTAGAGGGTGTCGATAGCCATGCCAACCAACCATCTCCAGTGAAAGGTGATTCTGCAATCAGGAGTATGTCTATCCTCTGCTCCAGGCCAAATTCATCCTGAAATACGACCTGTCCTCTAGCGTACATCCCTGATTCCATCAGGCCCATTGGTTCAATCTCAACGATCAGATGGTCGCCCGGGGAAATCTCTCCCTGTTGAGAAATTGTGGCTATTCTACTAGCCGCGCCCTCTATTCCAATATCATACTCTCTTGGGCCGTCGCCCTCAAATTCCAAATCTAGCAAAATAGAGGATGGCTCATCCCACTTAATTACGGCCTCGAGTGATTGCGGGGGTATTCGGTTCCCTATCTTCTGCCAATCTGATCTTATTGTGACAGGCGTGTCGCCCTCGCAGCCAATAGTACCAGACAATGTCCCCAATGACATAGATGTGTCCGAATAGCGTAAGATGGGGACATCTGACGTTCCTGCAGGTAGGTCAATCTCAACCGCTGTTGAAGTCCCGAGATCTGCACTGACATTGACGATAAGGTTGCATTGAACGGGAGTGAACACAGTGGCATAGGACGATTCTCCATCGAGAAGTTGCAAGGGGTTTCTCTGAGTCAGTACGGAGGTCGTTTGGGTTGATGGTGTGGATATTTCTACTGATGCCGAATCATTGGAGATTTGAGAAACTGTGGCTGTCCAGTGAACAAATCTACCCCTATTATCCTGGATTCTGATACCTGTGTTTCCGAATGTGTCGTTCAATGAAAAGGTGTCTCCCTCGCTCCCAGAGTCCCTATTCCTGAGAAGTGCATCGTCACCATCTGCTTCTATGATTCTAGCCCATGCATTGTTTGGGTCATGGTTTACTGTGTTGTCAGCGGAGTTCCCGTTATTCATGTCTTGATACTCTACCAATATGCCATGGCCTGGCAATGCTGAGTCGAAACCAATGTCAGAGCGGAACGAGATTAGCACCCTCTCGCCCGGGGCTGTTTCAAGAGAAAGGATCCTGGTTCCTCCTGAAGTACTACTAATGGGGGCTATTTCGTATGTTCCATCGATCTTTGTATCTACATCAATGACCCCATGTGCACCAATCAAATCCAGTGTGGAGGATCCTGGCATGGAAGGGGTTCTTCCATTGTCATTCCAATTGCCACTAGCCATGATGTCCCAGTCACCCAGCCCATTCCACGTGCTGGAGGGGAGCTCTGAGTGGACGTCGTAGAGGTCTAGTGCCCCCATCTGGTGAAGCATCTCGTGAACAACGGTCCCCATTCCTGAATCGAGTGATGAAATCGTGTAATGGCCGATTGCCCATTCTCCTACCTCTATCGGTTCCTGTAGTTCAGAAAAATGACTCCAAATGGAGTCTGAAGAAGCTCCTGACTCCTGAGCAGAGCCAGAGTGTAGAATCAATATTCTATCGACTAATCCATCATTGTTGTAGTCCCATTTGGACAGGTTGACTCCGTCAAGGAGTCCTTCAACTGATTCCTCGACTAGTCCCTCTACTCCTCTTCCATCTAGTCCTGAGTCCCTAATTCCTGAGGAGTCTGCGCCCCAGAATCCTTCGTCCATTTGGGAAACCCAGGTGCCATCCGCGATTGTGACCTCCAATGATGACAATCCACCCGACATTTGAGCGACATATTGTGAAGCAGACAAATGGGGTGAGCCGTCTTTATCGATGTCGAAAATTTGGTCAATTATTGAATCGTCGTGTGGCTTATCTGGAAATGCGACCCTTAGGACGAGCCATTCCTCACTCTCTTGCAAGCCAACAAGGTCGGTTTCTCCGTCATGGGAGTCCACGTGGGGGGCTTTGGATGGATCTACGATATCCGGGTTAAGATTGATCAGTGCCGCTAGCAGAATAAGGACTAATGCGGTCGCATATCTCACTGACTTCACGACTTTCCGGTGTCAGGCATGCCTTTCAAGTAAATGTAGATTTGAGTGGGTTGACGTAATTTTCCCAGGGACCAATTATCTGCGAATAGGGACTATCCTTGATGACTGGTCTGCAATAAATATTGCAACCACTGCGATAGCGATTCTCAGACCGTCATATATCACGGGAAGGGTCAACACTAGGATTCCTGTGGAGATTAACAGGAGTCTAATTCTGAATCTGGTACTGCCCTCCTCCGGTCCTAGGAATAATCTCGACATTGAGAGTGAAATTGCCGTGATTGAGCAGATGAGAACGACCCATGTTATTCCCATGGATAATGAGATAATTTGGGTGATATCGTACCTTTCATCGACCCCATCAATTGGGCCCAATGATTCTGAGAAGGAGAAGAATGCTGAGATTCCCCATGTCCAAATGGCCACTGTAGCCAGAGGTGCGATAATTGAGAAACTGATGAGGACTACAGAAACCCACTTCTTCTCATCCCTGTATAGGCCGGGACTCACGAATCTGTACATGAGAATCGAGAAAAAGGGCAATACAGAAAGAGACGAGAACAAGAGGATAAGCGTCCACCTAACCTCTATCCAATCCATTGGAGAGTAAATTGCCATACCGGACTCTGGGTGTGAAAGAGAGAGCGAAGAAATCCACTCATTGATCATTGAAGTGGAGGTCGTTGACCACAGGGCTGCTGAGAAAATCAGTAGAACGGCGGTCTTCCTGAAAACGGAGTGGAGTTCCGAGATATGGGAGTAGGGGTTCGAATCAGACCTTGGGGATGAATATTCAGACATGTCACAAGCGATCCTTGACTGATTGTTCGGCTCTTGCGGCCAGAATTGTTCTGTATACGCCGTAGGCGAACATCGCGCTTGTAAAGAAGGCGCATCCTATCAAGAAACCTGTAAGTTCAGTGACATTGGTTCCCTCTTTAACGACAGCCTGAGGGGGGAAGTAAATCGCGGAGTCTGATGCGGTCCATCTAACTGCAACGATGAATGAGGCGATGCTGAGTAGCGACCTGCGGATGGCCTGCGGGTATGCCAACTCCATTGCGAGGAACTCAGGTCCCTCATCGTATCTTCTCTCCAATATCTCTCGTTGAAGAAGGGCTCCGAAAATGAGGGCCACGAGACTAGTCCAGAAGAAAAGATTGCCCTGCGAGAAAACGGCATGAGACAGGGCCTCTTGTCTTTCTGCTTCCCTCTGGGCATCGGACTCTTCCACCACAAAGAGAGTGTCATAGTCACCTACAGATATTGTCCTAGTATCCAGGGTAGCTCCTGATTCATCGGACGATACTGTTCCAGGGGGGTTGATTGAGAATGACAGGATGTTCCAGTAGTCGGACTCGTCAGGGACCCCCGCTCCATCTACAGAGTTGCCTGCTAGCCAGAAATAGATCGGCCCAATGTCCTCCGAGGGAGCGGTCCAAACGACGTTCCAGATGCCATCCGAGTCAGGGTCTGAATGGGAGATGTCGTCGGGAGCGCCATCGGCCTGCCTGATATCCTGATCATCGCCCCAGCTGAAGGCCCCATTGGATTCAGAGGTCATCAAGAAACCAGCTTTTTTGTTGCCGTCTCCGCCGGAAAGAGTTAGTGCATCGGCTACTGTAATGGTGAATTCATAGGATTGGCTGGCCTCGTACATTACTGGGACCCCTGTGACCATGACTACTGCTCTGGCAGATGTCGCACCATTGTTATGGCATGAACACCCGTACTTGACTGTTGGATCTCCGTCGCCGTTCTCGTAACTAGGGCCAGCGCTCATACCCATCGCAGGGACTGCCAATAGTGCGACTACAATGAATACCGCGGCGAGTCTTTTCACGGGTGAGTTCATGGTGGCTGTCGAGCTATGTTCGGCAGTGAGAGACTCATAACCGTTGCTTGGTTTCATGATGCTCATCTCTCATTATAGGTCCTTGATAGACGAGTTGAGGTCGTTCATCATTTTCTTACCATCGCCGAATAGCATCATCGTCTTATCCATATAGAACAGATCATTATCCACGCCAGCATATCCAACAGAGAGGCTCCTCTTTATGATGACCACAACATTTGCCTTATCGACATCCAGAATTGGCATTCCAGCTAGAGGTCCCTCGCCAGTCCTAGCAGCGGGATTGGTAGTATCGTTTGCACCGATTACCAACGCCACATCGCAGTCGGGAAACTCCGAATTGATGTCATCCATCTCTATCAGCTTCTCATACGGGACATTCGCTTCTGCGAGAAGGACATTCATGTGTCCGGGCATCCTTCCAGCGACTGGGTGAATAGCATACAGGACCTCGCACCCTTCAGACTCCATAAGATCTGCAAATTCCTTGACTGCGTGCTGACTCTGACTGACAGCCATGCCATACCCAGGAACCACGATTACTCTCTGGACGCCGTCAAGTACCATCGCGACCTCCTCCGGGTCGCTACCGACCTTGGTCCTAGTCAGTTGATCCTTCTCTCCTGAACCTCCAAAGGCTTTGAAAAGAACATCGAAAAGTTCCCTATTCATCGCCTTGCACATAATGAATGTGAGAATTAGTCCAGCCGCCCCGACCATCGAGCCAGCTATGATGAGCACGTTGTTTCCGATCACGAATCCGGTGAACGCGGCAGCGATTCCGGATAGTGAATTCAACAAGCTAACGACAACTGGCATATCTGCACCGCCTATAGGCAGAACAAACAGTATTCCAAGTAGTCCCGAGGAAAGGGCCAATGCGTAAATCCACGATTGATCGGAAGGCTCTTGGATAGTCATCCAGATTAGTACGAATGACGTGACTAGAAGGATCGCCTTAACTGCATTAAGCCATGGTGGGCCCCATGTTGGGAATCTGACCCACTTGCCGGAGAATGGGACTGTGAAACCCCCCTTGAGCTTGTACATGGCCACTAGGCTTCCTGTCAAGGTAATCCAGCCCACTATTCCAGACAGCCCTATGGCGATCCAAATCGCATAGAGCTCGACACCGGGGTCCGGGATATTCGCTTCTTGAATCCTCTTCATGGCCTCGGAAAGTCCGACTAAGGCTGAAGCACCGCCGCCAAATCCGTTGAAGAGCGCAACCAGTTCAGGCATCCCTGTCATCTCTACCCTAGTAGCCATCAGGTAGCCAATTACTGATCCAACCAGTAGTCCACCGACAATCAACTCCCAACCTATGACTCCCTCGGTCTGAAGCTTAGCCAGTGTAACCAACACCGCCAATAGCATTCCCATTGCCCCTAGGCTGTTCCCCTCAGGTGCAGTTCTAGGGCTCGATAGCCTCTTTATGCCGATAATGAACAATGATGCCGATATCAGATAGCCGATATCCCAAACAACTGGATCGACCATTCTATTCACCCCCCTTCCTACGTCGTCCGGCTATCATTCCGAGCATCTTATTCGTAACCATAAAACCGCCAACCACATTGATTGTGGCCATAACAAGGGCGACGAAAGCCAACAGAGCTGCGACATCGGTGTTCGCACCATCGAACGCCGAGTTTGACAAAATCAAGGCTCCTACTATGGTGATACCAGATATGGCGTTGGCACCTGACATCAGCGGGGTATGCAGGGTGGCGGGAACTTTGCTGATTAGCTCAAATCCGAGGAAAATAGCCAATACGAAAACTGTGATGCTGCCCACCAAGGCTCCTAGAGTAAGGCTCATCCGAGCACCTCCGCCAATCGGGACTGCTTAGGGTGAATCGCGCCATCAGAGCAAATTAGAACGCCTCCCATTCCGGGAATGTGGAAGTCAGATCCTTCGGGCGCACCGACCAGGATATCGTCATCGATGTCCAACTCCAACTTGCCGTCTTTCACCAAGCTACTGACGAAATTTGTGAGGTTGTTTGAGAAAAGCATACTGGCGGTTGCAGGGATAGTTCCGGCTAGATTCTCGATTCCGACAATTGTGACCCCATGCTCGCTGGTTACTTCCCCTGGAACAGTGAGTTCGCAGTTTCCACCCACGTCTGCGTTCATGTCAATTATCACTGAGCCTTGTTTGAATGACTCGACTGCCGTAGAAGGCACCGTAATGGGAGCCGGTCTACCGAAAATACGAGCTGTCGTAACAATAACATCCGCATCACTTGCGACCTCGCAGACCGTATCATTTACCTTCTGAATAAACTCAGGAGTCAGGGGCTTTGCATAGCCTGACTCGTCCTCGAAGTCATCCATGCCCTCGACCTCGATGAACCTTCCACCCACTGATTCGATCTGCTCAGCAGCTGACTTCCTAACGTCGGATGCATATACCACTGCGCCCAAACGCTTTGCGGTAGCTATTGCCTGTAGCCCTGCGACACCACTCCCCATGATTACGAACTTCGCGGGCTTGACTGTTCCTGCGCTGGTTGTCATCATGGGTATCCCCTTGGGCACATGTGCTGCGCCTAGGAGAACTGCTTTGTATCCAGAGAGGTTGTCTTGACTGGAGTTTACATCCATTGCTTGGGCCCTTGACAGCCTCCTAGGGATCATGTCCATGCTCATCAGGGTGATTCCTGCGTCCATTGCCTCGCGTACCCTCCCTGGATTCCTGAACGGGTCGGCGACGCAGGCTAGTATGGTGCCCCTATCCATGGAAGAAGTCTCAGGCATCCTAATTGAAATGATGATGTCAGAGGACATTGCGGATTCACGGGAAACTATTGTCGCCCCTCTTGATTCGTACTCATCGTCAGAGTGGTTGGCACTACTTCCTGAGCCGGACTCAACCAGTACCTCAAAACCGAGCTTGGTTAGTTTCGTAACCGAGTTTGGAACTATGGAAACTCTATTTTCTCCTTCTGGCTCCTTGACCACTCCCAAGCGCATTGTCACCACTCCCGTTGGGCCATAGGCCCAATCAGATACACATTCGAGAAGAAGACGCTTATTGAAGCCGTCGGCGCGAAGGTTTCGGAGAAAGAATGGCAGGGGAATATGATTCTCTCGGAGGCGATGAATCACAAAGTGCTAAGTTCCCATCCTATTGCCGGGGAACGAGGGAGACAGATGGGAAAGGGCGAGGGGGATAATGCAGTCTTGGAAGCAGGGGTTAGTGAAATGAAAAAACCGATTCGTGTTGCTGTCACTGGTGCAGCTGGTAACATCGGATATGCACTGCTATGGCGGATAGCCAGTGGAGATTGTTTTGGAACAAATCAGCCAGTTACACTTCAGCTACTCGAGATACCACCTGGAATGCAACGCTTAGACGGAGTAATTATGGAGTTGAAGGATTCTGCATTCCCCCTGATTCATGGCATAGTTGGCACTGATGACCCCCATATTGCATTCGAAAAGGCCGATGCAATTTTTCTGGTCGGTTCACGGCCCAGGACAAAAGACATGGATAGATCAGATCTAGTGGCTGCGAATGGTCCGATTTTCGTCGGCCAAGGAAAGGCAATCGATGCGGTGGCCTCACCCCGTGTGAGGGTCATTACTGTCGGCAATCCTTGCAATACCAATGCGCTAATTGCCTCTGCAAACGCGCCGAGTATACCCTCTCGGCAATTTACAGCTATGACTCGCCTTGACCAAAACCGAGCAGTGGGGCAGATAGCTGAGCGTGCAGGAGTTCCTGCTTCAAAGATTCATGATGTATTCATCTGGGGCAATCACTCTAACACGATGTACCCAGACCCGCGATTTGCAACCGTGGACGGTAAAATGGCAACAGAATTATTCGAGGAGGAGTGGTTCCAAGGGCCTTTCCTAGATACTGTAGCTACTCGGGGGAAGGCGATAATCGTAGCAAGAGGAGCATCGTCAGCTGCCTCCGCAGCCTCCGCTGCCATCGACCACATGCGTGACTGGTGGCAAGGTTCGAATGGTCGCATAGTTTCAGTAGCCCTCCCATCGGAGGGTTGGTATGGGGTTCCCGAAGGGCTTGTTTTTAGTTTCCCATGTCGATGTGAAAATGGTGATGTGGTTGTAGTGGAAGGCCTTCCTGTCGACTCTTTTGCACAGTCAAAAATCGATGAGAATGTCGCTGCACTTTTGGAAGAGCGAGACGCAGTTAGCGAGCTTTTGGGTTGATGGGGTGAAAAATGGCTCGATCGCTCTACCTTGAGCATGATGGGAAAGTTCTGCTCGTGGATACGAATGGGGAAGGGCCTCACGAAGCAGTCATGGGGCGAGTCGGCGAAGTCACCCTAAGATTGCCCACCGAAGACGAAGTTCGTTCAATGGGAATTGAGTGGGCTGAACGTAGAGTTAATCGTATCAAATTTGGCGAGGTTTTCCATGAGGTGGTCTACGCACTGCCCATGATTGAATGGCCCGAAAATTGGACGTGGAAAGACAAACTGATCTCGGATGGATGTGTAGACCCATTGGCTCGGGAATGTGTGTACAGGAGCATGCACAGAGTGGTCTCAAAAGTGATGATCGTGAATTCCAAGAGTCAGGTTCTATTGACCAAGGTGTCTCGTGGTTTCTTCACGGGTTACTGGACCCTGCCTGGTGGCTTCGTCGACTATGGCGAGCATCCCCGGGAAGCCGCTGTCAGGGAAGCCATGGAGGAGTTGGGCATAGAGATCGCAATAGATGACCCAAAGGGCGAGACTGGAGATGCGTTCGGAGAAAACGACGGTGCGATAATCAGGGAAGAAGTGTTCAATGAGGACGGGATAAACTGGGTTTCATTCACCTACCGATGTAGAGGTGAATTCGAAGAGAGCGAGATAGTCCCCAAGGACGATGAGATTGAAGAAGCTCGTTGGTTTAGCAAAACAGAAGCTCTCGAAGTTGCAGTTTCAATTTTCGATATCGAAGCGATTTCGACCATTGATTAGTGGTGGGCCCGCCTGGATTCGAACCAGGGTCAAATGCTCCCAAAGCATCTAGCATAGACCAGACTAACCCACGGGCCCCTTGTCCCCGGGGACGGCGCATATGGGATGAAGGTTACTGGACCCAAGCCCACATATCCTCGCCGGCCCGATGCAGTATTCCCTCCCTCTCTGCATCATTGATGAGTTCCCATGCGTCTACATCAGTTAGGCCGTTCTCAACCAATGACTCACTTACTGACACGAGAGTCATTATCCCATCTTGGCCAGTGGCACCCCTCATAGACGAAATAATAGATTCGAAAGAGTTCGACCCCCTGTTTCTGGCCCTAATGTGTCTGGACTCTGCCTTGGATATTTTTTCGGTGACTTCAGCTGACAGCTCCTTAGGCAAATTTGATCTCGAAACGGCCTCTGCAAGCTTCTCGGGAGAAGGATATGAGGAGGCGGTTACAATGTCATTACTATTCGAGCAGCGTGTACACGATATCCTCCTCCCAAGAGGCGCGCCGAAAAAATTCCCACAGGGGCACCTGAGAAGTAGCCATTTATCGTCCATGTAACTAGCTGCAGTTCACGGTTCAAGAGGTTGACTGATGTATGAAATGCCGATTCGGCGTCATGGGAGGGGGCCGGGTAGCGTTCGGTTGGCTGTCCTCGGCGGCGCTTTTCTCTTTGTCCATTACTTCATTCGTCTCAGAGGGTTATGTGACCACTGAGACATGGGGCTTCCTGCTACTGACTCCCCTAACCCTAGGCTTGGCACTAGCACCAACTAGGGCGGAGAGTTCTGATAATGACGGAGTAGCGATTGACTACTGGGATGGGGATGACGTAGAGAACGAGGGAGTTGCCAGTGTAGGTGACTCCGACTTCGATAGCCCGATACTATGACTAAAGTAATCTGAGTGTTTCCAGATTATCCGGTGCGTAAGTTTGCACCTTGAACTTCTCGCGTAGACCCTTTCTGAATGCGTTGCATGTCTGTGGGTCCCCGTGATGGCAGAGGATCTTCCTGGGGGTCGGGTTAAGAGCCGAAACATAGTCCATTAGCTGGTTTCTGTCAGAATGCCCACTGAATCCATCTATGATGACCATATTACTCCTGACATCCACCATCAGAGTCTGTCCTCTGTCTACTAATGGGACCTGCGAATGGCCATCCTGAAGTCTTCTACCAAGTGTACCGGATGCCTGGTAGCCAACAAAACACAACGTGTTTCCTGGCTCGGGTGCCCAGTGTTTGAAGTACTCGATAATTGGCCCACCAGTCATCATACCGCTGGTAGCTAGGACTATGCATGGATTTGGGTCTAGGAGTATCGACTCCCTCTGCTCCCTCGACTCGACCTGCTTGAACCAAGTGGAGTTAAATGGGTTCTCAGTGCCCCCTCTAAGCATCTTACTCCTGAGATCCCTATTCAGATAATTGGGGTGGCTAGAGTGAATCGCGGTAGCTTCGGAGATCATTCCATCAAGCCATACTGTAACTGGCGAAATCTTTCCGGATTTGAATAGCTCGTCAATGGCCATCATAACCTCCTGCGAGCGTCCTACTGCGAACACCGGGCAGAATATCTTCCCCTTTCTACCAAGGGTGTCGACAATCAGGTCCTGCAGATCCTGTGTTGCCTGCTGCCTAGTTGGTTGAATGCTCTGAGGGCCCCCGTAGGTGGACTCTATCACCAATGTATCTACCTTGTTGAATCGGACAGTTGCTGCATCGAACAACCATGATTTTTCGTATTTTATATCGCCTGAAAATAGTAGCCTGTGCTCATCACGGCCCTCTCCTATCTGCATATACACACTTGACGAGCCGAGAATGTGACCGGCATTTTCCATAGTCATCTTAACATCGGGAGCGATGTCTGTTTTATCTCCCCAGTTAATGTCGACAACGTGCTTAATGCACTCTTGTATATCGCCCTTTGAATATGGGGGCTCATTCCCTTCAGCTTTGGCCACCTTGATGTAGTCCATTTGTAGAAGAGTCATCAAGTCCCTCGTAGGGGGCGTACAGTATACTGGACCCTTATATCCATACTTGAAGAGAACTGGCAGCATTCCTATGTGGTCTACGTGAGCGTGTGTTATGACCACTGCATCGATATTATCCAAAGGGAGCATCTCAGGAGCTGCAAAGAATGGTTGAACCTCACTCCTATTGTTTGTTGGCTTGGCACCGCAATCGACTAGGACCTTAGATTCGTTTGTGGTCACCAAGTGCATAGCCCTACCGACTTCCCTGTAGGACCCAAGAGCAGTGACTCTGACCCACTTCTCTCCCGGCCTCTGAGGTCTGTAAATTCTAGTTCCGAATTTCCTAAGTAGGGACTTTCTGTCCTCGGCCAATTCCTTCCTAAATCTCCTGATGTCTGTCTGCGTTCTACTCTCTCTGGCAGGAGCTCTGACCACATTTACGAGCCATCCTATTTCGTCCCTTAGAGCCTGTACGATAGACCCCCTGGGACCTACTGCAGATTGGGGATCATCTACTTCGAGAGTTACCTCAGAAAGCGCTGGGTCGAGCCATATTCTCCTAACTTGTGCCTCGGGTGGAATTATCCTGTTGACAGCATCATTCACCCCCTCCTCGTCGGAAAGCATACTGGGATGAGGCCTAATGACCACCCTTCTCTTTATTCCCTTGGCAATCTTCACTGTGAGATTCTCCCCTCCAGCCCCTCCGAATGACTCAGGCTGTGTAGTAATGATTGCTATTGAGCCGGCCTCTAGGTCGACATCATAGTCAATGCCATTGGGGATTATCTTCCCAATCTTGCTTTTTATCTCGGAGAATGTCAGTCTCATAGTTTCAATTCCTTGTTCTGCTCGCGCAGAGAATGACTCCGCCATTTAGGCGGGTGGCACTTTGCGGGAGTGTCATAGTGTTTGGAGGAGGTTTGAGACCTCATCCTCTGATAGTAGGCGGAAACCCGCCTCCGGTGTTATTACAGCGAGATCCATTCCATTACCACTGGCTGCATCCCTCTGGGCCGATGCGAGAAGTGCCTTGGCGGCAACCTTCAGAGCGTCTGCCTCAGACATTGCCTCTCTAAATTGGTCCTCGAGGACCCCGTACATGTACGGACTTCCAGAACCAGTTGCACAGTAGACATCAGGAATTGATCCCCCAGCAGAGTCTATGCTGTAAACGCTTGAGCCTGAGTCATCCACTCCTACAATTAGCAGTTGGACGTAATGGGGCCTTCCAGTCAGAATGTTCGCCGTAAGGGTGGCAGCACCCTTGACAGTCATTGGTTTGCCATGCTTTAGCTCATAGAGTCTGAGCTCGGCAGAGAGTGTTCTAGAGAGAGATTGTGCATGCCCCACAAGACCCGCAGTTGTCAAGGCGACATAGTCGGAGATTCCGAATAGCTTCTGGACGCTCTTGTTTGCAATGAAGTGGCCCATTGTAGCTCTGTGATCAGCTCCGACCACTACACCACCATCAAAGGTGATGCCTAGAGTGCTTGTCCCAGTCTTTACCGCATCTGTAGTCGCGTCCATATTTTTCACCCGCCGAGAGAACTCCCCGACAGCACCCTCTCATGACGACCCCTTATGAATCCGACGGGGAGAGGGGTTGGGGGAATGCAATAGTCTCAGTAAGCGTGCTCTTATGGTTGCGAGGACCGTATAACTCAAGGGTTGCCTGCTCCGACGAGGGGCATGGCGAGGCAGAAAAGGTCAGAGCCCAAGTGGATAGAAGTGCCTGAGTTCGATAGCCCGGGAGGGGTCATAGAACCTGGGCAGGACTACCATGATCTTGGGAAGAGCTACCCGGACGCCCCTGTTCCGAGGGCCCCTAGTGATGCCATAGTACACAGGGCGGACCTAGATGACCTTACGGGAATTGGGCCATTGATGGACTGGGTTTCAGAGGGCGATATTGTTGTTGTTAAAATGAGTAATATCCTCAATAGAGAGTTGGAGCTTAGAGTGGCCGTTGACAAGATTCAGAGGTTTGTCGAAGGCGACATGTCCGGAGAAGTAGTCAGGCTAGGTGAAAGGAGGCTGCTTCTACTTCCACCGACTTTCGCCAGCGGCATTGCATCCTGAGGTGTTCTTGTGGAGAGTAGGGTTGAGCAGGACTGCCCTGTTTGCTTCACCGGGGGGACCCTCAGAATGATTGCGCACAGCTCTGAGATTCCTTACTTCGGGGAACATACCCAAATTACGATGATCTGCGAAGGTTGCGGTTGGAGGGTTACTGACTTCATACCTGCGGATGGAAAAAAGCCTGGGGCGTGGAGTCTCGTGATCGACTCCGAGGAGCATATGAGCACCAGGGTGGTTCGTTCATCGTCGTGCACAATTAGAATCGGGGAGCTTGGACTCGAAGTATCGCCAGGGGGTAGTTCCACTGGATACGTCTCCAACATTGAAGGCGTATTGAATAGATTTGAGGATGCGGTTGGAACGATACGCAGGCAGGCGGAAAGAGACAACGAAGGGGGCGATATATTGACTCGATGCGAAGAGATGGTGGATAGTATCGACTCTGTTAAAAGGGGCGTGATGTCAGTAACTCTTGAGCTCCTAGACCCGGTCGGCCATAGTCAAATTCTACATGATGATGCTATTTCGAGGGAAATTGAAGAGGAAGAGGCGGAAGCCCTAGACCCGGGGCCTGTATACCCTGTTTTCGATGCTAAAGATATGTTATGAACTAGCATCAGGAGCCATGAATTCGTGCAGCCTATCTGACCATGCGTCTCTCTTCTCCGAGATATCGTGAAGCCACTCACTGGCCTTGTCTATACAGAGCTGCTTCATCTCTCCAGCAAGCATCCTCCCACTCTCATACTCCCTTCTAACCTCAATGAGTGCTGAGTCGTCATTCTCAAAGAAGAACTGTAGGTACTGGAAGGGTATGTCCTTAGAGCAGTCACCGCCAAGTCTCCTATGCTCCTCTACTGTAGATTGGCCGCCACTAACCGCCCTCTTTACCTTCCTAGCCATATCATCTGCTGTGTCATCCATGAAAATGGTAGTCTCAGGCTTGGATGACGACATTTTCCCCCCGGTCATTCCAGAAGCGAACCTGTGGTATGTTGAGCAGGGGGGCATTAGGCCCATTCCCCCGAGCGACCTCTCCAGAGAGAGAAGGCGCATCCTGATTGGGAATCTGTCTTCCAGTGTGGCTGCTGGAATCTCTAAAGTACCATGTTTGGGATTAGTATTGATATCAGCAAAACCTAGAGTGGAAATTGCATCAATGATGCGGTTGAAAATTGCATCTCTGGCCTCCCGATCTACCCTTCCACCGGAACCTACCCCGAATACTGAAGAGTTGTCTTCTCGAACGGAAAGGGCGATGGTGAGTCCTCCTGACTTCCTGACGTTGATGTTGAACCAATGGGTTTTACCTACTATGTCACGGGTGAGTCTTAGGTGGGGGTCCTGGTCAATTCCAACGGGGACGACTACGGGCCTCAGGCCTCCGTATTCCTCCAGTTGGGGATGCACGATGTCACCGACCTGTACAAGGGGTGCTTGCACGTGAGCGAGGTTTGTGTCTCCTGAGAACCCATAAATAGACTCGAATTCAGATAGATTAGTCCTTCTGCCAAGTGTGAATCCTAGCCTCTGGACATCGGGCCTTGTGCTCTGGAAGTACACACTGGTCGAGTCCGGGTCCAAGCCTAGGGCGGCATAATTGTGCACATACTCATTGATTGCTGTCTCCCTGCCTGAGTCGAGGGAGGTCCCTCTGGTGGCTAGCGCCTCGAGGTCTGCAACGGCTACTGTAATGTCGGCCCCATTCTCCTGAAACCACCTAACCTGCTCAATTACCATACTATGCCCTAGATGCATCCTGCCACTCGGCATGAGCCCCGTGAGGACTCCCAAAGGGGATTTGTCCCTGATGCAACGAAGGGCTACATCGAGGTCCCTGTGAGCAAAAACAATCCCCCTCCTATGGAGCATGCCGGGGTTCGGAAGAGACGAGGGGTCCACAATGTCAAGTCCAAATTTGTCCACGATACGTGAGTAGTCAGTCTCATCATCTGAGGACCATGGATCGATGAGGCCATCACCTGCCATGCAACGTGGCCTGTGGGCCACTCAATCAAGTCATCGCTGAAAATTGCACTCAAAATGCCGACCGAAGGGGCAATAGAGTCGAGTGGGCAGGGATACTCGTGGCCGTCATACACTGCTTTGGGGCCGGGCTTGTCGGTTCCTACGTCGCAAGGACTCTGGCCGACAGGGGCCATGAGGTGCATGTACACGATATTGACCCGTATAATGGGAAAATCATGGGGCATGAGAATATTTTCATCCACGAGGGAGATGCATTGGAAACGGACCTGTCGGATTTCGAACATGTCGACATTGTGGTGAATATGCTTCCAGGCGATATTGGTCACGCACTGACCACGAATCTAGCCGAAGAAAGATACCCGACCGTCGACCTGAGCTTCAGCGAGCACACTCCTGATCGTGATGACCAGAAAGCCAGGGATTGGGGGGGAAGGGTGCTCTGGGATGTTGGCATAGCCCCCGGACTATCCAACATGCTTTTGGCCGAGGCATACAGGGTTTTGGGGCCATTGAAGAAGGCCGAAGTGCGAGTAGGGGGTAACCCAACTGGCCCGACAGGCGGATGGAACTACATGGCGCCGTTTTCTCCGAAGGATGTTATCGCAGAATACACTCGTCCCGCGAGAGTTGTGAGGGACGGCGAGGAGGTTTCTCTTCCGGCCCTCTCGGAGAGGCACGCCATAGAGGTCCCGGAAAGAGGCGAGATGGAGGCCTTCCTAACGGATGGTCTACGCTCGGTACTTGGTTCCATACCGGCAGTCGAAATGTCAGAATACACAGTAAGGTGGCCTGGCCATATACAGAAATTCATCGATGAGCGAGATGCAGGCACCCTTGATGAGGATGAGTTGCTTCGAGATTGGTGGTTCAATCCGAAAACCCCAGAGTTCACTTGGCTAGAAGTTGTAGCTGCAGATCATGACGGGAACCATATCAGATGGGAAGTCAGTGATTACGGTGGTGATGACGGCTCATCAATGGCACGAACAACCGGTCTCGTCACAGTCGGATGCGTGGAGGCTTGGCTAAGGGACCCGGGGATGCTGCCTCCGGGGGTTCATGCTCCGGAGAGCCTTTCCCCCTCGGTGGTGAGGGGGATAATCGATATGATGAGGGAGAACAGAGTAGAAATTACTGGTCCGGAAGTTGGTTTGTAGTTTCTACATATTTTGGTTCTTTATCCATCTCCACAATCTTCCTAATCGCTATGGGAACTGCGGCTATTACCCCTAGTGCAATGACAGGCAGGGCCCAATTTATTGGTTCCTCAGAGGGCCTCTCTATAAGCCACGTGAATGTGAGTTCGGACTCCTGAAAGTCCGAGGACCACTGGAAAAGGTTCGTCGTGTGGTGCCCTACTATGGTCACGGCATGATGCAAGTCATTGAACGTGACAAGGGGCGATGTGGAGATTGAGTCTGTTCCGGACTCCAAAACTATGTTGACTGTCGAACCAGGCATTATCGTGATGATAAGTCCTGTTTCAGTGTCCCTCCACCCATCCTTGAGCTTCCTTTCGCTAATCCCAATCTCGGGAAAATCAGCCCCAGAATCATACGAAATTTCTGACACAGAACCATCGAATTGGATATGTACGGAACCGGGAACAGACCACTGTGAGCCATCATCAGGAAGAGTTGCGACAATGGATCCTCCCTCGAGACTTACCTCTATTTCAGAGCTTGATTTCTGATAGAAATGCCATTCCCCCCACGTCGTCAGCCAAACATCTTGCTCCTCGAGCCATGACATTGCGTCCTTGTCCTCCCTTAGCTTCAAATCCTCTATTCGAGCCCTCCACCAAATACTCACAAGAGAGTCCTTTTCGGCTGATTCTAGAAGATCGATGTTCGCTGAGTTCTTCTCAAGACTACCTCCATTTCTATTGACGACGAGCAGCTCGTCGGGAGCTTCCGAGATCATATCTCCCACGATTCTAAAACCAGACTCCAGCAATGATTCGGCTGTATCTTGATCGACTGTGGCCCCGGGTACGCCAAATGAAACTGGATCAGTACCCCATCTTGAGGAGTCGGACATTCCTGTCAGGTACTCCTTACAGGCCTCGATAACCCAATTGTCCTCGACTGTGGAAACGCCCTCAAAACCATGACATCCGAACTCATCCCCATTTTCCAACCTCTCAGGGCCAATCAGATTCTTCAGCCAACCGTCGTCGGTCCATTCGCCCACTGCACCTGGTGCGGAGACCGGGAATAGAAGCATGAGGGAAATCGCAACAGCCACTGAGCCACGCCTCCGCATAGACCTTGGACTGCAAAGAAAGCAATGAACGCTTTCATGGAGTCGCAAACAGTCAAACACTCGTGGTCGACGTCAGTGCATGCCAGAACTCTCCGAAGAGGCCGTGAGGTCGTTTTCGAAGAGCGTCGATCTAGAAGGCACAGGGGAGCCATTCAGAGTTCCTCTTCTATACCGATTCCTAGTAGGATTCCTATCTCCAATTGTTAGGACTTTGTTCAATGTGCACATGCACGGAGTTGAACGCCTTCCTTCCTCGGGACCAATGATTCTAGCTGGCAATCACATTTCCAACCTAGACCCCATCATCAAGATTCTAGCGGCTAGGAGGCAGGTATTCTACCTAGCAAAAGAGGAGCATTTTCAGAAACAGCCAAATAAATTCATAATGAAAAGCAATGGGATGATCGAGACCTACAGGGAATCGGGGGGCAGGGATGCCCTAGCGCGTGCATCGGACGTTCTTTCTGCTGGTTATCCAGTGGGGGTGTTTCCTGAGGGAACCAGATCGAGGAGGGAAAATCCACCTTTCCTCCAACCCGGGAAGACAGGTGTTGCCAGACTGTCAGCACGATTCCCAGATGTCCCTGTATTCCCGATTTGTGTAATCGGAACAAGGGAAGTGATGCCCCCTGGGAGCAATGGGGTGAGATTCTGGAAAAGGGTTGATGTTCATATCGGAAACCCGATAAAATTCTCACAATGGCTATCCTTGGAAGATGGTGGCTCATTTAGCGAAGATGAGGTTGCAAGCCTCCTGAGAGTCGATGAGCATGGCCAACGTTCTATCAAAAAGGCGTTGTTCAGAAAGTACACTGACCAGTTAATGGCGACATTGGAGCTCATGGGGGCTCCCTAGTTGCCCTCCGCATCCTTGATGTACTTCCCTACCAACGAACGATGGAGATGAAGCAATACCTTGACTTCCTGACTAGGATATTGGAAGAGGGAGTCGACAAAAATGATCGGACTGGGACTGGGACCAAGTCAATTTTCGGACATCAAATGAGATTCGACCTTTCCAATGGTTTTCCTGCCATTACAACGAAGAAGGTTCACTGGCCCAGTATCATACACGAGTTACTTTGGTTCCTATCCGGCGAAACAAACGTCAGTTACCTACAGGAAAACAAAGTGAGAATCTGGAACGAGTGGGCTGATCAAGATGGTAATCTCGGACCCGTGTATGGTAAGCAATGGAGGAGGTGGGAAGCAACGGATGGCAGGATTATTGACCAGATCGAGGGGGCAATAGATATGATCAAGAGAAATCCCGACAGTAGGAGGATTATCGTCTCTGCTTGGAACGTTGGCGAGTTAGGTGATATGGCTCTGATGCCATGCCATGCGTTCTTCCAGTTCTATGTCAATGATGGTAAACTATCCTGCCAGCTTTACCAGAGGAGTGCGGATGCGTTCTTGGGCGTTCCATTCAATATCTCCTCCTATAGCCTCCTCACCTGCATGATGGCAAAAATATGCGGACTGGAACCGGGAGAATTTGTTTGGACCGGGGGCGACTGTCACCTGTACATGAATCACATAGAGCAGGCTAGAGAACAAATTTCTAGGAAGCCGAAGGAGTTGCCAAGATTGGTCCTCGACGATAGTGTGACTAAGATTGACGATTTCGAGTACGGGCACATAATCATAGAGGAATATGAGCATCACCCCCATATCCCTGCCCCAATTTCCGTATGAGGTGTCTGAATGAAGATAGCAATGATTGTGGCGATGGACGAAGATGGTTTCATCGGGAAGGGCAACGGCCTGCCCTGGAGGATCCCAACGGATATGGCTAGATTCAAAGAGTTGACAATTGGAGATGGTTTCAATTCAGTAGTGATGGGAAGGAAGACATGGGATTCCCTCCCTGATTCATTTCGCCCCCTCCCAGAAAGGGTCAACATTGTGATGTCGAGAGACACCTCATGGACCGAGGAGGGCGCAGAGACTGCGCTATACATCGGTAGAGCCATAGAGCTGGCATTCGCTGAAGGAAGTGACGAGCTTTGGGTCATAGGCGGTGCTGAGATTTACTCGATGTTCCTAGACAGAGTGGAAGAAATCCATGTCACCACTGTTCACACAAGCGACAGTGGCGAGGTATCTTTCCCCGAGTGGGAAAAGGATGGGTGGGAACCCTCTGAATCCAATGAAGGGGACGTCGGCCCGAATGATGAGTTCGCCACCACTTACACTGTATGGAAGCGGGTATGAATGCGCCTACTTCCACTCATTCGTGCCACGCTTTCGATCTTTGGAGGGGCTTTCTTCCTGTATGTTGGAATCATGCACTTCACCGATACAGCATGGTTCGAGCCAATTGTACCTCCGATACTTGGTTCGGCTACATTCTGGGTCCTTGCTAGCGGAGTGGCAGAGGTGGTTGTTGGAATTGGCCTAATATTGCCGAGAAGCAGAAGTGATGCTGGATATGCGAGCGCGGCCCTTCTGGTGCTATTGTATCCGGCCAACCTATACATGTGGATTTACGACGTAGAGCTTGGCGATGGTGCCTCGCTATCCCCCACGGGGCACGTGATCAGATTGTTTCTACAAATCGGAGGGATACTATTGAGCCTCTGGATAGCGGGTTATTTCGATGACGACGTTGATTTACTCCACAAAGAACTCGGCTAGATTACCTTGGGATTCGAAAAGGCTGGGGCCACTACCAAGATAGTAGACCGAACCTCTACCGTCTCTGGAGTCCTCGGCGCTGGAATTATTATTCGTTGCACATGATCCAGTACAACCATCGGCAAAGGCGACATAAACGCGCCCTTCTCTGTCTATGTGTAAGTCGTTGAAATCCAGAAGGTTCCTGTTTGAACCACCGATATCACGGCAATCCCCGCTATTGAGACATATACTCCCTACCTGTACAGGATCGTCAGTCACCCTCATGGTGTGGAAGACAGGATTGGAGTCTAAAGCATTGAGACTGAAGGTAATGTAGAGGTGGTAGGTAACATTGTTCGGTGCATAGTGGGCATTCCCGTCCCAAGGGTTACCGTCGATATCTGACTGATTTAGCATTTCAGAGTCCTCACTCCCTAGGTACATTACTGCAATTCGTCCTGGGTCGCCAGCATCGGTTTGGGGAAATACCGATGAGACAACTTCAACTGGGGATATTCGGATACTCTCTTGTTCCCAAGTTTCACCTGAATCGGTTGAACGTGACATGTAGACCCCTTCATCGGCACCTGTCCAAACGTGGTAGGCATTGGATTGGCTATCTGTTGCTACCTCGGAGTTCTTTCTCGGATAGGGGGTGCCGACGTCTTCGCCCATCGTTCTCTGAAACCATGAGAAGCCATTGTCCTTGGAAACGATGACAGAAGGGGTCTCTACCCTAGGTGTGACGTATACCGTTCCATCCGGGGCGGTGGAAATCGCCCCATGCAGGCCTCCGTTGGTAGTTGCCAAACCGATAATCTGCCCTCCAGCTTCAAAGGTTGCGCCCCCATCAAAACTTGTGAAGCAGAATATCCCGACTAATTTGTTGTAGCAATAATATACGGCAGTTTCGTAGAAGCTCGAAGTGAATTGTCCCAACGCGCCATAACCTTCGCCGGTCCAAGGGCCGCTTGCCAATTTTATGTGGTCATTGATTGGGGTGGTTCCTGAATCATGTGGATTGCCTAGCCATGAGTCGCCATCATCATCACTCCAACATATCCATGACGTCTCAAGACCAATCATCTGAACGTTGAAGATCCTATCCGTAATTGGATCAACCCAACCGTAAGGGTCGCTGGTAGTAGGCGAACACTGCACGGGATCCTGCGTCTCTTCCCATGATTGACCATGATCACAAGACCTCATCACTTTCTCCATGGCGATGAAGAAAATACAACCACTCGAAGTTATGCCGATACTGGGTTCCTTACCAGTCTCCCCCACATCACTGAATACGAAACTAAGGGGCAAGGGAGGGACATCAACTGGGAGGCCGCTAGGGCCCGTGACGAAGAATCGTGGCTCGGAATCGTCTTCATCGCCAACCTCGGAGGGAGCTTCATCCAGGTGGATGCATCCCGAAATAGTGGTTGTCACCATCAAGAGCGCGATGGCTAAAGCACCTGTGCGCATAGTGCTTCGACTTGGGTATAGGGCATTTATTTTGCCATGATGTAGGAATGTGGTCAATCTTCTGACTCATAATCGGTAACTCTGATGCCCAAATTACCCCTCCTTGCCTTTCGCAGCATAATTTTGTCCATCTTCTTATGAAATTCTGCCTCTAAATCAACTTTCATAGCTAGGGAATGACCCAATATGAGTATCAATAGGTCGGCTAACTCCTCTGCTGCCTCGGAATGGGGCTTCGCCTTTGTAATTGCAGCTGATAACTCTCCCAATTCCTCCACAGTCAGGGCTATTCTGTATCCCATATCATGACCATGATTATCTTCAGATGAGAATGCGTGTTTGTGGTGGAATGCAGCAACCCTTGACATCATCGTGAACCATGATCCATCAGGAGCTGATGAAGCCTCTGTCGATACCCATTCTTCCACAGTGACCTTCCTTTCCATAGTTGGCGGACTGAAAGGAGACACATCAACATAGTTCCAGAAATATTACTATCTGGCTAATTAATTGATTTTAGAATCGCCAATAGGCAGTTCGTTACACTGCCTCTCATCGAAGAAGCCATCGAGTCCACGGCATGGTGATCGATCATAGCCGAAGGGTCTCCCGGCTCCCTTCCAGCAGCCCAGTTTGAAGAGCAGGCAAGTGCGACATGCCGGATTCCTGTCTCAGACATGAGCCTGGACTCGGGGCCCAACGTCATGCCGACAGCATGAGCGCCAAGTTTCTCCAGAGCATCTATCTCAGCAGGACTCTCGAATTGAGGGCCCACGCATTGAGCGATAATGAGATCAGAGGGGGTTTGACCCTGGGCCGATTCCAGGACCTCCCTGCAAATCTTCGAAGCGAGTGCGTCGAAAGGAGATGTCCTGTCGGCATGCTTGGCATCATTATCGTGGAAAGTCCATGGTCTAACTGCGAGATCTAGTAAATCCGAAGAAATTCCAATGGTCCCCGGTGGGAAATTTTCTATCATTGAGCCCACGGAATTGATACTCATCACAATGTCTGGATCGCTGTTAACAATAGCCTGAACATTCGCCCTGTGTTCGATTTTGTGAGGAGGGGTCCGCAGTGTTCCATCAGAGTGATGTCTGTCGATTACAAGAATGTCTCCAAATTCGGTGGAAACTATCGAAGATGGGACGCTACCCCAATCTGTATCTATCCTTACCCTTGAAATTTTGAAGTCAGTGGAGTCTGACATCTCACTAGCCAAAGCGCTCATTCCAGTGCCGCATAGCACCGCGATGCGGGGCATGTGATTACTCCTCGAGACGCGCTATTAGGTCTGCTTTCTTTCCGGAAACTGGTTTTCCGGCAGCCTTGAGCAGCTCCTTTAGTTCGGCGACCTTCATTGAGCTGTAGTCAACCTCCTCTTCAGTATCCTCTCCCGAAGGAGGATCTGTTTCCTCCTGCTCGGAGTCGGTATCGTCATCGGATGGTTCTGAGATTTCGGCAGATGCCTCCGCAGCTGCGAGAACGTCGGATTCCTCCTCTATTGCGGAAGCCGCTTCGGCCTTCTCCTGAGCGTGGATCTCCTCAAGTGTCGGCCCTTCTTCCACCACTACACCGGATTGGATTAATTGTGTTCTACGAATCATCACGGCTCGAATAGGGGTAATCTTGGATGCTCCCTCTTTAATCCTGGCTTCGAGCTCACCGTCCATAACTGACTTCTGCATATCCACCCATGTTGATGAAGCCCCAGTCTTCAGAATGATATTCCTAGCGATTGCCCTGATCTCATTCTTCTGACTGGACTTCGCCCTTTCCCTAGTGATGATCAATGGTTTGAATCTGACATAGAATCCGTCATCGGTAACAATGTCTACAGTGTCGTCAATTTTTCCCCTGTCACGGCGTATCTGCCTTCTGATGTGATCTTGCATCATCTGGTGTCCTATGAACTCGGTTAGAGCGTCTGCACCAAGAACGTCGACAACTCTGAACTTGATTTTTACGTGCATCTTTGAGAAGTCCCCGTCTAGTTCGTTCTGCATAATCTCAAAGTTTCGCCCGATTAGCATCTCTGGCTCCTCTGCCAGAGTCTCCCCTATTACCCTGAAAGACCAGGGATTCCTAGGTGCTCTGATTGAGTACCAGCGCTTGGACTTCCACTTGTCCCTCTGCCTACGTGCTGCTGCCCTTGCCTTTGCGCCTTTTGCCATGACAACAACCTCGTACCTCGGGGGCTTCCCCGCTCGCAGGCCGTGCGACCTGCCCTTACTATTTGAAGCAAAGCCTTCGGGAATGATTGGGCTTCCTCTGCGAGGCTTCAAGGTATGCTGTCGCTTGGAGCAAGATATGGGTCTACTGAGTGCGACATGGCGGGTCCATGCAAGTGGTGTTGATGATCTAGAAATGATCGAAAGCGGCCTTAATTTTCTCACAGGGGGGTGCTGTGAGGTGATATGGACTAAAGATAAGTCATTTCACGGCTCTCCACAGCATGTGGCCATGGCTAGAACCGAGAAAAAGAAGGATGCCGTAAGCTGTTTCGGCAGACTCGGGGTGGAAGTTCTGAATGAGTTGTCCAAAGAGGGAATTGAGAAGAGGATAGATGGGGAGAAAACAATTCATGTGAGGATTTCACTGTCCGAACTATGCAGGGGGAGAGTATCACTGATTGATTCGGAAAGCCGTGGCTCAATTGTGAAGGGGACATTCAAGATTGAGGCATATCCAGGGGATGACCCCGTCGAAATGGCTTCACGGTTAGTGAATAAATTGTGCTCCGAAGGGTGATTGTAGACGGGACATAAGCAAGAGTTCAAATGTCTCAATCATCGGGAGGGGGACGAGGCAAATGACGCACGTAGTAACGAGTGCTTGTGTGGACCACAAATACCAAGACTGCGTCGCTGTTTGTCCGGTCGAGGCTTTTAGGGAAGCCGAAACCTATCTGGTGATTGACCCAGACGAGTGCATAGATTGTGCAGCGTGCGTCACAGAGTGTCCTGTTGAGGCAATATTTGCAGATAGCGATCTACCTGATGAATTTGAAGAATGGCTAGAAAGAAATGAGGACGAGGCCCCGGATCTACCCATTGCAGAAGGCGACTCGCCAGTATTAGGTTAGCGATTTCGCACCTTCCTCAAGAGGAAATAGGTTCATGAAGAAATTAGCGCGGGGCATCAGCATGGCACGCACGGTGGACCTTGGCGAAATGCGACACGGCACAGAGCTCCTCAAGAGGGGTTTCGCCAAAATGCAGCAAGGCGGTGTGGTAATGGACGTAGTTACCCCGGAGCAAGCGCACATTGCCGAGGATGCAGGCGCGGTTTCTGTAATGGCACTGGAGAGGGTTCCCGCGGATATTCGCTCGATGGGCGGCGTGGCTAGGATGAGCCATCCGGACATGATTAGCGAAATAATCGAGACGACCAGTATCCCCGTGATGGCAAAAGCGAGAATTGGTCATGATGAAGAGGCCCGAGTCCTGGAAAGCATGGGAGTTGACATGGTTGACGAGTCAGAGGTATTGACTCCAGCTGATCCCTTCTTCCACATAGCGAAAAATAATTTCACAATACCGTTTGTTTGTGGGTGTACTAACCTAGGAGAGGCGGTAAGAAGGATTGCTGAAGGGGCGGCAATGATTCGGACCAAGGGGGAGGCCGGGACTGGAAACGTGGTCAGTGCTGTGCAACATGCCAGGTTGGTCTCCACTGAAATTGCTCATGCTCAATTGGTCAGTGAAGGGGGGAGAGAGGACATGGTGAATGTGATCATGGAAGGATTCAGGAGAATCAACAGTGAGTCTTCGTTTGATTTGATCGCGGAGAGAACCCCCTTAGGGAATACTCCATTCGGGACTATGGAAGAAGTAAGGGCAGAAGTCTCGGCCATACTTGAAGAAGTATCTAAATCCGGGAGGCTCCCTGTGGTGACATTCTCAGCTGGAGGAATTGCCACTCCTGCCGATGCGGCTCTGATGATGAGCCATGGAATGGATGGGATTTTTGTTGGTTCTGGAATTTTCAAGAGTTCTGACCCAACGAACACGGCCGAGGCCATAGTCATGGCAACGCACCACTTTGATGACCCATCGGTAGTTAGGGACGCCTGTAAGATGGTCGGCGAAGCAATGCCCGGACTAGAACTGGACGACCTAGAGGTAAGGCTGGAAGATCGAGGTTGGTAATCCCTCAACGGCCCCTGAATGACTTGGGCTTACGTACCCTCTTACGGCTAGAGGGCCTCTCTTCCTTAGCGACTGGTGAACCTTGGGCATCCCCCGACATCGAGCCTCCCAAGGTTAGGTTTCCTTGGCTCAGAAGTTGTTCGGTCAATGAATCTGCCAATTCCTCGTCCTGATCAGGGGTCCTCAATGCGTCCTTCACAGATTGATTGTGGTCCTTGATGACCCTTTCCCTCTCCTCTCTCCTAGCCCTCATTTCATCTCTAGCTTCATTTACCTCCTTCAGAAGTATCTCTATCTCAGAGTGAATGTGATTTGCGGACTCGCGGGATTCTACGAACAGCGAGTGCAGCCTGTCCCCCTCTGATCTGAGGAAATCCCTCTCTTCCAGCATGGGCTTGACTTCCTCCCAAATGGCGTCGGCCTCTTTATGCGCATCAGTCATGGCATTATGTTGGGCATCGGCCTCCGCCTTTAGTGACTGTATTGTGCTCTCCAAGTCGCCAAGGTCTATCTTGATGCTCTCAAACTCTGCTGCAGCTGGGAGTAGTTCATCTCTCCTGGCAATTAGCGATTTTAGCTCTCTAAGGATTCTGTTCTCTGCCTTCAGAGTAAGGTTCCCGTCCGTCATTAGCCTATTCTCAATACTGCTAATCTTAGCTATGGTCTCAGAGAGTGCTACGACGCCTGTCTTCGCCTTTCCTTCATCTCCCTTCTTGCCCCTCTTGTTGGAGATAATCTCCCTGATCCTTGATTGAATCGCGTCCCTCTGATTCTGGTGGGCCTTGGCCCTTGCTCTGACCTCTTTCTGCTCATTTAGCCTCTCTTCAATGGAGGCTCTGAGCTCCTTTCCCTGCTCTTGGACTGAGTTTCGGGAGTCGGCGGCCCTCCTAGCAGATTCGTTATGAGATGCCCTCTGGTCCCTCATCCTCCTCAGTCGGGTCTCCATGGCATGAAGCCTGGTTCTGAGATCGTCATCAGGGCCGCTCTCATCGCTCTGCATGCGTCGTCGAAGTGGGACTCACTATTGAATGGAACTATCACTCAGAGGCCCAATAATGATCTAGCAAATGGAGCTATTGGGGAAAGCACCACTATTGCAGCTCCTGCCATGAACATTGCACCTACTGCCCTCCTCATCCTAGTGGCTAGGTCATTTCCCACTTGTACGTTTAGCACCCTTCCAGAAATCAGATTTCCGGAGTCGTCCTCGAGCCTTACCGTCACAGTTGCTTCACCCTTGATCGAAGGAAGCAAACTCTGCCAGACAATTCCAGTATGGTTAGTCATTTCCTGCATCTCGGTTGAGAGAGAGGTGGATGACATGGGATCGAAGGATAAATCCAGGGGCTGGGATCTGAGCTTGTATACGCACTCATTGGGTTTGAAGTCAGGTGTCTGAATCTTGAGGAATAGGTCCCTGGGCTCTCCGCTCCTATTGAGGACGAAGGCGAATAGGTTCGCCTGGCCAACTACCAAATTCTCCATATCGACATCAAACCAGAATCCGCCATCGGACTTACTGACCCCTCTCCTCATCCTCATCCGGTCATACAGTCTGAAGAATGGCTTACATTCGTTTCTCGCGTGCATTAGCAACCTGTCCCATGTTTCTTCGCCCAGCTCTGGATGGTTGAATAATCCGTCAATAGCGGAGCTCTCGACGAAGCCGCCCAGTGAGTCTCTGAACTCAGACTCTGAAATTAATGATGACCTTCTCAGATGTAGAAGGTGGAGGAGGGATTCCTGAAGTTCGGAAATTCCCACTCCTTCCTTTAGTCCGCCCCTTACCGTTTTGATGTACTCAGAAATCCTGATAGTGAGGAGAGGATCAATGTGCGCCTTTATGACATCATTGAACGGCCTGTTAAGAAGTGCGGGATGGATGGGGGGCGAGAAGGCCTCTAGCATCCCCCATGGCTCAGAGGCATTGAATCTTGCCCGGTGAGAAATTAGATGGACGCCTTGACCTGCCAATAGAGAGCCGGTAGAGAAAGAAATCAGTATCGGCATACCTGTGTCATCATTCGAGAGCCATAGACTGGTGCCTAGAAGTAATGCAGAAATTATCATCAGAGAAGAGGTGGCAGTTACCTGTCTAATTGAGCCATCAATTGTAGCCCTCATCTCAGCATAACCGTGAGAGCTGCGGAAAGTAATTCCTGATGAGGTCAATGACTCTGCCTCCTGGTGGAATATCGAGCGAGAGTATGACATCATCCTTAGAAGAGACGAAAGGAGGGCGATGTCTGCGATTATTATTAGTAGCGTCAATGCATAGGTTGCAGTAACCAGACTTAGGCCCCCTGAGGCTTCCATGAGGTGGCTGTCCCACCACTGATTGTCAGTCTCGCCATATGACTGAGCCACTCCAAATAACACGATTGCGAAAAGTGGTAGAAGGAGGATTAAGCGTGCCCCTCCGCTTATCAGGACCCTATCCAGTGTGATTAGCGAACCCTCTCTTTGCCTCAATTCGGCCTCCTTCCAATCACTTTCCACAGTGGATGATCTGTGGGTTGTTGACTCTAGATTTGGTGCGGAGGGGGTGAAGTCCGAAATCTCATCGGCTAGATCATCTAGGCTTTCTTCATCAATCAAATTACGCCCCCCTAACTCTTGCAAGTATCTTTGTTGAAATTGACTTCGAAAGCTCAATACTATTCCCATCGCAAAGAGTCTCTGTCTCATTCTTGCTTATCACGGAGCCAATGCCTATGCCCAGTCCTTGCAATGTTTTCCGGTCTACTGGTTCTAGGGCGATTACCTCAACAACAGACTCTGTGCCGGATGGAATGCTGCTGATTGGAAGTAAGAGTCCCTCTTGGGAAATCTCAATGGTTCTTTCTATTACTGGGATCTTCTTCCCAGAGGGGGTTTCTTTGGGATATCCCAACATCTTATCGATAGCAGCTTCCAACTCCGGGCCCATATCATGTTCCATCTTGCATGCTGCCTCCTCTAGATCCCCTGTGTAGCCTATTACCTCCGACAGCAGTATCTCCAGAAGACATTCCCTCCTCTTGACTCTGGCTGCCTGATGAAATCCGGCGGGAGTAAGTCTTGAGCCCTTGTAGGGGATATGAGTAACAAGATCCCTAGAGGCTAGTCTCTGGATCATCTCTGTGACTGATGCGGCGCTGACACCCATGAGCTCGGCTAGTTGTGTGGTCTTGAGGATTGCATCGGGCTTTGAGTCGAAAAATTCGAACATCCTCTTGAGGTACATTTCCTCATACTCGCTCAGTTCTATCAACTAGCCACCTCCTCACTCAATGCCATAAATTCGGCCCTGCATGCAGGGCAACGAGACATTACAGGCCTTCTATCCATTGGAACCTTCAGTCTCTGCTCGCAGGATGGGCAACTCAATATTTCTTCTGTGGAGCTTGAGCTTAGGCCTGGTGAAGGGTCTGTTATTTGGGTAGTTTCACTCACATCTTCATCTTCTTCCTGCAAATTTTCTGAAATGCCGACTTGGAATTGGTTGGTGCATGAGGGGCACTTGACCCCTCCGACATGCGATTTAGGCACACTTAGTCTCTGCTCGCAAGAGGGACAGGAAATTTCCATTTTCTGCACCTCTGCCCTTCTCTCGATTCTTGACTCTCTCCGAAGTTTGAAGTTGTCCTCGGACCCCGTAGATGGAGTCTTCTCGGAAATTACCCTCCAAACGGCAAGTACGACCATTACCACAACAAGTCCAATTACAGAGCCGAGAAGCGCGGCAGATGTATCGAAGGGCAGTTTGAATCCCTCTGCAGGAGGTTCACGGGTCTGGATCTGGATGCTCTGCATGGCGTAGCTTTCTCCCGAAAACCATGCAATCTCAACGATAGCATCGCCGTCATCTGGCCACTCTGGAACAACTAACGAATAGCTTGATTCATCATCTGGCTGGAGCGGTGATGTATCAGATGTGGAGAGTATTAGTCCATCGGATTGCCTGATTGCTGAAATGGTCCCGGAAAGGCTCGCCGAATCTCCCGAGTTTGCAATGACGCAATCGATAACTAATGAGTCGCCCGGAATGGCAATTTCAGGCACCGTGGAACAAGTAGAAACAGAGGGAGATACGACAGGTGGGGATAGTTGGTAATCGATGCTGATTTGGTCGGATGGCACCCATCCCATTGGCAGTATGGTGAATGAAATGTAATCTGCATCAGGATTTCCAAAGTCGAAGGACATTCCCCTAATCCCCGGAGATAGTGAGGCGGTATGGCTCTGGGAGCCTCTTGGAGCACCCATACTGAACAAATCGGCGACAATCTCAACATCCCTAGAATGGCCATCGGAAAGTAGCACAGAAATCCCAACTTGGAGTCCGTCTGATAGTGTCCAGCTCTCACTATCTACTATGAGGCTGAGGGACTGGGGAGGGAGAGATTCTACCACAATAATGCCAGACAGATCATCACTGACTACATACTCGGAGCTGACGATTTCCCAGTGAATTTCGACTTGCCCGGTGCTGTTCAGGGCGAATGCCGCTGAAACATCACGGCTTGACCCTGGACTTATTTCCACGCCCTCGCCTGATACGTTGGATGGCCAGTTATCTGAAGAAATAACCATGGATACTGCCCCAGAGTAATTTCCTTGATTATGTACAAGAATGGAAGCTGTTAGGTAATCCCCCAAATGAGCTGGTTCGCCAACTATTGCAACTTCATTGGATCCTGCAGGTATGAACGAAGGCTCGGTTGTGTTACTTAAGTTCCCAGAATCGAAGGAGATGCTGTCAGAAAGTAATTCGGAATCAGGAGTCATTGCCTCTTGGATAGGGAGGCCGGGAGTTGCTAGGAACGCCAAAAGGGCGACCAAAGATGGCCCGAGATAACGCAATATGCCACTCTCAGGGTACTCACCCATGGTATTGGCTCAGAAAAGGGGCCGTATCAATCAAACCCCTGCCAAGGTCACATAGTGACCTTTAACCGACTGTCCCGGGTGGGCCGGATGGTTATGGACGCAGAAGGGCTACTAAGGGTCAAACCCGAGGAGCTGGCCGAGGGGCTACTTGCCAGATGGAGGGTGCTAGACGATCAGCTTCCGGGCGTGATAAGGAACCTCGAGGCGGAGGAAGACGCCCTTTCTCCTAAGGTGGAGAAGGCGCTAGAAACCCATAGATCGGCTAACGAGTCTGTTTCCAGTTTGAAAAAGGAAAGGAATGAGAGCCAGGAAAGAGCTCGGGCATTGATTTCCAAGGTCAGAGAATATGGGGATAGCTTATCGGAATCTGGAGGGATGGTCAACCTTGACCCTGGTTGGAAAAAGGAGAAGCTACTGGAGGAATTGGAAGGTATTGAGTCGCAAATAGAGACTTCTGCGCTTGATCATAAATCTGAGGGGAAGCTCATCTCTAGAAGAAAAAAACTGATTGAGGAAAACGAGAAATGGTTGAAAGAGAGAAAGGACGCTAATCCTGAGATGGCTGAGTACGTCGAGGCTAGAAGGGAGATGGTGGTCAACTTCAAGACTTCTGAGAGGGCTCATTCAAAGATGCTGGAGGCAGTGAAGAAGGCACAGCCACTGTACGAGAAGAAGACCTCACTTCAGGAAGAAATCAGAGATGTCCGTAGGCAATTGGATAGGGCCAAAGAGCTTCTGTCGCAGTCTTCCAGGGCGATTGAGCACTGGGAGAGGCGATTGAAGGAGGGTTTCGGAGATATCGGTTCGGGTCATGACGACCTCCTGGCCGACATGCACAGAGTCATGTCAGGAGGGGCATCCTCGTTCTCCAAGAAAGGGAAGAGGAAAGGGAAGGAAGGAGGCGAGGAGGAATGAGTAGTTCATCGGATTCATCCTTCGAAGACCTGGAGGATTTGGACGGACACGAATTACAGGAGATGTATGGCGGTCTTGAGAGGCAGATAAAATCCCTAGAAAGGCAAAAGAGGGACCTTAGGGAAGAGAGGGCGGACCTAGTCAGCCAAGTTAAGATTCTTCGTGGCGCAGTAGGCCAGATTGAAGGCGCCAATTCGGAAAGAAGAGAGTTGCTGAGAAAGTTCCACGAGACGAGGAAGACGGCGGATAAGTCCAGAACGAAAAGAGATCGGGTAAATGTCCTCATCCCCCCTCCAGTAGATGTCCTAAACGAGTGGTTATCAGAAACATACAGGAGGCTGACAACGATAGACAACGACCTTACAGCAGTCCCCACACTTCCAAGGGAGCTTGATGCGTTTCGAAGATTCTTTGAAATTCAAGCTGCCATTGTTATGAAGGCCGAGTCCGAAACAGCCCACTCGGAGTATGTTACTAGCGTTAAGAAAATGAAGGAAATCACCTCTAAGCTTGATCAGGGGAAGAAGGAGCACAAGAGCGTTGCAAGTAAGGCCATGGAAGAGTCGGGAGTCGGGACCGATAGTATTTCCAGATCTGACGTCAGGAAGACTAGCAAAAGGATATCGAAGATTGACAAGAAGCTAGAGAAAATTGAGTCCGAAAGAAGGGGACTTAGAAAGGAGCTTGGCAGAGTAAAGGCATATCGCAGAATTACCGGTGGCAGAAACAGGAAGGTGCGCTTCTCTGAAATTAAGGACAAAGCAAAGACTGGTGGTACATTGAGCACCATCGAGCTAGACGCATTGCTGGGGTCTGGCAGTCTCTCAGAACTGGCATCATCGAAATCAGAACCGTCAGAGGAGAAGAAGGACCAGTTGCCCCCTGGTCGCCGAAGAAGGCGTTTGGGAGTTTCCAGGAGAGGTCCAAGAAAGGGCAATCTTGCTAGTAAGAGGGAGGATTAGCAGTAATCGCCCTGCTATGCCCTTATATGGAATTTCGAACTCGGAATTAAGGAGGTAATACTTTGGAATACTCGGAAGTTCGTGAGTTGTTCCAACCCCTATGCCAGACGATGGAGTCAGATTTGGATGGAAGGAAGGAGGTTAGGGACGAGTACAATGCCAGGGTTAGAACCTACTTAGATAGCAGAAATGAGGTGAATAGGCAAGTCAAGGAGCTGATTTCCGAGGTCAGAAGCCAGAAGGAAATTAGAGATGTGGCAAATTCCAAAGTCAAGGATTTGAAGATAGAGAGATCCGAAAGATCAGATGAACTGAAGGTAGTAAGAACGGAGCTACGATCGAGATTAGCTGAGGCCGAACAAAACGGCAAAAGAGAGAGGCGGCCATCAGGTCCGCCACCATCAAAAATTAGATCGAAGATGGAAGCGTTGGAGAGGAAATACGAGAGAGGTGGCTTCACAGGAGCTAGCGAGAAGAAATTCTTCAGAGAGATGAAGAAGCTCAAGCAGGAATTATCAGAGGCAGTTGAGAGAAACAAGTCAAGCGGTGGCCTAGGGGATTTGAAAACAAAGGTCAGAGAGGCTGAGAGGCTACAGGAAGATGCCCACAACAGAGTGGAGAAAGCAGTTACGGAAGCGCAAGAGGCGCACGATCTAATGGTGGAGTTGTCCGACGAGGTAGATAGGCTCAGAGAGCGCGCTAATTCGGCACATTCAGGACTTACGAAGTCGAAGAAAGAGGCTGATGCGCTTCATAATCTGTACATTGTTTCACTGCGGTGCATTCATTCCATGCAGGACCTAATGAAAGCAATCGATGCGAGAGAGGGCGGTGAGGCAGAAGGAGGAAGTAAGACAGAGGTTACTGATCTGATGTCCAGGCTAATGTCGGGAGACACCTTGTCGACTGATGAGCTGATGGCATTACAGAGGGACTAGACGGGAATCGGGTAAGTCCTCCCATTACCGCTATGAAGTATCACGCTCTCTCTACCTTGAGTATCGATAATCCACCCTGGTATTCCGACAACACGTTTTGACATCGAGAGTGAGTTAGTATCTGCCCTCCACCATTCGAGCATTATGCTTCTTACTGGGCCTTCACCCTCTTCGCTTCCTCCTTGTATCTTCCTGTCCAGGATTGAAGGAAGCTTGTTCGACAGAGATTCTTCTGATAACCACTTACTAGCGGGTGGTTCGACCATCCTGATCATCACATTTGAATTTTCCAAGATGGATTCACTGATGGTCAGTGAAGAAGACCACGGGTCCTCAATTATTTTCCAATTAGATGGTATTATATCTCCATCAGGACCTATCAGTGATCCGTCAACGTCCAAAAGCCTCGCTTTGAGAAGGACGGGGGATGTTAGGGACCCCTCTCTGCCTGATTGAATTAACCATGACTCGATATCTACGATCGCTGGGACAATGATTGTTTCGTCATCGTCTTCCGCCTCATTCCCAGCATGGGCTTCTGAATCCTCTACCTTATTGGCGCTTGGAGTACTGGCAACAAGTTCTCCTGAAATTACTGCATCCCCTATCCACCTTGAGAGAGTCTCGGGCGACCATGCCACTAATTCGACACCGGATGGTAAATTATTGAGGGATCCCTTTGGTAATTCACGCTCACAAAGAATCCAATTCCTCCCAGCGGGTGCATCCACGCACCACCTCTCAAAATCGGCGTCTGAAATCGGCACCAGCCCCGATTCCACATGCCAAACGAAGACAACCGATTCTACTGATACGCCGATCTCTGGGACCTTCTCTGCAATGCCCAATAATCTGAACTCAGGGATTTCAATACCCTCCGAAGGAGGCTCCAGTCTAACTCCCCTGGACGAGAGGAGTGCGCGAACAGCCTCTTCCATATGCCTAGGGAGGGGTAGTACGCTTGAATGGTATTGGCCAGTAGCCCCTTGGGAGAGGGGAATGTGGGAATATGCTCACGTACGGCTAAAGGTTGGACTGCAGAGAAAGTAAATCACTCTGTCCGGGGTCAATTACGCAAAGTGCGCTGACGGGGAACGGCTTTGCACACGCGGCTCCGAGTTGCCTATTGACGAGGCCGACTCTGTGCATCGTTATGTTTGGGTGACTTTCGGACATACTGTCGATGAAGTCCTCGGGACAGTTCGCGGCTACGATAACTAGCCTAGCCTCCCCCTTGTCGCAGGCGCCCATTGTCTCCCTCTGGCCGAACAGCATCTTTCCTGTATTCAGGCCCTGTTTCAGATTTCTACCTAGGTCCATTTCAATTCCACCTTTTCCTCATGCCTCTTCAGGGATGTAGAACAGATCAACACTACCAGTGCCGAGTGCGATTGGCTGTCCGACGACGATGTTCTCTGTGACTCCCTTAAGTTCGTCACGCTCTCCGATAATTCCAGCCCTCAATAGATGAGTAACTGTGACCTCGAACGCCGAACGGGCCAATATGCTATGCTTGGTACCGCTGACACCGTGCCTTCCTATCGCTCTGACTTCACCCTCGCTGGTCATTACATCGGCGACCATCAGAAGGTGCCTAACATCGACGTCGAGGCCAGCTCCCTCAAGTGTGTCACTCATCTCATTGATGATAGCCTGCCTAGCAGCCTCAATTCCGAGGTAGGAATGAATCTCATTGATGTTGTTGGTGTATGTTCTAGAACGGTCTATGCCTGCGAACTCGCTGACTTTAGCTAGGTTTGAACCTATTGTGGAGATGTAGTATTCTCCGTTCTCACCAGCTTGAACGTTTGCGCGTTCGATTCCCCTGATGCCCTTCAGTTGCAATTTCTTTATCTTGTCCTCCAACTGTAGGAGATCTGTATAGGTCGGAGGGTCAGTGGCTAGATTCTCCAAATCTTCCTCCTTTGAAACTCCGGGGATGATCTTGAGTTCCTTTGGCTTCTCGTCGGAATCGGCCTGGATGAATAGTCGTAGTGCTCTTTGCAGCTTGTCCCTAACCTCGGCCCCGTTCATGTTCTTCAGTCGCATGTTAGAATTTACGAGTTTGAGGCTCAAGTATCGCTGCGCGACCTCGACGTCTATGTTTGCAATGTCGCTGGTTGTAGTAGCCTCCAAGCCTGCGGCGATGCCCCTTACTAGCTTCTCATTCGTCCTGAGGGGCTTGCCCTTGCTGTTGAATTCCTCTAGGAATATCCTCATTGTTGGGGTGTTTGGGGATTTTCTTGCATCGACTATCTCTATGATCCTTGGTAGACCTTGTGTCACGTTGACTGTAGCTACACCCGCATAATGGAAGGTTCTCATGGTCATCTGCGTTCCAGGCTCTCCGATGGATTGAGCAGTGGTTATTCCAACTGCCTCGTGGGGGTCCGCACTGGACCTGTTCAGGGAGTTCTTTGCTGATTGAATCACCTTCCTAGCCTTGGCAGGAGTTACTTTCGATTCTCCTCGAGCCCTGATTCCTTCTGTCAGATCCATGACCATCCTAGGCGTAAGGCTGACGTTTTCCTCCTCGCAAGCGGTCTGGAGTTGCTTGTAAATCTCATCGTGATGATCTATGTCCCTCATCACCTGAACCATCTTGTCCTCTGGGTCATAGGACTGAAGGGGCAACATTGTCTTACGCCTTCGGCGTGATGCAGCTGACTTCCTCCTGACCATGGTCTTCTCAGTGGATGCGGCGGCAGATCTGGCGGACTTGGATGAGGATGCCATGAGGTCATGGATTCTCTGAGCAGTTCCTGAGTCGATTCCGCAGATTTGAGCAATCTGTCCCGCAGTGAGGATTTTTACATCGTCCCACTTTCTGTCATCTGCGAGCTTGTGGGCGTATTCCTCGTCTATCTGGAGATCCATCAGTTTCTTCTTTGTTGCACTCTTGACGACCATCAGTTGTCACCCCCTAGAGCATCATCCAAAACCTGAGAGACGTCGAACGGCATCCCGCCACGGCTTCTTGCCGGATCAACTCCGTCCTCTCCATATTCGAACTGTATGATTCTGTCAGCGGTGTTCCTTACTGAACCCCTTCCATCGTTTGCGACCTTCAAGTCGTCCATTGCATTGATCAGTCTCCTCTGCATGTAACCAGACTTTGCCGTTCTTACAGCGGTGTCTACGAGGGACTCCCTGCCCGAGACAGAAAGCATGAAGAATTCAGTGGGCTCTAGACCCCTCTTGAATGACGAGCCTACGAAACCCTTCTCCTGCGCGCCTTTGGCATTTCGTGGGAAGTGTGCCAATACGCGATCCTGATAGCCCCTTTCTAGTCTCTTACCCCTGACCTTGGGCTGGCCTATTGATCCGGCCATCATTGCTAGGTTGTCCATGGACCCCCTGGCACCTGAAGTTGCCATCATTACAGCAGCGTTATCTGATCCCAGATATGTCTTGGCGATATTTCCTGACTCTGTCTTTGCCTCATCCAGGATCATCAGGATGTTCTCCTCCAGTGTCTCCACAGGGGTTCTTCCGGGTCTTGTTTCATACCTCCTCCCATCCTTACCGAACTTGGCCAGTTCTTCGTCGACGGCGTCGCTTCCCTTCTTGTTTATCTTCGCTATCTCGGCCTTGGCCTCTGGGGGCAGGTCTTCGTCATCTATACCCGTGGTGAATCCCATAGAAGTGCATATGGAGATGGTCATCCTAGTCATCCTGTCGAGGAATTCTGCACCGGCCTCTGGGCCATGAGTGTGAACAACTGCGTCTAGCAATCTTCCGTCCTCTGCGCCTATGCCTCTCTTGTCAATAGTGCCTGAGACGTCTCCCTTGGTCACCTTCACGCTGTCTCCAATTCTGCTTACATAATCCAAATTGAAGCCTTCGGGAACGATCAAGCTGAGGACGTCGCTTCCACGATACCCAATTACCCCATTCTCCTCAACTTCCGGAGGGAGTTCTCCGTCCCAGTTAGTGTCACCTAGGACCTGCATTACCAGATTCTTTGGTAGAACCCTATCCCCGTGAGTCAGGAGGTATGCACCCGATATGTGGTCGTGGATACCGCCAATGACGCTTCCACCGTACCTCGGGGTTATGATGTGCTCCTGCACGCGCATGAGAATCTTGGCCTCTGCCCTAGCTTCCTCGCTTTGTATTACGTGAAGGTTCATCTCATCGCCATCGAAGTCCGCGTTGTAGGGGGTGCAATCAGCAAGATTGAATCTGAATGTCTTACCTGGCATCACCCTGACCTCGTGAACCATCATGGACATGCGATGTAGGGATGGTTGCCTGTTGAACAGGGCAACATCACCGTCAATTAAGTGGCGTTCAACAATTACCCCGGGCTTTGGATTTCCATCCAAGTCATGTGTGCTTAGTCTGTCTTCTACGTCGGTACTGTATGCATTGCCGTAGTCGTCTTCGACTTCCGGGCTTCCACAATGGGGGCACTTGACCTCGAGATGTTCTGGGAGGTACTCTCCCGGATTCTCCATCTCCCACTTCCACCTATAGTGAATTGAGGCTCTTTGGTCGGCTTCTGGCAAGGGCAGGCCCCTTTCATCCTCCCCCCTTAGGTTACGGAGGGTGTTTTCTAAGTCAACGCCCCATTCCTCCTCCAGGTCCCCGATGGAATTTCTTCGCATTTGCTTCATTAGCTCCAATCCGGGTAGGAAATTAGGAGCCGGTAGGACTTCATTCAGATCCGGCCTATAGCCAGTGTAGGGCTCATCTTCACTTCCCGAATGGCACTCTGGATTTAGGCATCTGAAACCGGACCAAATGAACTTGGTTCGATCGGTGATTCTGACTCTGAACTTGTCGCCCCTGATGATGTAGTTGACCCCTGGGTGGACGTCAGGCCCCCGTAGGATCATCTGCCTTAGTTGCTCCCTGTTACGGCTAGTGACTCGGATAGGGACAGTCAGTTCTTTGGCCGTTTGAGTGGGGATTCCAACCTCGTTAATTCCAAGATTGGGGTCTGGGCTGATTACAGTCCGAGCACAGAAGTTTACTCTCTTTCCAGAGAGGTTACTCCTGAACCTTCCTTCCTTTCCTTTGAGCCTCTGAGCTAGGGTCTTCAGTGGCCTTCCTGAGCGATGCCTAGCAGGGGGTATCCCACTAGTTTGATTGTCGAAATACGTTGTACAGTGGTACTGCAGGAGCTCCCAAAGGTCCTCGACAATCAACTGAGGCGCACCAGCATCTCGGTTTTCTCTGAGGCGTTGATTGATTCTCAGAACGTCGACTAGCTTGTGAGTAAGGTCATCCTCTGATCTATCGCCGCTGTCCAGTGTTATTGAGGGCCTAACAGTTATTGGGGGCACTGGAAGGACCTTCATAATGGTCCACTCAGGCCTTGCTGCGTCCTTGTCCATCCCAAGGAAGATAAGGTGCTCGTCCGGAATTCTCTCAAGCCACTCCCTGATGTCGCGAGCGTTGAGTTTGTGCTCACCCTTGTTTTCTTTCTTCTCCTTGAATGTCGAGGGCTTGTCCAGGATAATCTTGCCCTGCTCACTACCACAGTGCATGCAAATTGTCCTCTTTTTGCTTGAACACTCCTTTTCAATGTCCTTGATTACGTTCTTGAATTCCGAAGATCCAACCCCGTGCTTAATCATGACATCCTTTACCTTCTCCTCGTAGTAGTCCTGCTCAGACTTCTCAGGGTCAACTGGATGGGTGTCAGGCTTATCGTGCAGTAGAATCTTGCTGCACGTGTTACAGGTCGACTTGAGGGATGTCTTGATCAGATTGGTGAATCCTATATGCATCACTGGAAGCTCCAGAGCTATGTGCCCGAAGTGACTTGGGCACTCGTCGTGCTTGTTGCCACATGTCTCGCACCTTACCCCCGGGTCAATGACTCCCATTTTTGGGTCCATGAGGCCCTGCTTGTATGGATGGCCATCGTCTTTGTATGTGTCAGCGGTTTTGACCTCTACTGAGGACATCTTCCTAATTTCGTTTGGGTCCATCAGTGTGAACTTTATCGCCTCTATCCTCTTTGGGATCTTTGCTGCATTTCTAGCACTCATCTTCGGTCCTCCAGTTCAAGTCTCATAGCGACTCCAAGGCTCTTCATTTCGTCCAGGAGTAGTTTGAATGCGTAAGATGTCTGCACTGAGTGTACATCAGCCCTGTCACCGCAGGAGGGGCAGACCGTAGTTCGCCTCTTCCAGTCATAGTACGCGATGTGCCCGCACCTAGGGGTATTGCATACCATTAGGGGCCAGCCATCTGATTCATCCAAGAGCCTGTCCTTGATCACCATTGATGCACCGTGCGAGATGAGGCAGTCTCTTTCCATTTCACCGAACCTTAGGCCACCTTGCCTTGCCCTACCCTCAGTTGGTTGTCTAGTCAGGATCTGTACCCTTCCCCTGCTCCTAGCGTGTAGTTTGCTGCTGACTAAGTGGTGAAGCCTCTGGTAATAGATTACCCCGACGAAAACATCTACTGGATATTCTTCACCCGTCTCTCCACTGATCATGCTCTCCCTGCCAGTGTGGTTGAATCCGTTTCTGAGCAATCCTGATCTCAATGACTCCTCCTTCTCGCCAGTAAAAGCAGTTCCGTCAATTCTCCTTGCCTCCATGGCTCCGACCTTGCCCCCTATCATCTCTAGGACGTGGGCAACCGTCATGCGAGAGGGGATTGCGTGGGGGTTGATGATTAGGTCAGGAACTACTCCATCGGACGTGAAGGGCATATCGCTTTCCTCAACAATCCTTCCAATAATTCCCTTCTGCCCGTGCCTGCTTGCGAATTTATCACCCAGTTCGGGAATCTTATTTGTCCTCAGAGTAATCCTCACTAGCCTTCCAGAATCAAGAGATTCGGTGACGAACACATTGTCTACCCATCCATGCTCCCCATGGCGAACCATCATGGATGACTCCCTTCTTTCCTGTGCTTGTAGGAACGCGCCGTGTGCTTCCTCGAGGAACCTCGGGGGGCTTGTCTTCCCAACTAGGACTGCTGAATCTGAGCCCCCACTTGTGAGGAACTCCTCAGGCACGGGTAGGCCATCCCTCTCTAGGTGCGAGTAACTGTCGAAGGACTTCATTCCCTTGATCTCGTCGAGACCGGTTCCAGGGACCTCTATCCTTTCTTCCTGGCCACCGGGGAATCTGCGATTCTCAGCATTGTACGTTCGAATGAAGGTCGACCTTCCTAGTGCTCTCTCTATTGATGCCTTGTTCATCACTACAGCGTCCTGCATATTGTAACCGTGGTGACTCATGATAGCGACCACAAGGTTCTGACCTCCTGGTCTGCTGTTGAAGTTAGTAGTGTCCATTGCACGAGTGCCGACTAGAGACTTCTGTGGGTAATGCATCACATGCGCTCTTGTGTCTGGCCTTAGGCGGTAGTTCGCGCTTGGGAGGCCAAGACTCTGCTTTACCATTGCAGTCCCGCCAGTGACCCTTGGAGTGGAGTTATGCTCAGGATAGGGGACGAGAGCAGCGCAGACACCTAGGATTAGTTGTGGATCGATTTCTACGTGCGTGTAAACCAAAACTGTGTTGCCCTTCTTCTCTTTCTTCCTGAGGTCATCGACGTTGTCTTGATGGTAATTGAGAGGGAGGGAAAACTTCTCGGTTACAGTAGAGCCGTCAGGCATTTTGACATCGACTGAAAGCCTTGCCTTGGAAATCTCCTCGTCCCCGAGATTCAGCCACTTGACCATTGAGGGGTCAATTGGGCGCTTGTTCTTTGGAGAAACTTCTGGTAGATCGAATGGCCTTGGTGCTATCAGAAGGTCTTCCTCCTCTTCAGCGTCAACCCACTCAATAACTCCAGAAGATACCAAATCTGAGAATGTTATTTCTCCTGATTCTAGTCCCTCCAAGTGGAACTTGGAAAGTGTCAATGTACCATCCTCTAGAACTAGGAGGGGGCGCATTATCCTACCCCTGTCAGTGTTGATGTAGACGTCCCTGTTTTCTGTGTCGTGCCTGATGCTGACCTCTGGCCTTATCCTGCCAGAACGGCGTCGGCGCTTGAACTGGGAGACGAGCTTGTTCGGCCTCTTGTGGAGGCCGAAGATGTCACCGTTAACGTGGATTCTTGAACCATCCGCCCAACCCTCTGGACTAGGATCTACACCTGCCTCAACCAGTAGTTCCTTGACGTCTTCCTCGGCCACCTCTTCTGAAACATCTATCATCTGGGCAGCGTTCTTTACAAGGCCGCAGTTTTGTCCTTCCGGGGTTTCATTGGGACATAGCCTACCCCAGTGAGTGGGATGAAGATCTCGTGCCTCGAAGTGCGGTTGGCTCCTGACGAGGGGGCTTGTCACTCTACGCATATGTGAAAGAGATGCCAGATACGTCGTCCTGTCTAGGAGCTGGCTGACTCCAGACCTTCCGCCTACCCAGTTGCCTGTGGCAAGTGCGTGCATTATCTTGGAAGTAAGTACATCAGGCCTTAGGCAGGAGTTGATTTTGAGCTCCCTCTTTCTGTTGTGATGCCTTTCGAGTTGATACTTAAGGTCCCTCGCAAGCCCCTGAACGCCGACCCTGAACAGATCCTCCATCAGGTCCCCTGCTAGACGGACCCTCTTGTTGGCATAGTGATCCTTGTCATTTGGGTCCCTATTGGTGATTGCCATCTCGAGAACCTGGCGTACTATTCTGCCTAGGAAAATTGCCTTCTTGGTTCTGACCTCATCGTTAGAGCCCAAGTGGGGAAGAAGTTCCTTGTCGAGCAGATTCTGGATACGGGACTCCCTGTATTCCTTCTGCTGACCCGCAGCGAATTTCTTCTCGAGCCACGCCATTGCCTCCTCTGTGTTGTCGACTCCATATTCGGGATTGTCTTTGACATCATTCAGGTTGGCAACTGTGTACTTCATTGCCTCCACCGGCCCAGCTATGGCTGAGAAAATGTCCCTATCGTTCTCCATTCCTAGAGCCCTCATCAGAAGAACTACTGGAATTGCAGTTGTCCCTGCACTTGGGATCTTGACCATCAACATGCCATCTCTTCGCTTCTCGACGTTGATTGGCTTCCTTACGCCGTCCTTCTGTGAGAATATCTTCGCCACTTCTGTCTCGTGAGCGTACTTCTTGTTCTTCTCCACAGTTACCCGATTAGGAGCTAGATCCTCCATAGAAATTAGGACCCTCTCTGTTCCGTTGATGATGAAGTATCCGCCTGGGTCCAAAGGATCCTCTCCGGCCTTCCTCAGAAGTTTCTTCAGAGTATCTGCATCTTCGGGTGTTGTCGTGGGAGATAGCTTTCTGGACTTCTCCTGAGTACCGGCGATGTGGTCGGGGTGAAGGTTGCACCTTGCGGAGCGGACCATGATTGGCAGGTTTCCGATATGGACCCCTTCCTCCTCAATGAAACCAAGGTCGGCGCCATCGGTTGTGGGAAGGTCGTCTCTGTAAATTCTGAAGTCCATGTAGATAGGTGAGAAATATGTTAGCTTCCTGAGTCTGCATTCCAAGGGAGTTGCTGGGTGCTCTGCGCCATTGGCCTCTCTTACCGTGGGCGCCCCAAGCCTGATTCCTTTCATCCTGATGAATATCTCCTTGTCAAGAACGTCGAGCTTGATCATGCCCCCTGCATCTTCCCCTCCAGGAACCTCTGCAAGAGGGTCGTCGCTGCCGATCCTGATGCTCCTGACAATCCTCTCCATCCTGCTGGTTCTTCCATCCCCAGGGACGCAGTCATTGTAGGATGCCAATTGATGGTTAACCATGCTTCTATGCGCGAAATAACTCTCTACTATTTGCTTCACCTACTTCACCTCAGTTGCTCTCTACGATTAGTCGGTAAGCGGTGCTGGCGCCCGCTGACCTGCTGTACCTTACTACCTTGACCACTCTGTTCCTCAGCCAACCGGCAGGGTAGTCATCTTCCCTGGTGCCTTCCTCGATCTCAATCCGCCTCTTCTCTTCCTCAATTTCCTTGATGGCCTGGACGGCTGGATCGGTGATTAGGATCTTCGGAAGTAGTTCTCTGGCAAGACGGGTGTTTCCGTCGTTGTCCTTCTCTATCATGCCCCATGGAGAGAGGACCATCTCCTCGTCTTCCTCCGGAACTAGGTCATGATGAGGTACGAGTTGGTGGTTTAGGACATTGAATCTGTCATCGCCCACAGGTATGTCTTCATCTAGAAGGGCGCTTCTGGAAATGGTGACCCTTCCGGTCCTGCTCCTTCTCCTAGATGCAGCTTGCTCCCTGATGATCCCCATGATGTTGTCAATCTCGGAGGA
>JAYZLP010000048.1:0-16432 GCA_036154155.1 Thermoplasmatota archaeon | reverse complement strand
AAGGCAATGCTGGGTAGCCACGCTCCATGCGGATAAGAGCTGAAAGCATCTAAGCTCGAAGTCGCCCGAAAGACGAGGCACCTCAGGGGACTCGTAAAAGACGAGATTGATAGACAGCGGGTGTAAGCACCGAGGTTTCGACCGAGGTGTTCAGCCCAGCTGCACTAATCCCCCGAGCATCAAGAATTCACATACTGAGCCCTGTATGGGACTCTGTTCAATCAAGCATATCAATTCACATTCGAAAGAAAGTTGTGCACGGCCATAGCGATGGGGAAATACCCGGTCCCATTTCGAACCCGGAAGTCAAGCCCATCTGCGTCGATTCCTGTACTGTGGTGCGAGAGCCCACGGGAACGTTCGTCGCTGTGCCTTCTTCTTTCACCCCGGGGCGCCTCAAAGTGAGGCGTCCTGGGCCCCGCATCATCAGTAACAATCACAAGTCCGAGAGCGGTCAGGAAATCGAGGGATCGGCATGGGCATCTCCACAGGAGACATTTTGGGACACAGCCAGGTAGGGGTTTACCTATCGGTCGTCGGTGATGTTTTGTTCCACCCCCACTCACTCGGCGAAGAGGCAATCCATGATCTGAAATCCGCTTTCGATTTAGAAATGCACCCTTTCATGGTGGGCGGTTCGTCGTTGATAGGAAGCTTACTGAAGGGCAACAGAAAGGGAATCGCCGTCGCCGACATAGCGACTGAAGACGAGTTAGATGAACTAACTAGCTTCGGAGATGTAGTGGTAATGCAGAGTGGCGTTAACGCTGCAGGAAATCTTGTCGAATGTAATGACATTGGGGCCGTCGTTAGTCCAGTAATTCCTCCTGGTCCAAACGGTTTGGAAATGATTGGGGAGGTGTTGGGTGTAAATGCAGTCAGGAGCAAGGTGGCTGGACACGACACGGTTGGTAGCATGTTGGTAGCAAATTCGAATGGAGTATTGTCTCACCCAGACATTTCATCTGAAGAGGCGAGTGTAATTCAGGATGCCCTAGGAGTCCCCCTGATGGTGGGCACCGTAAGCTTCGGCTCACCATTTGTGGGGGCTGGATGTACAGCCAGCGATGGCCACGCAATGGTCGGAGAAGGCTCAACAGGCCCTGAATTGAACAGGATAGAAGATGCCCTTGGCCTGATCTAGTCATATTGCAGTTGGTGCAACATGGTCGTCGTCCTTACCGTCCGTTGACCTGACCCTATTCCAAACTGACTTCATGAGCTCGTCGTGATGCTCCTCGCAGTAGTGGAACCTCTTGTAAGCCTCCCTAAATGAGTATGCTTTGTTCCCCGTAGCCACAAGGAAACCTTCGGGGGACAATCGACTAATTATTGTCCCTTCGCCCTTGCAATCTGGATAGTCACAGTTCGGCACGAATACCCCTCCTCCTTCTCATTATTGAAACTCTCTGCTAACTCTCCTTGTCCCCGGAATCAATAACCACGAGAGGTGCATTCGCCTCTATCGTCTCTCCCGGGGCACAATTAAGCTCGGCTATCTTGCCTCCCACGGGGGCCTGAATCTCATTCTGCATCTTCATCGCCTCTAGCACCATGAGAACTTCTCCTTCAATCACGTCATCTCCGACCGCTTTGCTAATAGACACAATTTTCCCAGGAATGGGCGACGAGACAACACCCGATACCACTCCCTTCCTGCTCCCCCTTGGCTTCCGTGTAGCCTTGCTCTGTTTGCCATCTCCATCCAAAACAATGGAGAAAGTCTTGCCTCCAACTACAACTTTCCAGATTTCCCCGTCCCTGTCTATCTGGACTTCAAAATCCTCTCCATCCACAGTGACCTTTCTCTTCTCTGACATCAAATCACCTAGTAGTGCTCCTCCTGCTCCTCGCACGGAACAGATTCCTCCTGCCAATCAGGACCCTGCGATGATCCATTGACCAAGAATCACCACCCCCCCTTGACTTAGAAGTAGTGATCGAATCACCTTCATCTATTGATGACAATACTGCTACTATTGCGACAGCGAGAAGTTTCTCATCATCAATATCAGATGCCATTTCTAGACCTCAAAGTGGTATGTTCCCATGCTTTCGAGCTGGTCTTATCTCTTCCTTCTCAAGTAGTGCACCAAGTGCCTTGGCCATGACTTTACGAGTTTCCTTTGGCTGTATTACATCGTCCAAGTATCCCAACGCAGCTGCCCTGTATGGATTTGCAAAGGTCTCAGTATAGTCATCAACCAGCCTCTCTCTTTCCTGCTCAGGGTTTCCCGAGGACTCAATCCTCCTTCTGTGGATTATCTGTACTGCACCATCAGCACCCATTACCGCTAATTGTGCAGTTGGCCAACCAACGTTGTAATCACCTCGGATGTGCTTAGATGACATTACGTCATATGCACCGCCATACGCTTTGCGGGTAATCACAGTCAGCTTGGGGACCGTTGCTTCTGCATATGCGTACAGTAGCTTAGCCCCGTGCCTGATTATTCCGCCCCACTCTTGACTGGCACCCGGAAGGAAACCAGGGACATCTACAAACGTCAGTAGTGGAATGTTGAATGCATCACAGAATCTGACGAATCGGGCAGCCTTCACAGATGCATCGATGTCCAGACAACCAGCTAGGACTTCAGGCTGATTCGCCACCACTCCGATAGTGTGACCCCCAAGCCTTCCAAATCCAACCACAATATTTCTTGCGAAGTCCTGTTGAACCTCCAGGAAAGCACCGTCATCTACAACCTCGGTAATTGCAGTCATGATGTCATACGGCTTTTTTGGGTCGTCGGGCACCAGAGACTGCAATTCATCGCTCTCCCTATCCACGGGGTCAGAGGTCGGTACTGGAACTGGCTTCTCCAGATTGTTCGAAGGCAGTAGGCCGACTAGTTCCCTGACTAAATCGATGGCCTCTTGGTCGTCTTCTGTGGTGAAGTGAGTCACTCCGGACCTACTCGCGTGGGTATTGGCACCGCCCAAGTCTTCGAAGCTTACTTCCTCATTAGTCACAGTTTTGATTACCTCGGGACCGGTGATGAACATGTGTGATGTCTTGTCGACCATCACTACAAAGTCGGTGATTGCAGGAGAATATACCGCACCTCCGGCACAAGGCCCCATAATGACAGAGATCTGAGGGATAACGCCACTAGCCCGGACATTTCTGAAGAAAATCTCCGCATAAGAGCCTAGGCTGGCGACACCCTCCTGAATTCTCGCCCCACCACTATCATTCAATCCAATTACAGGGGAACCTGTTTTCAGCGCCATATCTAGTATCTTGCAAATTTTCAGGCCGTGCATCTCTCCGAGGGAGCCCCCATATACAGTGAAATCCTGAGCAAAACAATAGACGGTTCTTCCTTCTATGGTGCCGTGACCACAGACAACTCCGTCCCCTGGGATTACGTTTCTGTCCATGTCAAAGTCCCTGCATCTGTGCTCTACCAATGGATCTACTTCCATGAATGAACCATCGTCCAGTAGCTGCGACAGCCTCTCTCTGGCAGTCATCTTGCCCTTGGAATGCTGAGCTGCAATTCTGGCCTGCCCGCCACCGGCTTCCGCTTGGGCTTTTCTCCGCCTGAGGTCTTCGATACGGGCTTCGTCGGCGGGCATTACAGGGTACTTACGAAGAAGGACGTCAATATGCCTTCCTGAATGAAGTAGTATAAATCATCGATACTGCGGTTGCTTGAAGACGTGTCACCAACTCGCACATGTGGGGGTAGCATGAGAATAGTCATCGCAAAACCAGGTCTCGATGGACATGACAGAGGTGCTAAAGTCATAGCTCGAGCACTTAGGGATGGGGGGCACGAGGTAGTTTACACAGGCCTTAGGAGAACCCCCTCTGAAATTATCAGAATTGTTACCGATGAGGATGCCACAGCTCTCGGCCTCTCGACACTATCTGGAGCCCATGACGTGCTGATACCGAAGATTTGTGATGGCCTTCGCGAAGAGGGAATGGGGGATGTAATGGTTTTCGCTGGAGGAATTATTCCAGATAGGGATAGAGAGTCAGTTTTTGATCAAGGAGTCAGGGCAATTTTTGGTCTAGGAATTAGGACTGGTGAGATACTAGATTTCCTCAATGAATGTTCTGAAAGGTCGGACAATGAAGAACCAATAGGGGTTGGCCAAGAATCAGGATGGCGTTGGGAGTGAAATCTTCCATGGAACTCCTAAAATCTGCAAAATCAGGAGACCGCAGGTCCTTAGCAAGGCTTCTTACATTGGTAGAAGAAGGTGAAACCTTGGAACTTCCCGATGTCACCCCTTGGACATTGGGCGTCACTGGCCCTCCCGGGGTCGGCAAGTCAACGCTAATCGGCCGAATGGTTAGTCATTGGAAAGACCGTGGTGAAAAGGTTGCAGTATTGGCTGTAGACCCGTCTTCTCCCAGGAGCGGGGGGGCCCTTCTTGCAGACAGGATGAGGATGGAATCTACAGACTCGGGAGACTCAGTATACTTCAGATCTCTAGCTACGAGAGGCCATCCAGGGGGCGTTTCATACCTCCTTTCGCCAATGATCGATTTACTTTCATTCTGCGGTTGGTCCAGGATTGTCATCGAGACCGTTGGATCAGGTCAGGCGGAGACCAGAATAGTTGCCTTCGCAGACAGGGTTTTGATGGTCGACGGGCCTGACAGAGGAGACATAGTTCAGGCTGAGAAGGCCGGGATTATTGAGTTGGCAGACATCATCGCAGTGAATAAATCGGACAAGCCAGGCGCATCAAGGGCAGCAGACTCCATCAGGGCGTCATTGGACCTAGCAGGAGATGGGGGCTCCCCCGAAGTTCACTTAGTATCAGCACAGAATTCCGTCGGGATAGAAAACCTCGTTTCTGCGATAGAGGAATGCTCTTCACCTGATTGGAGGAATAGACTCAGAATAACCGAGAGACTACTGTCCAAGTGGGACTCACGGCTTATTCTTTCAAACGGCCTAGACGGGGCATTGGACGATTTAGAAACCGGAAGTATAACACTCGATGAGGCACTGGATAGACTACAGGGAATTAGTGGGTGATTGTTTGTCCGAATCAGAAGTGCCTTTCGACATAGATCATGTCAGCCACTCAATTGGGGGATTTGGCGGTCACGCATTCAGAAGGGCCACTCATGTTACGATGGCAGTGATACCCGTAATCTACTATGCGAGGGGGGATGAATTGGGAGACTACTTCTCGGTATCTCCGAGAGAGCTAGTTAGTATTGTATTAATTTCCATATTGCTTATCGAATTCATAAGGCTAAGGTGGGGAATCGTAGTTGTTGGCCAGAGAGAGTACGAGTCTTCACAGATTTCGGCCTTTGCTTGGGGGGGAATAGCTGTCGGACTCGCACTCCTTGTGGCCCCAGAGGGCGATGGGAGTGGAATTGAAAGGGGATTATTCGGTATCCCCCTAATTTTCGGACTGACCTTCGTGGACCCTGTAATGGGAGAGGTCAAGCGGATTAAGAAGGACCTAAACTCTGCTATTGTGGCTGGGTCGGTAGTTTCATTTTCGGTATGGGTGGGCTGCCACTTCTGGCTAGGCACGCCACTGATTGCTTCCTTGCTACTGGCCCCTCTGACTGTTCTGGGCGAACTCCCCTCTCTGAAGTATATTGACGATAACGCTACAATGGTTCTCATACCCCTTGCGGCACTTGTGATCATGTCTCCCTTCTTGTGATAGCCCGGGTTAGATTTACAGCCTTCTTTACTCTCGAGGGTCCATGGCCGATGATGGAAGCGAGGAGCTGAGCCAGTCCGCATACGTTATGGCATGGGTGATAGCATCAGTGGCATCTCTCGCCATATTCATCATCTATTTCTGATTCTCCAAGCTTTACTCCTTCCGACTCTAGAATCTCCCTCTTCTGGGGAACTCCTCCAGGGCCGCTGTACCCCCCTATTTTTCCATCAGAGCGGATTACTCTGTGGCACGGTACTTCTGGTGCGAATGGGTTTTTCGAACAAGCATTAGCAACCGCTCTAGCCGAGTTTGGCCTGCCTATCGATCTGGCTATTTCCTTGTACGTTCTTGTCTCGCCAAGGGGGATGCCCACAAGCTCCCTCCAAACTAATTTCTGGAAATCTGTCCCGGCAGAGAAATTGCCATACCCCTCATTCGACATCTTCTACTTCCGTACCCTCTTCATCGCCAAATGAATCATCCATTCCCACAATTTCGTAATTTGAAGGGAAAAGTGCTATTGCGACGCCCGCAATCATCGAAACAAGTCCAAGAACAAATTCTCCAGTAATCATCAGTTCCAGTGCTATTGCACACAGAATTAGCCCTCCAAGGTTCGAAACCCAGACCAGATTCTTGAATGTGGAGAGTGAGACTCCTGTGGTCCTTTCGGTTCTCTTGGGCCCGAATTCGGCACCGAATCTAATCGGGTCATCGTTAGCCATATGTTCACCTGTCTATCATCAAAATCGCATCTGTCGGGCAAGCTAAAACGCATAGTTGACATCCTGTACACTCATCCCTGATTATTCTGGCCTTTCTATTTACATCGATGTCCATGATGGGACTTGCTAGAGGCGTATCATACAGCTCTATTGCATCGTCATCACATACTATGGTGCATTGGTCGCAGCCAATGCATTGCTCCTCCTTGACCCAAGCCACAGCAGACTCCCCGCCCTTCAGCTTCGCCTGGTCCTCAGCCCTCATGGCATCAAGCATTATCCTGATCCTCTTTTGCTGAGAAGCCCTTCTGGCCTCTAGGTCTGGAATGCCCGTCACGACTCGCCCTCTGGGTTATTGTTTCTCAATATTGCCTAGCTAGACTTGCCGGACTGGACCTGCCTGGCTAGGAAACTTACGACATCGAGTATCTCAAAGTCATGCCTCGGATCGCCTTCGAACTTCAGGCATTCGAAGTGAGAGACGCACTTAGGGCACGATGTTAGCATAATGTCAGCCCCTGTTGCATTCACCTCGTCGAATCTCTGGACTCTAAGCGCGCGACTGTTCTCGTTACAGCTCATCATGCTTGAAACGCCACAGCACAATGCATCCTCCCCGTGATGCTCCATCTCCACGAGGTTAACCCCATCTACGCTTGAAATAAGGTCCCTTGGCTGGTCATAGATGTTCATCTGCCTTCCAAGCCTGCACGGATCGTGGAATGTGACTGTAACGTCATCCTCTGTCTTCAGGCCCATGTCAAATCCATTTTCAATAAGGAACTCTGTCGTGTGCATAACCTTCATTTCATCGAGTTCGTAGTCCAGAGCAAATGTCCTGAAGCATTCCGCACATGATGTAACAAGGGTATCCACGCCACTCTCTCCAAGTTTCTTTTGGTTGTAGGCCTTGAGTTTCTCGAATACCTCCGTCATGCCCTGCCACTTCTGATCATGGCCACAGCACTTCAGGAAGTCCCTGCCGAGGTAGGTCACCTCTTCTCCCATTTCCTCGAATAGAGTGAATGCAGAGGTTGTAGCATCTCCCAAGTTCATCGAGCCTTCATTGACATGGCTGAATATCATCTCCTGATCGAGGTAGTCGACACAGCCAGGGTAGTATCCTATATTGGAGTCTATTGGATAGTCCTCTACCGATACAAAGTCCTCATCGGCATCCTCTTCTGCCTCAGCGGCAAGAACCGCTTGGAGTACGGTGTGAGGTATCTCCGAAGCAGGAGGCCCTCCTACAATCATATTCCTCCTGATGTCAACATAGGAGTCGTAATCGACCAGTTGTGGGCACGCATTCGTGCAAGCCGAGCAAGTCAGACACGAGTAAAGCGGAACGCCGTCATCCTCGTTATTCCATGTGTTGTAAATGATGTTCAGCTTGTCTCCAGCATTGAATAGCCTTACTGGGCAAGCATCGTCGCACAAGTCACATCCATAGCACTTGTTCATCTCATATTCGTATCCTCTAGCCATGCTTCGCATTAGCATGAAGACAATCGCCCCAACTCCCAAGCACGGTATGAACATGGAGTAAATCAGCTTAGCATCAAGGCTCTTTGGATTCTTGTGATATGTCGGATTCTTGATTGACATCTCCGAAAGTTGAGTCGAATCCAAGTCACTCAGTGATCGAACGAGTGCCGTACCATCATCATCCAGCAGGAGTGGTTGGTATGCTATAGCTGAGAAGCTAGTGATAACTTCCACACTCTCGTTCATTCCAGTTGTGGACGTCGAGAAGGAGATTGTGTATGTCGATCCGGAGTCGACGTAGACTGTCGCAGACTCGCAAGAACCAGCCCTATTCTCCCAAATGACCCCACCACTGGAATCGGTCAGAAGCAGGCTCTGGGAATGCACTCCAACGTTCCTAACGGTGGTTCTGAATAGGCAACTCACATCCAAGGGAACGGAAGAAACGCCGAGGTCCTCAACTTCGAAAGTCACAGACTCGCCATAGCCAACATCTCCCATTGCAGAATTTCCGAAGTAAGACGACTCCCCTTCCGCCGAGTTCCTACCAATATCGGAATCTGCGTGCCCATTCGCTCCTGAGTAGTCTATCAGGTACAGCTTGGTAGGTTGATAGAGCCCCCAATCCACCCAATTCTCAGCCGGAATTACACACCAGTCGTCCGGATCTTCATCGCTACTCAGTCCAGACCAAGCCGCTAGGTACGAGCTTTCCCCATAGAGGAGGCAATCATCTTCCCAAACTTCCCAAACGTTCCCCTGCTCTTGGTGAACAAGGGTGTCAGAAGGCTGTCCCCTCATGCCGTCAAGGTCCTCCACGTCGTCCATGGCCCCAAGGCCACCGTAGTCCCAGAATCCGCCCTCATATATCGGCCATGTTACAACGGAGATTAATACCGCTGCAAACAGTGATCCTATCGCGACCTGCCTCCCTATTCGAGGAGTGACTCTGGAGCCGACCGAGTTGAGAAGGAATTTCCTAAGGGGGAAGAAGATAATCGCGAATAAGAAAATTCCAGTAAGTATCCACGGTATTGCATTGAATACCTCTGCAGACCAAGGCGACTGCCGCCCGCATAGGAATTCTCCATGCGTCCCCACGAAGCAGTAGTCAGAACGATCCTTTGCATAGAGGTCGAGGAAGATGTTGATCGAGAATACTGAGATGAACCAGACGTGAGCTAGGTAAACAGCACCTGCAGTGGCGAACCATGGGTCCTCTACCCCTCTCTTCTCCCTGCCTGGGAGGAACGGAGGGAGAGCCAGTATCCCCACAGGAAGTCCTGTGATGGCTGCGCCCCACCATGCTGAGTTCCAGTTGATTACAGGAGAGCCAAAGAACTCTCCAATAGGCCCTGCTGGAATTACGAATTGAGGGAGGTATTCTCCCCACCTCAGATACCCGTATGAGAAGAGAACATACCAGTCCGGAAAAACGAATCCAGCTTGGGCGAATGGGTCTGCTGCACTGTGCAGGGGCGGTGGAATCAACCATGAGTAGAATGCAATCACCATGACAATAGATGCAAGAATAATCGTGTCCCTCAAAACTTCAGTCGGCCAGAATGGATGGCCGATGAATGTCCTTGTCCTTTCTGTCTCGGCCTCGAGTAGCTTGTCGCGTTCGCTGATATATGTGTCAGCAATCCTTCCAAACCTCTCTACAATTCCCATGATGTCACCTCAATGCGGTTCCGCGATCCCCTGAGCCCAAACTATGAACAGGTGAGCAAGAATTAGTGCTGTAACCACTACTGGTAGGATGAAGACGTGAAGGAAGTACATTCTAGTGACGGTCTGCCCCGAGAGAGACGTCCCGGCGAACATCGCATTTGCTACCCACTCTCCAATTAGGGGCGTGCTCATGGCCATGTTGATCCCAATTGTCGCAGCTCCGAAGGCCAAACTGTCCCATGGCAGGAGGTATCCAGAATATCCGAAGAATATGGTGAAGAACATCAGTGCCACTCCGATTAACCAATTCAACTCCCTTGGGTTCCTGTATGCTCCAGTGAAGTAGACTCTGCACATGTGCAGGAAAACAGCTGCTACCATGAAGTGAGTAGTCCAGTGGTGAATGGAGCGAATGATATATCCAAATGGCAATTGGGTCATGATGAACTCCATACTGCTGTACGCAGGAGTCGGGTCACCCTCGCCACCAGGGACGTAATAGAGCCCAAGTACAGTACCTGTGATTACTAGGATCACGAAAGCTAGGAAGGAAATCCCTCCGAGGCAATATAGAGGGTACCAGTACCAGATAATCCTAAGTTTGTATTTCTCAGCATGGGTCATCGGCATTTGCCTGTGCATCCCATAGTATGCATCCCTGCTCATGCCCCAGTAGTCCTGAATCCTGAACCTGGTGTCCAGCCAAGAAAATGCCCAGAGGAACGTCTTCTCCGCAAGTCCCATGCTGCCAGCACTCGTCTCAACTGCCCTCAATATGTCTTTTCGAGGCATTTCCTCCCTTTCCTTCCTTAGGGTCAAAGCCACAATGACCACGACTATTGCGATAAACAGCCACAGGAACCAAAATTGAATCATCTCTTCACCTCAGTCACAATATGCATACCAGTCCTTGAAGTCTGGAAGGGCCTCAATCATGTCTCCATTCAGAACGAATGGGACCAAAGGCATCCCGACAGGTGCCGGACCCCCGGTCCTCTTTATTCCGAAGTACTCGAATTGGGCCCCATCAGAACGATTCGTGTTTCGGTTCTTCTCAATCACGGTCGGATCGAATCTCGAAGAATGGCAAATACAGAATAGTTTGTTTCCCCCTGAGTCCGTCCCGTTAGGGAACCACTGATCCGCTGTGAACTCATTTGCTACCAGTTGCCAGCCTGGAATGCAGCACAAATGTGGGCACCTCGAAAAGACAATGATTAGGTTGTCATGAATTCTGAGTGGTTCGAACTGCGAGTCGTCATCCATCTCGTAGCCAGACCCGACATAACCGCCATCTACCGAGTAACCGTCAAGGAATTGGAATCTTGGCTTGTTTTCAACAAGAGCCGCTGTCTTATTCTCTTCATGGGGGACATAGATTGCATTGATTGGCAAACCCGACCACACTCCCTGTGCAGCAGCCATGCCCGTCGAAGAGGTTGACGCAGCATCTACGAATGACTGGTAGGTCATCGGCTCCAGATGGCTATCTCCGTACCATACGGTATCCTCCGCACCCGTGGGCACCCAGTACCTTACGGCAGAGTCGCCACCCGATGCCTCAGCCTGCCCCATCAACAGAGATGCAAAACCAACGCTCCCGAGACTAGCCACGGTGATCACTCCAGCCGCCGTGTTGAATGAGTGTCTCATGAACTCCCTCCTGTCTATGAATGGTGTTTCATCATCAGATTCGGAACCGCTTTCCCCTACGGGTCTCAGTTTGAATCTTCTAGCCATAATCACACCTTGTATTGCTTCCAAGAATCTGGGTCTTTCGGAGTTATGTACTTCCCCCTGCGATTCTTCACTATGAGTATGTCGGGCATTACGTACTTCATGTAGACCATTCCTAGGATGATTACGGTAAGCAGAAGCATCGCCAAGAAGAATGAAAGTAGCTGCTGATCCCAATGGTTGTAAAGGCCGTATGAAAGAGAGCCGGCCCAGTATAGTGACCAAATTATCCCCCAGAGCCCTATTAGAATCACCAGCCAAGAGTCGCCCGAAGGAGAAACACTGGCTCTGACTATTGAACCCGGAGTCGCTTCGTTGAACACTCCATGGTTTACTGCTGAGTCGTAGGCTTCCTCACTGAGACTGACTCCCTCTAGTGCCTCCCTTGCGTCTTCTACACTGACCTCCCCGGAAGCGACCTGCCTGAGCATTTTCAGAACGACGTCATCTTTCATTACTGGTCCCCCCTCCTCTGATGCTTTATTCGCAATCTAAGTAGATTGCTTCTTCCCTCGTAGTGTCTGGAGAAACCATATCTCAGCATCAGCCCGCAGAAAATAATCACAATTACGACAGCAGCGAAACCAAGCAGCCCAAGCCAGTGGGCCCTCAACCCTGCTCCCATGTGGTGCAGGTCAATACCCTCCTCCGCGGGTGCCGGAGGCTCAATGTCCCCATTGCCCGCGAACACTGTCCTGACCCCCCCATCTTCGCCTTCATCTATGGTAGTGCTAAGCCGGTTCCATCTGTCAAGCTCGGAAGGAACACCATCGCCATTCACTGAATTGCCTGATAACCATACGGACACCACGCCCGTGTCGGCCGAGGGCGCGGTCCAAGAGATGTGCCAGGTTCTGTCTACGGTCTGAGATCCCGGGTCAGTATGGGTCAGTGTCTGCGCATCATCCTCCCAGTTCTGTACCAAATTCTCGGATCCCTCAGAACCGCCTAGGGTTCCATCCGTGACTCTCATTGAGAATCCCCCAGTCCCAGAATCAGTATCGATATCCGGGCCTCCAATTATCTGTATTTTCATTTCGTAAACAACTCCAGGCTCATACCTGTACGGGACATCGGTAAGGATCAGAGTTACTGAGTTGTCAGGCTCAGCCGAGTGGCATGTGCAACCAGCTATTGCCACATCCCCATCACCGTTTGCGTCTCCTCCTACCCCTGTGTGGAAGGCCTGTACGCCCCCTGCCAACAGAAGCGCGACTATGCCCATTACGAACAGCCTTCTGGAGCTAGTAAGAGCGGACCTCATGGTGAACCCTCAACGTACGTGACGAGCCACCTGAAACGAGGCTATTAACGTTCCACGTCGACAACTTGCAACTCTCCCCCGAAACCCACATTCTGAAGCATACCACGTACTCGCCAAACTAATACGGAAAGAAGAGTCAGGAAGGTCATGGCGAACCCAAGCTGGCGCAACGTCTATCGCCTTTCCGAGACTCAAATCTCACTCCTGGACTCAGCTGAGAACAAGATGGAGATGATGGACATTTCTGGTGCCGAGGAAATCCTCCTCGGTATGCTCGACGAAGATCCAAGATGTGTTCCAGTTCTCAATATCCTCGGGCATATGAATGGAAGACATCTCTCCGACTTCGAGGCCGCTATCGAATACTACGACAAGGTCCTGGAGATTGAGCCAGATAACGCATGGGCTAGAGACGAGAGGAGAAGATATCAGAGATACCTCTCTTATGATTAGTACACACTAAACACTAGACATACATGGCAGGGTCATGGAGGAGGGCGCCATACTCATTGTCGGCGTCGGCGGCATTGGTTGTATATGGGCAACACAGGCGCACTCCCGCTGTCAAGACCTCTCTGAACTTCTCCTAATTGATGCGGACGAATCTTCGTTCGAGGGGGCAAACACGGCTAACTGCCTTTTCCTGGATGCAGGGGGTGAGGGAAAGGGTGCTGCCGCCCTCCCCATGATGGCAACACATAGGCTCAGGGAGGGCTTGGATTCTGTGATGCCACTAATCGAGAAGGCCGAGATAATGTTGATTCTGACGGGACTAGGGGGCGGGATGGGCTCAGGCGCATCTTCCGAAATAGCATCAGTAGCAAAACAGAGTGGCTGCCTAGTTCTATCGATAGCCGGCTTGCCATTCGCCGAACAACCACTGAGGTGTTCAATAGCCAACGAGGCGGTTTCTAGTTTGGATTCCAATTCTCACGTCTGCATCAGGGTGAGTATGGAAAGACTCGCATGGCAAGCCAGAAAGCGTAAGACGGATTGGATTACTGGCTCTGGTTGGATAGAGGAACTGGTAGAGGGACTGGTCACGACAATTGCTGAGGTAGGTACAATAAACCTCGATTTGATGGACATGAGGTCGATAATTGAGAAGCCAGGGAATGCAACTCTTATTGTTGGCACGGGAACTACAGAACTGCCCGGATCAGTTGTTGAAATGGCACGCAACTCTCCACTTTCAGAACTGGAAATTCAAGGGGCAAAAGGCTGTCTCGTGCAATTGGAGGGGGGGCCCGACATGACCCTCTCACACCTCGACCAGATAACAGATGCCTTCGTTTCCTCTATGGACCCCGACTGCCAGGTTATTATGGGCGCAAGAACTAGTGACGATATGGTTGGCCGACTAAGGCTTGTTGCCGTTGTAAGCGGCCTTTGACCCCACTAGCACCCCCTTATGCGTTAAGTGAATGCCCCCTCCGGCAACACGTGAAGAAGCAGGGCAAGGCCTCTAGAGGGAAACACAGGTGGATAGGATTCCAGGTCGAAAATCCACAAACCTCACGGAACTCCATCAAGAAGACCCTAGGCGATTTGCTTGACGACACACAATGGAGACTCTTTGATGTAGTAAGGTCGGAAAACCAGTCAATATGTGTAATTAGGGTCAATTTGACAGATTCCGATAAGGTTGTTTCAACTCTGAACGACTCTCCCTCGATATCCACCCTGACCAAGTCAGGGAAAATCCGACTAGTTAGGAAGAGATTGGGTCTCGAGCGTCCAGCTAGAAGTCGCTAGGGAAAAACCACACAAGCTCATCTACATCTGTGATTACAGACACCTCCCCCTCATCCTCTAGAATCAAACCACCACTCTCGTCCAGTCCCACCACCCTCGTTCCCCTGCCTAAGGCGCGAGGGAAAGCCCCCTCGGATAGCGAGGAAGAAATCCCCCTCCACGAGTGCTCAAGTAGAAATTCAATGCCCGGCTTTGGCAGCCCAGGCACCGCTTCAAAAATCCCCGATAGTGAAGCGTCGATAATACGGAATACGGACTCCGCAGAGCCGTCGCCGAGAGTTTCCGACCACCCTGAAACCTTCTCTCCAGTGACTATCCTGGGGCAGGAGTTGATCCCTACTCCGACCCTCATGCCAGCCTCATTACTGGATGACTCTGCAATAATCCCGCCCATTTTCATTCCAGATTTGTCCACAAGGTCATTAGGCCATTTTGTCCTGCAACCGATATTCTCAGCTATGGCGCTACCAACAGCAGTCTGGACTAGTCCATGTGGAATCTCAGAACCGTCTTCAATTGCCAATTTCCAGGTAGCTGCAACATCGCCTTCTTGGAATTCCCATACTGAACCCCCCCTGCCACGCCCCTTTGTCTGCCTTCTCGCCCTAATCCTCTGCCAACCTCGGTCCGGGAGGGACCCGGCCTCCGTCATTGTGGAACCACACTCTTCAACTGTCACGGCCTCCACCCCGCTTCCCGGTTTCCAGAATCCAACGGACTCAATTCTCTCTCCCCCCATACGCAATCTATTGATGACTCTACATGACCATCCGTTTCTGACCCAGTCTCTTTTATTGCTAGGGCTTCTCGGGTCAGATCGCATCAACAGCAATACAATTAATCCATCTTCTTCATGAGAACATACGTGCTTCATCAGTTCTGCTGACCATCCCCCATTTGGGATATCGGTCATCGAGGCTTCTTCAATCGGCTCAAGCCTAACGGCCTCTTCATCAGGGGTTAGGTAAGGCAGATTCCAAACTAGAAGTTTAGCCCCTTCCGGAATTTCCCAGCCCTGCTCACCCACACCCCCCTCAGTCACACTTACTCTATCCGATTGCCCATGCTCATCCACATTCCATCTTGCCGATGCAACGGCATAGGGGTTCACGTCAAATGCAAATACATCCCATCCCATCTCAGCAAGTAGAATTGAGATAACCCCCGATCCACAACCAACCTCGACGGCCGTAGAAGGCTCTACACCCAATGACAAGATAGCTTCTGCTAGTAACCTAGTGTCCTCCCTCGGTGGATATACCGTCTTAGGGACAGTTAGTTTCCATGGGCCATGGCCCCCAACAGATATTTCAACAATTTTTGAGGCAATCCTTGAATCGTCGGAGGAGTTGAGATTTCCCATCTTTCTTCACCTAAATTCCACAAAGCTTTATGCGCACAAGCCCCAACTAGCGTTTGCCTCCCAGACCCCCAGGGGTGGCGCAGCCGGTCACGGGCTAGCAGTGCCTTTGCCGGTAGGTTCAAAAATACCCCTACGGTCCGCCAATAGCCCAGCATCAGCCATGGGCCTGTAGCTTAGTCAGGTAGAGCACCGGGCTTTTAACCCGGTGGCCGGGGGTTCGAATCCCCCCGGGCCCTCTCCTGAACGAAGCACTGGCCCCTGATTTTGCTGGCCAAGGGGGAATGCGAGTGGCGGTCAAAAGCTCAACAAAAAAGAGACTAATTGAACTGGGCGTCTCCGAGGAGCACGCGCATAAACTAGCTGATGATGCAAATATGGATGCCATCAAGAGGATGACGGTCGAAGAGGTCGCCAAGAAGACCGATTTGGACACGGGCTCCTCCGAGATTGACAGCATCATGGGAATCATCAGAGAGCAAGCTGCATCTAGGAGGAGGAGCAGGACTGGAAGGGTCACCATTTCCAGAAGCGCCCTTCTAGATGAAGACATACCTGTGGGCGATGACAGATTCAATGTTCTAAACCATCATCTCGTACCTCATCATGACCTAGTTCCAGAGGAAGACGAGGAGACGATCCTCTCTCCATGGGGTATGATAGAAACGGACAACGACGGAAACACTCGTCTTGCCAGAGAACTACTTCCGAAGATCCTAATCACCGATCCAGCCGTCCAGGCCATCAAGGAAATTGAGGAAGAGAAGAGGC
>JAYZLP010000047.1:0-5692 GCA_036154155.1 Thermoplasmatota archaeon | reverse complement strand
GTCCGCTGCTAGGTATTCTACAGAAGACTCAGGGAATCTTTCAGTGCACCAATTAATCGATGACTGTGAAATGTCAAAGGCTGTCACTTCGAATCCGGCTTCGGATAGCCACTCCGCATCGTCCCCTAGTCCGCACCCCACAACCAAAGCCCTCCCCTTCACGGAGGGGCGTGCTGCAACCCACTCCACCATCTTGGGATGTGGCTCCATTCTGGCCCAAGGGATTTCATCCGGATCCCTATTTGCACCAACATAAAGCTCCTCGAACCAACGAAGGGGGTCCCCCTCCGCCTCAGCGGCCTCGGATAGCTTTAGGAGACGAGCCCGCACCTCTGCGAGTTTATCATCCATCAGTTTCACTTCACATGTGGTCGACTATCGCCCGCCCGAATTCTGAACACTTCAGCAGTGTGGCTCCGTCCATCAGCCTCTCAAAGTCGTAAGTTACTGTCTGCGCACTGATGGCACCTTCCATCCCCTTGACAATCAGATCCGCTGCCTCGGTCCAACCCATGTGCCTAAGCATCATCTCGGCACTGAGAATCAGACTTCCCGGATTCACCTTGTCTTGTCCCGTGTACTTGGGAGCGGTTCCATGCGTAGCCTCGAAAATCGCTATTCCAGTGTCGTAGTTGATGTTGGCCCCTGGGGCGATACCGATTCCGCCGACTTGGGCTGCAAGAGCGTCTGAGATGTAATCCCCATTGAGGTTCATTGTAGTAAGAACGCCATACTCGCGTGGCCTAGTCAGCACCTGCTGAAGCATAGCATCAGCGATGACGTCCTTGATCGTGATTTTCGTCCCCGTCTTAGGATTGGTCATAGTGCACCATGGCCCACCGTCAAGCAACTCGGCCCCGAACTCATCCTGCGCCAACTGGTAACCCCAATCACGGAAACCGCCCTCTGTGAATTTCATGATGTTCCCCTTGTGGACCAGAGTTACGCTGTCCTTGTCGTTATCGATTGCGTACCTAATCGCAGCACGGACAATCCTCGCAGTTCCCTCGCTCGAAATCGGCTTGATCCCTATTCCGCTGGTGTTAGGGAAACGAATCTTCTCGACCCCCATCTCCCCCTGCAAGAACTCGATTACCTTCGCCACCTCAGCAGACCCAGCCTCCCACTCAATTCCAGCGTAGACGTCCTCGCTGTTCTCACGGAAGATGATCATGTCAACCGCACCCGGGTCTCTAACCGGGCTCGGGGTCCCTGCGTACCAACGCACCGGGCGCACACATGCGAACAAGTCGAGCTTCTGCCTGAGAGCGACGTTTAGGCTGCGTATCCCCCCGCCCACTGGGGTAGTCAAGGGTCCCTTGATGGAGACCAAGCCGGACCTCATGGCCTCCAAAGTCTCCTCAGGGAGCCACTCTCCCGTGCCATCGAACGCCTTTTGCCCTGCAAGCACCTCTCTCCACTCAATGGTTCTGGAGCCGCCATAAGCCAGCTCCACCGAGCTATTGACGACGTCAATCATGACGGGAGTGATGTCGATCCCAATCCCATCTCCCTCGATGTAGTGGATGATAGGCCTGTCAGGCACGTCCAGCCCTCCCTCTGATAGCGTGATTGGCGAACCGTCGGTCATGTCTCTCAGACAGCCGACCCGCATGACATTGATGAAGCCAACCCTTGAAGGCTGATGCCTTTGGTGGGCGGCCCATGAAGGGCGAGGTGAAGTGGACGGGTGACGGCGGCTACGTCGGAACAACCTCTAGAGGCAAGGTGTTTGGCATATACGGGGAAACAACACCCAGCCCGATGGAGATGGTGTTGCACGCACATGCGGCCTGCTCGCTCATCGATCTCGTGGACGGCCTCAAAGACAGGAAGGACAAAGTCGATTTCGTGACAGTGGAAATCGAAGCCCAGAGGGCTGAGGACAAGCCGAAGGTTTTCACTTCAGTCAACATGAATTACATTGTTAGGGGAGATGTCCCGGAAAAACTAGTGAGGAGGCTAATCGAGAGCAGCCATGAGAAGTTCTGCAGCGTCGGAATAATGATCACAAGGTCGGGAGCAACCCTCGATTGGACGTTGGAAATGACCGATTAGAAATATCACAAATTCAGTAATTGTGCGATGCAAATAATTACGTTTTTACAAGCGTAAATATTCACATCTTCCTCTAGCATTAAGAACCCCCCATCAAGAAGACGGAATCCCTTGTGCGCTCGGACGTGTGAGGGGGCACGCAAAAGGAAGGGAGGTGATATCGAATGCAACCGAAAATGAAGGACACTGCCGAGAGCTCCGACGCGGAATCCGGAATGGTCGTCGAGCGCCGATTCACATCCTCCGGAAAGGACCCCTTCGAGAGCTTCGATTGGATAGAGATGGATGCGGAGATACGCAACCCAGATGGTTCCATGGCTGACACGATACTGGGGGTGAAACTCCCCTCGGGGTATGCGGGCGTACCTGGCAAGGTCCTCGCTCAGAAGTATCTCCGCAAGGCCGGTGTGCCCACCCACTTGAGGAAGGTGCCGGAGGAAGGCGTTCCGGTGTGGCTTCAGAGAAGTGAACCGGATACGGAGAAATTGGACACCCTGGAACTAGACGAGAGATTCGGAGGAGAGAGGGACGGCCGGGAGCTTTTCAGGCGTCTCGCCGGAACGTGGACCTACTGGGGATGGAAGCACGGCTACTTCGCAAGCGAGGCCGACGCAAGAGCCTACTTCGACGAGATGTGCTATCTCGTCGCAAGCCAGAGGTCCGCCCCAAACAGCCCCCAGTGGTTCAACACCGGACTTCACTGGGCCTATGGCATAGAAGGGCCGGCGCAAGGCCACACCTACATCGACCCGACCACAGGGAAGCTGGAGTACTCGTCCAACGCATATGAGCACCCCCAGCCGCACGCCTGCTTCATCCAATCTGTCGGAGACTCATTAGTGGGTGGTAAGGACTCAATCATGGGACTCTGGAACAGAGAGGCTCTCCTCTTCAAGTACGGCTCGGGAACCGGTTCCAACTTCTCCAAGATAAGGGGTGCAGGAGAGCCCCTCTCCGGCGGAGGAAGCTCCTCCGGGCTACTGTCCTTCCTGAAGATAGGAGACAGGGCCGCTGGGGCCATCAAGTCCGGGGGAACAACGAGACGAGCAGCGAAGATGGTGACGCTCGACTTGGATCACCCTGACATAGAGGAATACATCGATTGGAAGAGCAGCGAAGAGGAGAAGGTATCGGCCCTGGTTATTGGTAGCAATATCCTCCAGAAGCACGCCAACAATCTCATGGAATCCATATGGGTGGGCGATGACGACGAGACCAGATTCGATCAGAACTCGAATGAATCCCTGCGAAAGGCGATGGTAAGCGCAATCAGAGACAGCGTACCCCAGCCGCACATACAGAGAATAGTGGACCTGGCGAAGCAGGGATGGAAGGGAGTAGACTTCGAGGTGCTCGACACAGACTGGCAGGGCGAGGCATATCTAACCGTCTCCGGGCAGAACAGCAACAATTCGGTAAGAGTCCCCAACTCGTTCATGGAGTCCGTCAAGGAAGGCGGCAAATGGGACCTCCATTGGAGGACCGAGCTCGACAAGGCCAAGGCCGAGGGGAGGGAGCCAGGCGCCTGCAAGACCCTGGACGCCGGAGAGCTCTGGGACAAGGTCGCGTACACCGCATGGGCATGTGCAGACCCAGGGGTCCAGTTCGACACCACCATCAACGAATGGCACACCTGCCCGGAGGCAGGCAGGATAAACGGGTCAAACCCATGCTCCGAGTACATGTTCCTAGATGACACCGCGTGCAACCTAGCGAGCATCAACCTCCTGAAGTACTACGACTTGGATACCCACACCTTCCAGGTAGAGGACTTCAGGCACAGCGTCCGCCTCTGGACCGTCACACTCGAGATCAGCGTCCTGATGGCGCAGTTCCCTTCCGAAGAGATAGCCAGGGGGTCCTATGACTACCGAACCCTAGGGCTAGGATACTGCAACATAGGGTCCCTCCTAATGCACATGGGAATACCATACGACGATGAGAGGGGGTACGCGATTTGCGGGGCGATCACCTCGATCATGTGCGGGGAATCATACGCGACTAGCGCCGAGATATCCTCTGTCCTAGGGCCCTTCCCGGACTACGAGCGAAACGCTGACCACATGCTCAGGGTCATGAGGAACCACCGAAGAGCAGCCTATGACGTTCCAGCCGAGGAGTACGAGGGCCTCTCCGTGCCTCCCATGGGGATCAACGCCAAGAAATGCCCGAAGGACCTCCTCGAAGCAGCCCGGGGAGCCTGGGACAAGGCACTGAGGGACGGCGAGGAGCATGGATACAGGAACGCTCAGACCACTGTGATAGCCCCAACTGGCACAATCGGCCTCGTCATGGGGGCGGACACGACCGGAGTAGAGCCACAGTTCTCCCTCATACAGTACAAGACACTCGCCGGAGGGGGCTCCCTGAGGATAATCAACAACGGTGTCCCAGCCGCCCTCAAGAGGCTCGGATACTCCAAGCCGAAGATCAAGGGCATAATGGAGCACATCATGGGCTCGATGAAGCTAACAGGCTGCCCACACATCACATCGGACAAGCTCCACGAGATGGGCTTCACGAAGGAGGTCATTTCGAGGGTCGACGCGAGCATGCCGGACGTCTTCGGCATCAGAGGCGCATTCGCACCGTCAATACTGGGAGAGGAGTTCTGCATGGACGCCCTTGGCATGAGCAAGGACCAGTGCGACGACCCCTTCTTCGACGTCCTTAGCCACCTAGGATTCTCCAGCGACGAGGTCGAGGAGGCGAACGACCACGTCTTCGGGAGAGGGACCATTGAGGGGGCACCAGGACTCAAGGACGAGCACCTCGAGGTGTTCGACTGCGCGACCCCCTGCGGCAAGTACGGCGTCAGGGCAATCGACTGGAAGGCCCACGTGCTCATGATGGCTGCCGCTCAGCCGTTCATCTCGGGAGCCATATCCAAGACGATCAACATGCCCTCCGACTCCACCGTGGAGGACATCAGGGCCGCATACGACCTCAGCCACGAGACCATGAACAAGGCATGCGCAGTCTATCGCGACTGCTCGAAGCTCTCCCAGCCACTGATGAACCAGCTAGTGGACACATCCTCCTTGGAGGAGGAAGAGGCCGACGAGGCGGTCCCGACTATGGTCAAGCAGGTGGTCGAGACAATGCCAGTCCCCGAGGAGGTCGCGAAGCCGGTGGCGGAGTCCTTCGTCAACTACATCGCGACACGCCGACCGCTCCCTGACAAGAAGAAGGGTGACAACGTCAAGGCGAGGATCGGGGGCCACAGCGTCAGGCTGATCACGGGCGAGTACCCCGACGGGAAGCTCGGCGAGATCATACTGGTCACCTCCAAGGAGGGCGCTGCTTGGAGAGCCATGCTGAACCAGTTCGCCATAGCCGTGTCGATAGCCCTGCAGCACGGCGTGCCGCTCGAGGCCTTCGTCAAGGTGTTCACATTCCAGAAGTTCGAGCCCAGCGGGATGGTCGAGGGCGGGAGCGGGAGAGTCAAGATGGCATCCAGCCTCGTAGACTGGATCTTCCGCGAGCTCGCAATCGAGTACGCAGGCAGGGACGACCTAGCGCACGTCGCGGCCGAGGACCTCGACCCGTTCACCATAGCCAAGCCGGAGATCACCGACAGCGGCGTTGTCAGGACAATGGGCGAGACGAGGGAGGTGCAGCTGACGCTGGACGC
>JAYZLP010000046.1:0-46957 GCA_036154155.1 Thermoplasmatota archaeon | reverse complement strand
CGACTCCTCGCCGGTTTCGAGATCCTTGATCCTGACCTTCCCCGATGACCACTCCTCCGGCATCACCATGACGAGCCTCTGTGCCCCGGTCCTGTCTGCGTGCCTGAACGCCCACTTCATCCTCTTGTCGTCAAGGACCAGATCGACTGACCTGCCCGCTGCCCTGAGCTTTGACGCGACTGACATGGCCGCGTGCCTCAGGTCCTCTCCGAGGGACATCACGACGTCCTCGTTCCCGCTTGGGAGGTCGGGGACAAGCCCCTTGTCAGCGAGCAGCTCCATGATGACCATGTCACCGAATCCGAACCCCGTGGCTGGCATGTCCTTTCCACCGAGTGTGGAGAGAAGCCTGTCGTACCTTCCGCCGCCGCACACTGCCCTCAACTCGCCGGCTTTGTCGTGGGCCTCGAACACGGGTCCTGTGTAGTAAGCGAGCCCTCTTACTATCGATGCATCGAATGAGAGCCAGTCTGCTATCCCGTACGCTGATGCGAGCTGGAATAGCTCGGTGAGCTCGGAGACGGCTGGGCTATCGCTTCCCAGGGAGGATGACAGCTCCGATATGTCGGAGAGTCCCAATGTGGATGTTATCGTGGATATGTCGCCTTCCCCCAGGCCCTGCTCCGACAGCTGTGCCGCTATCGCGTCAGGGGGAAGCTTGTCCATCTTGTCTACTATCACGCACACAGCGGGGAATGACTCGCCAGTCACCCCTATCGATCCCAGAACCTCCTCCAGCACCTTGCGGCTGCTGACCCTGATAGCGAGGTCGTCGGACGTCAGTCCCACAGAGCGGAAGAACGACACCATGACCGAGAGGAGTTCGACGTCTGCCTCGACGCCGTCGGCCCCCCAGATGTCGACGTTCCACTGGTAGTGCTCCCGGCCCCTGCCACGCTGCGTCCTCTCATACCTCCAGCACTGGGGGATGGAGAACCACTTGATCGGCGTGGGCAGAGCTCCCGCCCTGGCCATGACCATCCGAGCCAGGGAAGGGGTCATCTCGGGCCTGAGGGCGACCCTCCTGCCTCCCTTGTCCTCGAATCCGTACAGCTGCTGGGTGATCTCCTCGCCCTGCTTTCGGGTGTATAGGTCCTCGTGCTCGAGGACAGGGGCGTCGTACTCCTCGAAGCCATGCTCGCGAGCTGCGGAGCGGAACCTGTCGAAGAGCCAGTTCCTCAATCGCATGTCTTCGGGGTAGAAGTCCCGGGTTCCGCGTACGCCCTGTGCCACGACTCCGCCACGAACATGACCACTTCAAGCCCTACGGCTCCCGAGGCCCCCATCATTCCTTTCTGGAGGTGTTGAGTTTCCTCCACAGGTAGATGGCGACGGCCAGGAGCCCTATGGCCCAACCGGGTATTATCAGGAGGATAGCGACGGCCGCTGCGATCTCCTCGAGCACGTGGGGCTCTCAGGCTATCTCGGCTTCAACTGTTCCCAGGGAGTGGGGGTGCTTGTTTCCACTTTCATCCGTATAGGTTGGCGGTAGTGGGTCACCCAGTTGGACGATGAATTCGTCGCTCCCTCCTGGCAGGGTGTCGATGGGCGCCTCGGCGCCCTCTGGTACGTTCCTGTACAGGGGCCTTGGCTCGAGTTCGTAGTCTCCCGAGAGGATGTAGAGGGGCCATGGGGACGGGTTGACCTTGTCCGTGGGGACCATCCTATTGACCAGGACATACCTGTTTAGCCCGATGAAGAGGATTGCCGTTACGCCCCAGAACAGTAGGATGATGGAAATTCCATGTGGGTTGGAGGGGTTCCAGGGATCGTGTACGTTGACTAGCAGATCGAAGAAGTAGGATATCATCAGAACCGAGAACATCAGGGGGAACCCGAGATACATGATGTAGTCCCACCAGCGCCCTATCCACCAGTCATTGTCGCCCGTGTTGATGAAGTCGTCACGGAAGGAGGAGACGCCATTGTCCAGGTAGTCCCTTAGGCTGAATCCGGTGATTTCGTTCTCATCCTGCCAGGCCCTGTACCTGCTCCAACCGTACTTCCAGATGCTGTAGGCGATGAAGAGGCCACTGAACATCAGCCCGTACCCCCAAATATGGTCCTGAACCTCTAGGAACTGCGGGAAAGCGACCCCGGTCGCCGAGTCCATGCGGATCCACAGGGCGGCGCTGGGTAGCCCGAAGAAGAATATCGAAACAGTGGTGAAGCCTACTGCCTGTGAGCGGTCCACACCGTGGTCGACGAAGTTCCTGACGCATAGCTCGACAGTGGAGATCATCGAAGTCAGTGCTGCGAAGGAAAGAGCCAGGAAGAATACTGTGACCATGATTAGCTGGACGGCTGCACCTCCGGGGGCCTGCGCGAAGACCTCTGGTAGGACTAGGAAAGTGATTGCCGAGCTCCCTGCGCCTACTGCGCTGAGCGGGTCGTCCACGACCGCGAAGACGGCCATCATCACCGTTAGTCCTGCGATGATGCTGATGCTGTTGTTGGCGAGGCACATCGTGGCAGCGTTGAGGGTGGTGTCCTCGTCCTTCCTCATGTAGACGGAGTAGGTGATTGCCATTCCCATGCCCGCTGAGCAGGACCATGCTGATTGGGATAGTCCGTTTATCCATGTCTCGGGCTGCATGAGGTACTCTGGTTGGATGCTGAACATGTAGACGAATCCGTCTAGGGTGCCGTCGTCCAGATCCATCACGAAGGCCAGGAAAAGGGCTGAGAAGAGTAGGATGAACAGAGATACCATCAGTATGACGTTGACCTTCTCGATGGCCTTGGCTCCCCTCCAAATTGCGGCCATCGTGATCAGGACCGCTATGAGCTGGAAGAAAATCACCTGACCGGGCGACTGGAGGAATGAGTTCCAGACCTCTACCGTGTCCACCTCGCTCCCGAGGCCCCCCCTGATGGCGGACTGGAAGTAATTCAGGCACCATCCCGTGACTACGGCGTAGTAGAATCCTATCGCTGTGGATATCCACGCCGTCCAGAGGCCCATCCAGGCGAAGTTGTTGCCAGCGAAGATCCTGAAGGTTCCTACGGTGCCCGTCCTGCTCCTCTTCCCCAAGGCGAACTCGGCGATTATCAGTGGGACGGACCAGACGAACAGGAATATCAGCCATGGAACGAGGAAGGAACCCCCTCCATTTGCCCCTACCATTCGTGGGAATCGCCAGATGTTGCCCGTGCCGATGGCAGCCCCGATGGTTGCGAAGATGAGTCCCAGCCTACCACTGAACTCGTCCGAGGAGGACTCTGTCTGCGGGTTCATGCCCCTCTCTCCCCTTCCTCTTTCCTCATTTCCTCGGGGAGCCCTATAACCCCTCCTTCGTCATCGAACATAGCCCTCAGCGTTAGCCCTAGTCCCCCCCATACGAAGCTGGCAATAACAGCGAACATCATCAAGGCGAGTATGCTTGATCCGAAGCTCGCCCTGTATGGAATGGCCAATTCGTAGTAGTTTCCTCCTTCTTCGAAGGACGGGTATGAGAACGGGAAAGCACCATTCACTGTTCCTAGCATGGCCTTGTACTGTATCTTGCCGACAGAAGTGTCGGGCAGGGGGATGCTGGAGCTGAGCGCAGTTCCGTTCTCGCCGTCGAGGAGGAAGCACTGCTCAGGCTCCTCCGGAGCTACGAAAGCGGACATTTGCCAGGGCACGTCGACCCACTCGGTTGGCCCGAAGTCATTCTGCTTCCTCGTTGGCTCGACTAGCCTCCACATCAGGTGAGTCATGTTGATGTCGACTGAGTATGGGAATGCCTGGTCGAGGCATATCGAGATTGGGATGTCCCCCTTCTCGACTTCTACGGTGTCGGGCATCTGTAGCCACTGCCTGGTTGTCGTGTTCTCTATGCCGACGATTGCGCGATACCTGGGGTCATCCGCCATCTCGACCATGTAGAATGGCACTCCTAGGTTTCGAACGGCTATGTGGGCTATGTCGTCCGGGTGCTGGTGGAATGCCGTACCTATTTCCATGGTGTAGCAGTAGGAGTTGTGGACACCGTAGTGCCAGTCACAGAAGTCACCGGTCGTTGGATAGAGGTCTGAGGACTGCATCGGAGCGTAGTCTGTCATCTCGGCCATTTTCACGCCGTGATAAACCAAGAATTCGTCATCTGGCGTGTAGCAGCCCGTGCAGTGGCCCCATGGCCAAAGGACCAACTCCGAGAAAGAGTGCCAGCTCAAGGTGCTCTTGAACTCAGAGAATCCGTCGTTGTTGTCATCGTTCATCTCGGTCATGTCTTGGATGAACTTGGTCTCGGGCTCGCTGTTGCCCCCGAGCCAGTCCTCGTCGATGAGGCCGTCGGCATCGTCATCCTTGCCATCCACGTGATCCTCGTTCAATCTGAGGTCACCGTCTTGGTCTACGGTATCTACTGGTCCGTTGTAAACGTCGTTATTCGCACCGGAGTCTGAGTAGCACATCCCCGGGAACAAAGGCCCTGTGGCGCCGAGAGGAGCACCCCATTCGTACTGGAAGTTGCGGTTCAGGTCGACGCCGTCACAGCTTGGGTCTACTTCCTCATCTACGTCAGGGAGGGGTGTTACCCCTGTGACCGTGTTGTCCCTGAGGTTCTTCCTCCATCCAGATGTGGGGCAGTTCTCCCAAGCAGTTGGGCCGCAGTATACCTCTCTGTCGTACCTGTTTCCGTCTACATTGAGCATTGGAATTAGGTACATCTCACGGGTATTGATCATATCAGTGATGAATTGCTCGGAGAAGTCTTCGTCGACCCCTAAGTCACCAGGGCCACAGGGGTTTCCGTCGCCATTGCTGTCTTGGTGGGTCGAATTGAGCATCAGGCAATCGCCGTCGTTGTCTATGCCGTCCCAACCGTCTTCGTCGATTAGCCCGTCGCCGTCGTTGTCTATTCCGGCTTTTCCATAGTAGTAGACTAGTGTCTCGAGGAACAGCATTGGTACCTCGTATGACATCCATTCTCTGGCATGGAAGTTTCCAGCCAGCATTACGTCGGGCCGGTCTTCGTAGTTTCCGCAATCCCCAACGAAGGTGTTGCACTCCCCTCCATGGACATCTGCAGTGATCTTGACCCAAGGGGTGTCGTGATTGTAGAACCATCCCTGGTATGACCCACGGTTGGTCTCGTCCCCTCTGGCATTTAGCCCTCCGGGCATTCCCTCGTGGAATGTCAGGATCTCAGTGTTCTGATCGGCGAGAGTCTGCATCCTTTCCTTCATTGAGAAGTAATCGTGATACTCCCTGAACTGCACTCTACTGTCACCGCCCCATGGAAATACCTGGAACGCATACTCATCGGACCAGATGTCCTGTGGGGATAGCCCGGCTCCGTCGTCTTGAGCTGCTGCTGGAGCGATCATCGTTACCGGTGCTAGGACCGAGAGAAGTAGTGGCATCAGCATCGCCGCAACGGGTGCTCGGGGGCGTTTTGGGGAGTCGTTCGAAGCGATTATCGACGTCATGTGCGTAACCGCGACAATACAGGCAGTATTCAATCCCTCGTAATCCGGCCCTATGGGCCGGGGCTGAGTTTATGAGTGAGACTTCGTCGGCCAGTTCATGGAGCAACTGGACGAGTTTATGGCAGGAGAGGCGGCATTGCTCGATTTTTCGACTGGCACGCTGGCCGTAATTGTGGCGGTAATCGCATTGAGCGTGGGTAGCGGGGTGCTAGCACGAAGGTTCGTTTTCCCCCGGTTGATGGACCTCTTGTCGAAGACAGACAGGATTGACGGTAAGAGCGTCTTGGCGCCAAAGTCCCTTGGATGGATGTTCGGCTTCCTAGTGTTCAACTACTCGATAGACTGGCTGAATGGAAATACTAGCCCCGTATGGGACTCGGAGATGGTCGATACGGTCAATTCGTATGTGTACGCTGGATTCGTCCTTCTGATGCTTTTGGCCGCTTATCGCTTAGTGGACTTCCTGGATGCTTTCATCGTTGTCGAGGGCGATAACATGGCAGCAAGGAGATCTCTGGCCAGCGTAGCAGAGTCAGTCGGACGACTGGCAGTGGTTGTCAGCGGAATCTTCGTCCTGGCAGGGCTGGGTGGCTTGGATCTTACTGGGCTGATAGCAGGTTTGGGAATCGCCGGTCTGGCCCTGGCACTAGCGGCCAAGGACTCGGTGGCCAACATATTCGGAGCGATTAGCATCCTAATCGATCAGCCCTTCAACGTCGGGGACTGGATTATCGTTGATGGCGTGGAGGGCGAGGTTGTGACCATAGCCCTCAGGACGACCCTCATTCGCACAAGCGCCGACACGCTGGTCACGGTTCCAAATGCCAACATTACCAATTCCGCTGTGGAGAACTTCAGCCAGAGGAGGTTCAGGAGGATAAGGCCAAACTTCGAGTTCGAGGCCAGCAGCGACCAAGACTCACTGAGGTCCTTCTGCGAGTCGCTATCAGAGCAAGTCGCATCTGATCCAAGGGCCGTCAAGAAGGAGGACTCTTGGGTCAGGATAAGCTCTGTAGGCCCTTCGAAGATTATCGTTAGCACCAACTTCTACTGCGACTCGTCAGCAAAAATCGAGAGGGAGATGAACGAGGACTTGGCAATGATGGCTAGGGCGAGGGCCGAAGAGTGTGGACTGAAGTTCCACGAGCCCCGACTTCGAGAGACTCACAATTCTTGAGGTTTAGAGATGCCGACACTGGTTCTAGTCAGGCACGGGCAGTCAGTATGGAACGCTGAGAACCGGTTCACCGGGTGGACTGATGTCGACCTGTCTGAGAAGGGCGTCATGGAGGCTGAGACCGCCGGTGACGAACTTTCCGGAATTCGATTCGATGTTGTCCACACAAGCGGGCTGAAGAGGGCGCAGAGAACTGCTGAGATCATCATGAGCCGGAATTCCCATTCCGGAGAAGTTCCAGTCTTCAAGGACGAGCGTCTCAATGAGAGGCACTATGGGGACCTTCAGGGGTTGAACAAAGCAGAGACTGCGGAGATACATGGTGCAGAGCAGGTGCACATCTGGAGGCGCTCATTCGACGTCCCGCCGCCCGGGGGCGAGAGTCTGAAGATGAATGCCGAGAGGACAATACCCTACTTCGAGGAGGAGGTTCTTCCCGACCTCGAAGAAGGCAAGAACGTCCTGGTGTCGGCCCATGGAAACTCGCTGCGCTCGATCGTGATGCACATCGAGTCCATCAGCCCAGAGGACATCGTATCAGTGGAGATCGCAACAGGGACCCCAATGTTCTACGACTTCGACGATGATTCCAAGAAGGTAGTCAGACGTTAGCCTATGGGACGTTGAATGGCTTCTCAGGGGGAGGTGACTTACCCCAGTATGTCTTGAGGCACACAACCCCGAGGGCCATGAAGAAGAGGGGTATTGGAATGTCCATCAGGGACGGGGGGATGCTGTTGAGGAGGGTCGTTGTGGCGAAGAAGAATGACATCAGAGAAAGTGCGGCGAACGTTCTGTTGTTGAACATGCCCTTCTGGTAAGGCCTTACGTACGCCAGCATCGTAACTGCGGGCTCGGGAGCTCCGGACTGGTGGGAAGTGGCCTCCATAACGTCCAGCAGGCATTGTTCGTACTCCCATATCGCGAGTCCTCCCCTATGGGAGTAGAATGCCGCATCTGAGGCCCATAGCTCGGGGGCTTCGGACTTCCAACCCTCGATGAGTGAGGACCTCAGTTCCACTATATCCGAGGTTGATCCCGAGTCGTGATGGATCCTCGAGAGGTCATGCATCAGGGATGCTAGGTCCCTCATGCCCGGCTTATCCGAATCATGTGGCTTAAGGGCGTCAGCCAGTCTCGGGCGTGTGATACGGACACTACTCTCGGAGATGTCCGAAAACCTCACATCGAGAAGGCTGAGAGTGCATGGTTGCTCCTTTGTAAATGGGGCCCTCCATATGAACTGGGCCCTGAGCACCCTCTCTATCCCCTCATTCCTAGAGTTCCACCTCTTCTGATCCGGGGGAGTGGATAGAATCGGCTCCATAGCACTGTGGTACTGTCCCAGAAGTGCGCCCGCGCGTTCGAGGATCTTTGCTGAAGACCCTATGTCGTTATTCTTCAGGGACTCCATAAGGGCGTTTTCTGACCCAACGAAAGGCCCTCCTTGCTTCCTGACGATTATCATGTCACGTCCATTCCAGTAGAATCCACCACATGGCGAGTCGCAAATCTCCGGTGCGTGCCTAGACCTCGCCCTAATCTGTCCGTCAGACCCCCATGGGAGAAACTCCGCCACCCAATCCTCATCGGCGTTCAATCGTACCACTGGACCTCTGGACGTCTCCTCGTAGGACAGTGATCTGATGATGCCCTCCGGAACTTCGCCCCATGGCTCGAGTTCCGAGATCACCCTTTCCCAGTCATCCGGTACATTGATCTCATCGGGTTCTATCATTGAAGCTGACATTCCAAGTTCCGTATTTATGACCGTGATCGAAAGGAAGCCGGTAGGGCACGGATCATCGGATTCCACTACACGCATCGCACCCGGCCTCCAGAGTGGCACGTGGTCTGACATCGTACTCAGTGTCCACGAAGGGGTCACTGACTTCATTGAATCGGTCTGCGAAGCCTTGAGTCGGTGCCGTAGGCAGTACTAAGTCAGGGGGCCCCTATGGGTGCGCATGGAAGAGACCACCGGAGGCGCAGCCCAGGAAGGAAACACATTGTCAGGAACGCCAAGTGAAGCACCCGCTGCCGATGCAGGCGTGTATCAGCAGACCGAGCCTGTCGTCTATGCCTCGAAGTCACCCGTTCCAATCATCATTGGGGCCATATATTCACTATTCCAGGTACTTGCACTTCTAGGATCTCTTGCTCTTGTCTTAGGCGGCGCCCTGCTTGCAGGCTTCGGGTCCGAATTAGGGGACGGTGCGGTCGAAGGAGGATTTTTGGTCACCCTTCTCGGGCTCATTACACTCACACTCTCCGCTATCGGCATCTATGCAGGCGTGCTCATGATCAAGTACAAGAAGAGGGGCGTACACATAGCACTCGGACTGCTAGTGCTTGGCTATGTCTTGCAGCTACCCATGAACATGGCCATGGATCTCCCTGCCTTCGATGGCATGGGCTTCGGCCTTGTCACGAACGGCCTTTGCGGGGCACTTGTCGCAATACCACTGCTAGTCTCCAGCATTTCAGAGCAGATGGATTAGTCAGCCCCACACCTTACTTAATACGCAGGAAGAGGCCATTGACTTCATTGAGCCTGCCTGCGAAGGCTTGAATCGGAGGCCATCGAGCGGAGAACATGGGCGAAGAGGGGTCGGACATCCCACTGGCAGTCGACATGGATGGTACCCTAATCCTGTCCGACCTATCAGACATCAGTGCAAAGAGGGTTCTTTCGAGGCGCCCCTGGATGATTCCCGGTGTCTTTGTGAAGGAGTTCACGGGAAGGAGGGCGGAGTGGAAGAGGGACCTGGCAAAGAAACTGGTTTTCGATCCATCCGAGCTAGACTACCATCTCGCATTCCTGGACTGGCTCACAGGCGAGCACGCCAGAGGGAGGACTTTGATCCTAGCAACCGCATCGGACAGGATCGTGGCCGAACAGGTGGCCGCACATGTTGGTCTGTTCTCCGATGTCATGGCATCAGATAGGAAGTACAACCTACGTGACAAGAAGAAGGCCGAGGCTCTTGTGGCGCGTTTCGGAGAGGGAGGTTTCGGATACGCTGGAAACAGCAGGCACGATCTGGCGGTTTGGGAGAAATCTGGGCAAGTCATCGTGGTCAATCCTGACAAGGGCCTTTTGGAAGAGGTCGGTGATTCGGCCGATATCGTGTTCGAATAGCCTTGATTTCAATGCGACTCCCTTTAGTGGGGCTGTCATCTGGTCGACTCATGGGGAGGCGGCGGAGTGCCCTAGGAAGTCGCATGGACTCCCTGGCAAAGTGGATGCTGAAATTCAGGGTAGTCTCGATTCCAGCGGGAATCGTGGCTAATTCTAGCTACGCATGGAGTTTCGTCTCCAGAACCGACAGGATTCGGGCAAACAGACTAAGGGACCGTCTTAGGGAGGGCGATCTCCCAAAGCATGTTTCGATTATAATGGATGGAAATAGAAGGTTTGCATGGAACAGTCAGCTAGACAGGGATGTCGGGCACAACCAGGGCAAGGAGAAGCTCAAGGAAGTGATGGAATGGATCCTTGATTTAGAAATTCCATACTTCACGGTTTACGCACTGTCTACAGAGAATATCAGCGAGAGGTCAGAAGAGGAGCTCGAGTCATTGTATGACCTCTACGTCTCGGGCTTGACCGAGATTTCCGAAGATCCTAAGATCCACGCGAGAAAGGTGAGGGTTCAGGCAGTTGGCCGCTTGGAGCTTCTTCCAGAGAGGGTTCGTGAGGCGATTAGGGTTGCAGAGGAGTCCACCTCAGAGTATTCAGAGTTTCTTTTCACGGTGTGTCTCGCATATGGCGGGAGAGAGGAGATTGTGGATGCAGTAAGAGATGTTGCAGCAGCACACGCGGATGGTGAGATTTCTCTAGATTCGATAGACACAGAGCAGATTTCCAGAAGGCTGTACACATCAAACCTCCCTGATCCTGATTTGGTCATCCGGACTAGTGGCGAGGAGCGAATTTCGAACTTCCTTCTTTGGCAAATTGCATATTCTGAGCTTCACTTCACGGATGTTCACTGGCCGTCATTCACTAAGTCTGACCTCTACGAGGCCCTCGAGTCGTTCCAGAAAAGGAGGAGAAAATATGGGAGATGACGCGTGCCACCACTGTGGACGAGATAGCTACAGAAGCCCCTCCGTGGCAGTAGACGCTGTGGCCCTTAGAGAGAGTGGTTCTGGAACTGAGGTTCTCCTAATCAGAAGGGGGAAAGACCCCTCAAAGGGCAAGTGGGCATTCCCGGGGGGGTTTGTGGATTACGGAGAGGATCCGGAGGATGCAGTAATCCGAGAGTTAGAGGAAGAAGCCGGAGTGGATGGGTTCGAACCAGTTGCTCTTTCAATTCACGGGAATCCTGTCAGGGACCCGCGTAAACACGTGATCGCCCTATTCTACCTAGTGGAAGTTGACCCGGGTTCGGTTCCTGTGGCAGGGGATGACGCCTCACATGCAGAGTGGAGGCCATTGGGGGAGATCACAGACGAAGAGGTGGCTGGAGATCACATGAGAATAATAGAAATGCTCCGAGAGTAGTTCTTTGACTGACAACCCCTGCGAATTGCATGGCACGCAAGCTAAAGATAGACACGGGAGCGGCGGTTTTCGCCCCCTATTCACCAGGAATAAATGTCAGAGACCACATCTGGCTATCCGGCCAGGTCGGTGTTGATGGAGGCGATTCGATAGAGGGGCAGACACATAGTGCACTCTCAAAGATAGATGACTTACTGCTTGCGGCGAACTCATCTCGAGCGGATCTAGTCAAGGTAGTGATTCTCCTTTCCGATATGAGCGATTACGGAGTTGTCAATGAAATCTACGGAGAATGGCTGGGGGACGCGATGCCTCCTGCCAGAGCGGCGTATCAAGCGGCAGGTCTCCCTCTGGATGCCCTGATAGAGATCGTCTGTGAAGCGTTCCGTGGAAGTGGAACTTAGTGTCCGATTACTCAGGGAACAAGGGCGCCTCTCTATTCACCCCTGTATTGTTAGTAGGGTGCATTATTGTCCTCGTAGGCTTCGCAATCAGAGCTTCATTCGGAGTATTCCAGATACCCATACAAGATGAATTCGGCTGGCCTAGGGCAGAATTCAGTCTAGCAATAGCAATTCAGAATCTGGCTTGGGGTTTCGGTGCTCCTTTATTCGGTGCCTTCTCTGAAAAATTAGGTGATAGGAAAGCCATTGTTCTAGGGGCGATTCTCTATTCTCTGGGTTTGGTTCTAACAACGGGAGCGGAGACTGCCTTCGAAGTCCAATTCTACGAGGTTCTCGTCGGATTCGGAATTGCTGGAACTGGATTCGGAGTCATTCTTGCAGTGATCGGTCGAGCTAGTGCTCCCGAACACAGGGCGATGAGTATGGCCATAGCAACGGCCTCTGGATCTGCCGGGCAAATTGTCGGACCGATAGTAGCCGTTTACCTGCTGGAGAGTATGAGTTGGCAATCTGTATTCATTATCTTCGCTGTCTCGATACTCGCTGTTCTTCTGTTACTTCCGTTCATGCAAGCTCCCGGCAGAGCCAGCAAGGAGGAGATTGAGGAGAGTCTCGGGGAGATACTGCGTATAGCGATGAAGGATCCTTCCTACATGATGATCTTCGTGGGGTTCTTCTCCTGTGGATATCAGCTTGCTTTCATTACTGCCCACTTCCCTGCACTGATTACTGAGATGAGTGCTCCGATCGATCCCGCAGGATGGTGTGGAGATCTAGGGATAGAGACCACCGCCGCACTGGGAGGGTTCGCGATTTCGGTCATTGGAGCTGCCAACATAGTTGGAACTCTGATGGCTGGATGGGCTGGCAAGAGATTCGGGAAGAAGTGGTTACTGTCAGGGATATATGCGGGCCGATCAATCGCAGCAGCATGGTTCATCTTGACTCCTGTTAGTGCTAATTCAGTGCTAATCTTCTCATTCGCGATGGGTTTCCTGTGGTTGGCTACGGTTCCACTTACCAGCGGACTAGTAGCTCATATCTACGGTGTGAGGTACATGGCTACACTCTACGGAATAGTATTCTTCTCGCATCAGGTGGGGAGTTTCGTCGGGGTTTACCTGGGAGGTGTCCTTTACGATATGTATGGTAGTTACACCACCGTATGGTGGGTCGGGATTGCCGTTGGAGTATTCTCATCGTTGATTCACCTACCAGTTAGAGAGGAGCCGCGGCTTGGCAATAACACGACAGGAATTGGGAACGCTTAGGAGCACACCCATGCAGCCCAGCATGTGAGCGTGTTCAAGGCGTACGACATACGCGGTCTGGCTGGAAGCCAGCTAGATGCCGAATTTGCAGAAAGGCTCGGCTCTGCGATAGTCACTCACACAGGTGCGAAAACGATAGCCGTAGCACGGGATATCAGGGAATCTGGGCCTGAGCTTCATTCTGCACTTCTAACTGGGATAACTTCGGCTGGTGCCGATGTCCTAGATTTGGGAATAACCACCACAGGAGTCCTCTACAGGGCCACTGTTGACCTGGATGTCGATGCCTCCATAGCAATCACAGCTAGCCATAATCCCCCTGAATACAACGGATTCAAGATTTGCAGGGGGAGGCTCCCAATGGCTGGGGAAGAGCTGCAAGAGCTTCGTTCTACATTTGAGTCGGGGGTCTTCGATGTCGGTTCGGGCAGCGTTACCGAGCTGCCAGACTTCCAGTTAGATGTGCTTGATACAATATTGGAAAATGCAGGAAAGCCCTCCCGTCCCATACGAGTAGCCATTGATTGCGGGAACGCTGTACCGGGCCCCATGGCAGTTGAACTGATGGAGAGGTCAGGAGTAGACTTGGTTCCGGTTCACTGCTCATGGGACAACAACTTCCCCAACCACCCCCCCGACCCGACTAGGTCCGAGAACATGCAGGATCTCGCTCGTGCTGTCACGGAGAATGGCTGTGAGTTCGGGATAGGCATGGATGGGGACGGGGACAGGATAGGGGTGGTTGACGAGCTCGGTCACTTCATTCATCCAGATAGGCTGATGGCACTCTTTGCAAGAGACATTCTTTCAGGCAGAGAGGGTCTATCCGAAGAGGAGCGAGTCGTGTTCTACGACGTGAAGTGCAGCTTGGCGCTAGAAGAAGCCATATTGGAATGCGGTGGAATACCAAAGATGGTGAGGACAGGACATTCATTCATGAAGAGGGAATTGGACAGGAATCCATCATCGCCCCTTGCAGGTGAGATGTCTGGGCACTTCTTCATCCATGACAGGTGGCCTGGATTTGACTGTTCTCTTTACAACACTGCGAGGCTATTGGAGATAGTTGGCAGGGAGCCATCCCCCTCCGAGGGCGGACCGTCATTCTCCGATCGATTCTCATCCTTGCCTGACTACCCCTCGACCGGAGAGACGAAGATACCGCTCCCTGGAGAACGGGAGGAAGTGATGGGTGCTGTGAGAGATTCCTTCTCCGACATTGAGTGCTCGACCGTAGACGGAATCAGGGCACGATACGAAGACGGTTGGTACCTATGCCGACCGAGCAACACTGAGCCCATTCTGGTCATGCGTGCAGAAGGGCGTACGGAGGCTGCGCTGGATGCTATCCTAGCGGATGTGAACGCCCGCTTGGGTCAGATTATGGATCTCAGTGCCCTGCACTAGGGTTGCCTCTACACAGATTGTCTATATGTGAGTGAATATGGGGCGGGTTCGCGCCACTGTAGCTTAGCTCGGTATAGCGTCTGATTCGTAATCAGAAGATCGGGAGTTCAAATCTCCCCAGTGGCTCCAATTCAAGATTCTCTCGGGCCTAGCCCCAAGGCAGGGAGGAGGGGCGCGAACTTCTCCTTAGATGACTCTAGGGCTTCGAAGACGGGCATCCTGTCACCAGACAGCATGCATAGGACCGCTCCGCCACCAGTGCTATTGTGGTGGACGTCTGCTGCCTTGCCCCTCTGGTTGAATAGCGCACTGGTGTGGCCCCCTCCGACTATGGTCACACCCGGGGCCTCTACGAACATGTTCATGATCTCAATCGTCCCGTATGCAAACTCCGACTTCTCGAAGTACGAGGCAGGGCCGTTCCACAGGAGGCATCCAGCCTCCATTATCAACGGCCTCAAGTCCATCATAGTCCGTATTCCAATATCGTAAATTGGGAACTCTGTTGGCAGGTCTTCCACTGACATTGGCACCCTCTTACCCATTGACTCTACCGCCAAATCAGTAGGGAGGAAGAGGAGATTATGGTGGTTCGATATTAGCTCCTCGGCCATTCCCCAAGTCTCTTCGAAGGCCTCCCCGAGAGATTCCCTGACAAAGTCCCTATTCGTCGCACCGATGTCTGTGCCGTCGGCCCAGAGCATGAGATTTCCAACCACGCCCACCATTGCTATCCTGTCCACGGATCCCTTGTCGATGAGATTCAATGCGACTCGGAGTGAGTCGTCGCATTTTATCCCTCCAAGGATTGCAACGTATGGCTTAGGAGGGTCAAAAACAGCCGTCCTAAGTGCGTTAATCTCCTTCTTCATCAATCGCCCTGCAATACATGGAACCTCGGCAGCAAATCCTGTCAGGGACGGAGAGCTCCTGTGTGCAGTTGCGAATGCGTCAGTGACATATGCATCGATCACTGAGGAAAGGTTCCTCACGATCTCAGAATTGGCCATCTCTTCCGGGCTGGCCCTCTTCATGCTGATTTCTTCTTCGTGCTTGCGTACATTGTCTAGGAAAAGCACATCGCCATCTTCCATTCCCTTGATTGCTGAAATAGCATCCTCGCCGCAGACGTCGGAAACGAACCCTACGGGCCTTCCCAGCAGACCGGTGAGGAGTTTGCTATGGGGCTCTGTACTTGTGAAATCGAGATAGCCTGGTCTTGACTGGTGTGAGATAAGTACGACTTTTGATGAAGAAAGATCCTCCAATGTCGAAAGGAACTCAGTGAATCTACGATCGTCCATGAACTCCATTGTATCTGGGTTTAGGGGGGAGTTGACGTCCACCCTGAGCAAAACTGTACGTCCATCTAGGCAAACGTCGTCCAGCGACAGAACGCCTGTCACAGTGGGTCCCACCGGTAGTCCACCTAAGGCCATTGGGGTTGTTTCATACATGGTTAACTTACCAAATCCCTTTCATGGTAAGGCCCGGAAGGACGCGCATGGTCTGGGATGCGGAGTCCATCACTGGGCCCGATGGCCAGGATTGGCGTGTTCCTGTTTCGGAGCTTGAATCACGGCAGAACGCGCTATCATTGGCACTTGCGTCGGAGGGTCTTGAGTCGATTCTAATTGATGACCCGGTTGAGCTCTACTGGCTCACTGGAGGGAGGCAGAACAGCATGCTCTTAGTTGGTTCAGAAGGTTCTGGCATTGAAACGAAGCACTGGGTTAGGCGGTCTCTGAAAAGGGCGATATTCGAATCGGGGGGTGACGATTCCCCTCATGAGTCGGAGAAGCAGCCTAGAATGGCGAACCTGTCTGAAGCATTGGCCTCAGTTGGTTGCACTGAAAGGCCCTCGATGCTTTCAGGAAAAATCCCTCATGACCGCTGGTCTTTCCTCAATTCGAAAATGATAGGGCTCACGGGCGAGTCACGTGACGGTACAGGGATACTCTACTCCCTAAGAGAAGTGAAGTCGGATTGGGAAATACAGATGCACAGAGAAAGTGGAGAAGTCAACAGAAGAATGTTCGAAGCAGTCTCTAAGGTAGGAGTGGAGGGATGCACGGAATTGGAGCTAGCTGCGGCTGCTGATTCCGTGAGTAGAGAAGCTGGTTTCGGAGGCAGGATCAGGATGCGTCGATGGCCGATGGACTGTGACAGAGTAGTTGTCGCGGCTGGGCGTTCGGGTTCAGTCCCTTCTTACTTTGACTCCGCAATAGGTGGACTTGGGGCCAGTCCGATTTCATCATTAGGAGCAGGTTTTGCAAGAGTCAGGAGGGGCGAGCCGGTTCTGGTAGACATCGTTCACCTGCACAGGGGTTACGTTTCCGATTGCACTAGGATGTTCAGTTTGGGTGGCCTGGGTGTTGAATGGACCTCTAGGCTTGATGACATGGTTGAAATCAAGAATAAGGTGGTAGATCTGCTTGGGAAGGGAGAGGACTGCTCATCCGCCTGGCTTAGTGGCAGCGAGATGGCATCGGAGATGGGGCATTCAGGGAACTTGATGGGGATGCATCCCAATCAATCGAGCTTCCTCGGTCACTCTGTTGGCTTGGAGCTTGATGAGACCCCGGTAGTTGCTCTTGGCTTTGACAGGGAATTGAAGGCCGGGGGAACCATGGCTATAGAGCCCAAGGTGATTCATGAAGACGGTGCAATCGGCAACGAGGATACATGGGTTAGGACTAGTCAGGGCATGGAGTGCCTGACTGCTGGTTCGTCATTGCCAAATCTGATGGAGTGGTAGAATGAGTAGGGCCAGAGAAGTAGCGCAGAGGAAGTTGGCTAGGGTCCTGAGGGGGAGGAAGGAGCCACATGGAAAGCTCATCACAGAGGAGGGGATCCTGAGGGGTGTTGATGTTGATGACTCTGGGATAGTGCAATTGTGGATACAACCTACTCACCCCCACTGTCCATGCTGTCTGGATGATCTTATCAGACTCAGAAACACGCTAAACGACCAAAGTGGAATCCTGGCCTGCCACCTAGAGGTGGTGGGCATACCTCACTCTGAGCGCTGGACTGCTGCTGTGAATGAATAATTCCCATCAGCCGATCTTCGGAGGGTCTTCTGACTTATTCCTGCTCTTCCTTTCCTCTATTTCCTCAATCTTAGACAGTATTCTAGTCGAAAGCCACCATACTGAGATAGATATCCCTATGATCGATATTAGAAGGGCTTGGAGGAATCCGGTATCTGTCCAGTCTACCATTTAATCACCTATAACGGGGGAATGAGATCGATGTCGCAGGATTCCATTGGCTTCATGCAGCAAGTGAGGATTCCTCCTTCCTCGACCAGGAAGCTGTCTAGTCCGGGAGGAAGTGTCTCGGGGATGTCAACTGATCCGGATACCAGCCTAACCAAGCACGTTCCACATGTTCCTGATGTACAATTTGTTGGAATCTCGACATTGGCTATTTCTGCTATGTCTATGATGTTCAGATCCGGTTTAGATTTCGCGTGACCTAATTTTTCAGTTCCTCTGAAAAAACGAATTAGATGCCTGCTGGAGGACATGTGGCCCCCTCAACGATCAATTCTGGACCATCTTCCGGTCTGCTTGTTGAATCGCAAGCCTGCCTTCTTCATCCACTTGTTGAACTTTGTAGCCCCAGCCCCCGTGGCTATGATGAAGTCCTCTCTATCCTCTTGTGCTTGGATGTAGCCCTTTACGGCTAAGGTTTGGTCTATCCAATCGTCTATGTCCATCAGGCCCCCTGAAAGCTTGCTCGACTCGACTGCGGCCTCTAGTTCCTCCGCGGATGCCCCTGTAGACTCCAAATCCTTGATCATCAAGTCCACAACAGAAGGTGCCTCGACCTTCTTTGGTGGTTTGACTACAGGCAGCCTTGGCTTGATTTTTGGATTGATGGAGATTCTAGAGCCGTTCTCAAGCCTAGACTCGACCGTTTCGGCCATAGGCGATCTGAACTCCTCCTCGCACTCCCAACAAATGAATACGTAATCTGACATGTCTTCCATGAGATTTCCGCCTCTGGGATCCATCTCCTCCCCACAGTGTGGGCATGCGTACATGCAGAGAACTGGTGCAATCTTCCTCCTGAAGTCGACGATGTCCTGGGGAGTCCCGACCAACTCTAGCATCTCGTGATCCCTAGCCGCTTCCAGACCTCTGGTTTCCAACTGGTCCCTAATCTTCGAGCGCTGCTCGTCCTTAGACTCGTCATCGAAGGTATTCTCGAGTTTGACAATGAGTTCGATCGTTTTTCCGAGCCTGTTCATTACTAGCTTCTTGTTCCTGAAGGCCTCGACCCGTGCCATTCTGAGTTGTTCCTTCTTTTCGAGAAGTTCGGCTAGCAGGTCCTTCTGCTCTCTCTTGAATCTCTGCTCCTCAATCTTGTCTACCTTCTTCTTGCCGTCCTTCGAGAGGACATCGGCTAGGAACCGCTGTTTGCTGGATGTTCTCGGGCCCGACTTTACGGCATCAATGACCGAGGTTGCTATTCCCTTCTTCAGTCCGTAATTGTTGACCAATGTGTCAACATCCATCTTCTTCAGATCACCGACTTTGATTCCGCCATCGGAGAGTATCTGGGCTGTATTCTCATCGATTCCTCTTCGCAGAAGAGCGAGGTAGGTGTCCTTCTTTGCCATGATTACACATCCCTAGGCCAGAGCTCCCGCGCGCTGTGCCGTGCCTCGCCGAGTGAGGGGGTCCCTATCAAGGCGATGACTAAACCATCGTAATTAGGCAGTAAATGATGAAAATGTATCTGACAAAATTACCCAATGGGCAGTTTCCAAATTCTCAGGCCTAAGGTTCTGCCAGTCCAAAGGGAGATTTGCGATTTCTGATTCCAGTATTGCTTTGGAGGTCTTTATCCAACGGTCCTTGTGCCATCCTCTGACCCTAGAAATTCTCCTTGGGGGAGATGCGAGGAGGGTCCTCAGTTTCCTCCTCCTATTTGCAAAGCAGTGTTGGGTAATTGTCCTGAAGAGTCTGCGGTCAAAGACAGGAGTAATGCCGGGCCTCTCAATTGGCCTCAGTAATATCAGTCTGGAGTTCACTCTTGGGGATGGGCTGAATGAGCTTGAGGGGACCTTGGCATCGATCAAGACCTCGAAGTCCAACCAAAGAGAGAGGCCCAGAGGGCCGGAGCTTGCCGGGCCGCCCTTCATTGACATCCTATCTGCAAATTCTTCCTGTACCAATAGGACTACTGATCTAAGTGGGGTTTCTGAGTGGTGTCTCTGAATCCTCTCTAGCAGTGGGCTGGAAATGCTGTAAGGAATATTCGCAATCACGTGAGTTATGTCATTGGGCCAAGTGACTTTGAGTGCGTCCTCATTAACTAGGGTGAGTTGATCCGCCTTGTCCGGGAACACCCGTCCTAGGTGCTCCACTGCTTCATCATCAATTTCCAATGCAGTTACTCTGGCGCCGCTCCTCAATAGGCCGAGTGTGAGTGAGCCAGGGCCAGGGCCGACCTCCAATATGTGTGAATCATGATTGACTGGTGATCCGTGTTCCGAAGGGAGTTGTATGGATCTTGCAATGACGGACTCATCCAGGAGGAAGTGCTGTCCTAGGCTCTTGTCAGGGGTTATTCTATCCCGAAGAAGGTCTACCAACAATCTTGCATCGAGGTCGTCCAAGAAATCCCCCTCCGTCATCCTAGGAGCGAACCAGAATATCCAACAAACTCGGTGTCTGAGCCGTGTCCTCCATCTCCTTGACGTATCTCTCAGCCAGAAGCCGTGCTGATTCAATTCCGCACGACTCGTCAACCTGTTCGAAGGTAGACCAGCCATTTCCCCCTCTGTTCTTTACCATCTGCATCGCCTTTGAGTTACCGACTCCCGGGAGGAGCTGGAAGGAGTGGAACTTGAGGGACATGGGGCCTGCGCTGTTGTAGAACATTAGATGCCTGTCCGGATCACTGGAAATTGACTTCAGTATTGAGTCTGTAAGTTCCCCCTGGGATGCCTGAGAGAGATCCTTGAACCTGATTTCAGAGATTGGGCCTATCTCCCCCGATTCAATGCTGATCTCGGAGCCCTGTTCTATTTCCTCGGCATTGACAACTCTCGACCTGACTAGGTAGAATGAGGGTTCGGTTAGAGCTTGGATTTCATACCCTACTGGGCGTCTTTCGAGCACGTCTAGAACGCGTACCGAGGTAGTTGAGGATAGTGGTCCCTCGTCTTCCTCTCCGGTCTCGTTAGAGTCGTCGGACAGCATCGTTCTCGTTCACTGGAGGGGGGTTCCCCTCATCAATGGTTTAGTTATAGAAAAAACGCCAAAATAGCGTTTCAGAGGACGTGTTGGCGGACAGTCTCGATTACTTCCTCGATCTCGGAAGTATCCATTGCGACTCTCTTGCTTGCAATGATGACTCTGACGCCAGCTACGTCCATTGGCGTTAGTTCTGCGATTTTTGCACAGATATCTGGATTTTCGGCCAACTTATCGTTCTCCATTAGAACTGAGAAGAGGGCTGCGAAGACCTTTGGATCCGTCTTTATTCCGCCTCTGTTGGTGCTTGATGCCCATGTGGCATGCTGCAAAGCCATCATCTGCTCGTAGGAAAGCTCGCCCCTCCTCTCATTCGCAGCGTCCAGTAAGTCTCGTACGGTGGCAAAATCAACAAATTCTCTGTCTGACATAGAAACAACCTCACTTGGCGGGTCGCAAGTGCTCTGGCCTTGCAACCACAATTTTCTCCTTGTTACCCTGAGTTACTCTGACTACGAACGCCTTTCCCTGGGGCTCGACGATGGTGCCTGTAAGGCCCTGGAATCTTCGATGGGGCATTCCTCTCTGCTGTGCCCCGTCAAGGACGATGCAGACCTTGTCTCCTTCGGCATAGGGGTGCATCACTCTGTTGATGAAAATTCGTCCCTTCTCGGATTTCTTCTTCTTGAGGATGGACCTTGTTCCCTGCCTAGTGCCATGGGTTCTCGTTGCCATAATACCACCTTCGACCGTAGGTCGTGGAAGCGCTCGACCTGAGGTCTGCTATTAAGGGCGTCGGATTGGGTGGCTTCTCAGTCCGAGTGGATATCCTCAACATCGAGCCAGAGAACCTCGCATTCCATCCCTATGACTTCCTGCACTGATGGCACGGTTCTTCCCTCATCGGAATGGACTAGCTCCTTGACGTAAGTTCCGGCCTCGCACCGTAAGGAGAACTGAATCTCGCTGCCCTCGACAATGACATCACTGATCGATGTTACCTTCCTCTTTCTTGTCTTGGCGGCCCTCCTGTGAGATACCCTCTTCGGAGTCTCTTGTTCGAGAACCACTCCCGATAGGGAGTTTATCGCCTCCACTACCTCGTCGGCAAGAGGCTCTTCTTCCACTCTGAATCGGATTGTGTAGGACTTTTCTGACCTTGTTTCCTTGACTCTGCTAACCTCTCTCTTTTGACTCCATCTAAGCGAGTTTACTTCCACCTTGCCCGAAGATTCGGAGTTTATCTCTTCTGTGAGTTTTTCCAAGTCAGTTTCCCTTACCCTTGGACCTTTGATCTCCAATACGAATGGCCTCCCGGAGCCTAGGCATCTGACATCGATATCCTCCCTCCCCATACCGTGAAATGAGGTATCGTTCGCCTCCATGGACTCCCTCACTGGTTCGCCTATCAAATCTTGAACAGATTCGTTGTATTGAAGTCCTGTTCCCTCACAGTTTTCGCAGTCTTCCCCCCTGCCCCTACAAGCTCGGCATGGCCATCTTGTCTGAGGTATGCCTCGCTCTAGTTTCCTGTATCTCCCGTAGATGAAAATGGGTCTGACGTCAACATCGACCCTTAGTGTCAAAGCGTCTATGGTGATCATTACGTCGGGGCTATCCTTGACAAAGGAAATACCTTGAATTCTGCTTGAAATCTCATCTTGTATGGAATTGACAAAGGACGATTTCAAGGGCTTTGACCCCTGAGCCCCATGCTTGGTCCTAATCGAGTCCTCACTCTGGATCATGTCCTTTGGGAGGTGGATTCCGAATTGCATTGTCGAATACTGATAGTCGCTGGTGGACTCTACTATCCTGTCTACAATGTTGGTGACATCCTCAAAGAGGTTCTCGCAAAGAGGGCAGAGGTCCGGGACCTCGACTTTCACCAGCTCGGAGTCCCTTGAGTGGGCCTCCGCTCGAAGTATGGCACCGCCTTCAGCGCCGGTTGAGTCGACTCTTCGTCCACCTATCCTGTGTAGGCAGTTGTCACATGCCCCGATCTTGATCACATGTGCTATCCCGAGAGGCGCTGGGCAAGGTGGAGCGTCCCAGTCAATTGACCCCCCGGTGTGGTAGTAATCGTCGCCATCGAACCATTCCTCCTCGGGAGTTTCCTGGTTTTCCAGAACCTCTGTTGGCTCGGCCTCTGCAGAACCATAACTCGCGCTTGCGAATAGATGCCAGTCGCCCTCTTCAGGAACATCGGCAGACTCTGTGTTGGTCCCTTCCTCCTCCATGCAAATCACCGACGACTCGATGGGGGGGACCCATTGAGTCGACGTTCTGCCGCGTGAGAAGGTGGATTTGAGGGCTTCGCAAGTAATTTTCAGAGCCTCGTGCCCAATTCTTCGGCTATTTGCCTCAAGTGAGAGAACGCGTGTATCCCGCTCGAGCATCCCGATGGCCATTCCAGCCTAATTGCGTACCTACCAACCACTTCGGCCCTTGGCTTCTCCATCCTGAATCTCTCGATTTCTTCCTCGAACTCCAATCTTCGTTGGTCGTTTGTTTGTCTTGGCTTGCATTTGGCACATTGGCATCTCTTCCTTATGCTAAGGTAGCCGATCCTGAAAGACTCGCCGTCGGCAAATCTGAGAACGCAGTCCTCGTCACCCCTCTCCATCGCGGTTAGTGACTCGTGGTCCTCCATAGCCCATCCAAGGGGCCCGAATTCAAGAGTTTACGCGTTCGCATCAGCGGGACGTGCCATGGCTACGTGCATCGCGACCCCGACTGGCATCAGCATTACTGCGAAGAAGATAGACGCCGTCCTTATCCAGGGATCTACTCCCATTTCCAAGCTCCTCTTCCAAATCCACCGGGTTACGAAGATGTCGCCCGCTACCATGTGGGCCCAGGCGGCAGATGCGCCTGCCTTGGTGCCGAGTAGGGTTGCAAGAGCATCTAGTGGTTGAGAAGACATCATGTCACCAAATAGCTCTGAGAGGGCATTTGGATCTGACAGGGAAACTGCGAACCAGATTGCCACAGGGCCGAGGAAGAACCACGGGCCTCGCATGGCCTTCTCCGTTCTCTCGTCTTCGGGATAGGCTAGCATTAGTATCCAAAATGGTCCGATCCATGCCGTTGATAGGAAGAATGAGGCGTCATATACATCCATGTTTGTTCCTCCTCATCTCTTTGATTTGATAGTTGGCCTTCTCATATCCTCAAACCATGTTTCTGCACCGTTCCAGTCTGGAGCTATGCCCATATCGGCACAAATCATCTTGGCTGAGATTCTACCACTCTCAAGGATGGTTGGGAGTCCGCTTCCGGGGTGGGTTCCACCTCCGACTAGGTATAGTCTGTCAAGCTCCTCGAACTTGTTTTGGGGCCTCCTCCAAAGCATCTGGTCGAGACCATGTGCTAGATTGAAGACTGCTCCCTTGTATATGTCGCGAGAGGCCCAGTCATCAGGCGTTACTATGGTCTGCGAAACGATGTGGTCCTTGATTCCGGAAAACCCGAGGTTCTCCATCTGCCCCAGAATAACGTCCATGTAATCGTCCTTTATCTCGTCCCAGTTGATTCCCTCGTGAGAGTTGCTGACGGGAACCAGGACGTAGATTGTAGAGTGCCCATCTGGTGCCATCGTTGGGTCGGTGACGCAGGCGTTTTGGACGTATATCGATGGGTCGTCCCAAGTTACCTTGTGCTCTGTGACCTCTTTCAGGTTCTTCTGGTAATCCTTAGCAGCGTATATCTGGTGGTGAGGGGTGTCATACAACTTGTCTATTCCCAAGTAGAGCATGTAAGTGGAGCATGAATATGACTTCTCGTCCAGTTTCTTGTTTGACCACCTTTTGCGCAGCTCGTCGGGGATCAGTCCCTTCATTCCAGTTGCGAAATCGACATTCATTACGAAACGGTCGGCCGAGTAGGTCTTCTCGTCTGTTCTGGCACCCACTACCCTCTTGCCGTCGAAAACGAATTCCCTTACGGGTTCGTTGAGTCGAATTTCGACCCCTAAATCCCTGGCGATCTTTCCCATCTTCTGGGTTATTGTGCCCAAGCCGCCCTCTGAGTGGAAAACCCCATGCTCGTACTCCAAGTAGGCGAGAATTGTGAATAGGCTTGGGGCCTGGAAGGGGCTCATGCCTAGGTACTTGGTCTGGAATGACATAGCCAACTGCATCCTCTCGTCCGGGAACAGCTTGGAAAGGTCCGATGAGACGCTCCTCCATGGCTTCAGGACCCTCGAAACCCTCAATGCCCTGCGACTGAGAAGATCTGCTGGTCCGCTCCAAGGCGTATTCAAGCAGTTCTTGGAGAGCCTCAACTTCTTCCTATTATCCTCGATGTACCTACGGAAACCATTGGCGTTCCTTTCACCGCACAGTTCTCCGATTTGGGATACCATGTCTTCTAGGTCTGTGGTGGCGTTAAGGCTCCCGCCGGCTCCGAATACCAGCCGGTAGTTCGGGTGCAGTGGAATGAGGCCCAGCTCCTCATGGGCATCCATCCCCAGGGCCTCGAATATCTCCTCTGCTATCTCTGGGTAGTGGAAGAAGGTGGGTCCGTTGTCATACTTGTATCCGTCCTTCTCGAATACCCTCGTTCTGCCTCCCACATCGTCAGATTTCTCGAGTATGGTGACCTTTACGCCGGCCTTGGCCAGGAGCATGGAGCATGCCAAACCCCCCGGGCCCGCACCGACTACGATAACATCAGAATGCTCGTCCATTCACTCACCTAGCCCCAGCCCTTGTCTGAACTCAGCCAGCGACGGGCCCATTTGGGAAATCAACTTGACCTCGGGGTGAGTTCTGATTACCAGTCCGTCCATGTACATCAGAGAGCGTATTATTGGGAATGCCTCCTCTCCGAAATCTGCCCCTGCCTCTTCCACTGCGACTCTTACGGTTTTCATCATCAAGTCGGTCAGACTCTGCTCGCCGACGCTCTTGTCCCCGAAGTCTCCGTAAATCTCTGACATCTTGTCCTTGAAGCTGGCCTTTCTTTGTTCGGAGGGGGGCTCTCCAGCCAGTCCCATTAGCGCTTCGAACGCCCCATCCAGTTCATTCTTGGAAAGGAGCTCGAAGAAGAGGAACAGTGGTAGGCTGACATCCCTAGGGGCCTCGCAAATCGCACCGTTATCGATAAACACGAAATTTCCATCCTGATCAAATATGCAATTTCCCGGGTGCAGGTCTCCGTGAAATGTCCCTATTCCAAACATGTATGCCCCGTGAATTCTGAATAGTTGCAGCAGATCATCCCATGATAGGCTGGATTGCCCTATCATCTCCTCCAGCGAATCCCCCTTGACATACTCAGATACAAGGATGGACTTGTTGGACAGTTCTGGGTAGTACTTGGGGAACCTGAGTCTCGGCATCGGGAACTCACCGGAAATCTCGTCGCGTATTCCCCGTAGCCTCAGAGCTCCGGAAATCTCGTTCCTTAGGTCGAGTTCCCTCAATGTATAATCCTCTACGTGCCTAAGGAGGGCAACAGGGTTCCCGACCTTGCGAAGCTTCGGGGACACCATGAGGGCCAGTCTGAGCAATTTGCTCATTCTGGAGACGTCCCTTTTGAATTTCCCTTCATGGTCCTTCTTTACTACCTTCACAACCACCTCCTCTCCTGACTTGAGGCGTGCCCTATGCACCTGCCCCACTGAGGCGGAGGCGAGAGGCTGCTCATCGAACCAATCTATACTATCGTGAAAAAGACTCGGGGCCTCTCTGTCCAATATCGCCTTGACATCCTCTGCTGGAATTGTAGAGGCGTTTCTGTAGAGTGTCTGAAGTTGTCTGCATTTCTCGTCACTAAGTATATCGGGCCTTAGTGCGAAAATCTGTGATAGCTTGACTGCCAGTAGACCCTGTCTCTGAATCCAATCCAAGTCAGCAGGAGATTCCCTGGTGATTTGCCTCACGAAGAGTATGAAGTTCAGCAGTCTCACGATTGTTCCCGGGTTTCTTGAGGGGTGTCGATTGTATTACTCTTCTCAATAACCAGACTGCAGTTTAGAAAGGAATTGAAACCGGTACGCGCTGCAATTACCATGCAGAGGGACGCAGAAGGGCGATTGCTCTTTGACGATCGACCTGATTTCAGGCCCAATCTCACTCCAAGGGAGATTTTTCAATTAGGAAGTTTCGGCGGCACATACTGGAGGCCGATCCACTCATCCGTGGCCGGCAAGGAGTTGTCTGACCAGCATCTCGAATTCGAGGAGTGGTGGGAGGGAATTCCGAATTCCCTTCTCACTAGTGAAGTGTATGACAAGAGTGTGAACAGGTTCGGAGTGAAGAGTGGGACCTCCTTGGAGATGTGGGAGTCGAAGGGGTGGATTCGCTCAGAGGACCCCTACGGGTGGGTCCAGTGGTACTGCAGGTTCTTCTCTGGCAGGAGGGGGCCTGATGACGATAGGCAGGTCAAGCGCTGGAATTCCTTCGCGGGGGAGAGGGGGAGGTTCAGGAGTCAGCTAATCAAGAGGGTGATAGCAAGAGAGGCTAGCTTCGATGATGTATCGGTTAGTCCGGTAATCAGGCAGTCTCTGCAGCACTGGGGATACAGACTTACTGAGGCTGACTTCGACAAGGCGGCGCTAAGGCTGTGGGAGAAGAGTTTCTGATTAGCAGAACTTTGGAAATCAAATGTAAAATAGTCATCCGCTAGGCCATCGTACGGAGCTGATTAGTTGTACGAGTATGAGCATACCACTGTGGTGGAAGCGGACATCGAGACAACCTTCGGATGGCATGAGTACAAGGGCTCCTTTCGTCGCCTTATGCCACCTTGGGAGGTTGCAGAGGAAGTCAGAGCCGATGACACTCTGGAGCCCGGCTCTCAGAGGATATTCAAGTTCCCAATGGGTCCTTTCAAGGGGACGTGGGTCGCGGAGCACACCGCCTACGAGCCCCCCAAGCACTGGGCCGACACCATGGTCAAGGGGCCGTTCTGGTCCTGGGACCACGATCATCACTTCACCGAGTCCGACGGGGTTACCACGGTTTCTGACCACGTGAGGTACCAGGTCCCCTTTGGTCCACTCGGGAACCTAGTCGACAGGATGCTCGGTGGGATGCTGGTGAGAAGCAGGATCACCCGGATGTTCAAAGCTAGGGAGCTAAGGCTGCAGAGGGACATCGCACAGCACTCCAAGTTCTCCCACCTCCCTCGAAAGAGGATACTTGTTTCCGGCTCCTCCGGACTGATAGGGACCCAGCTAGTGGCATTCCTCGACACCGGGGGTCACGATGTCTGGAGGCTTGTCAGGAGGTCGGCGAAGGAAGGTGAGAAGGAGCTGAGCTGGGAGCCTGACGAGGGGGTCCTTGACCCCTCCTCGATAGAGGGCTTCGACATCGTGATACACCTTGGGGGTGCTGGCATCGGGGACAAGCGGTGGAGCACCAAGAGGAAGGACCTGATAGTGAGCTCTCGCAGGGACTCAACCACACTCCTCTCTGACACAATCAGCCAGCTGGAGAACAAGCCGGAGTGCTTCGTGGTCGCCAGCGCGATTGGCTACTACGGGAACAGGATGGACGAGGAGCTGACCGAGGAAAGCCCCCCTGGAGAGGGATTCCTAACAGACACCGTGATTCAATGGGAGTCCTACGCCGACTCGGCCAGGGAGGCCGGGGTCAGGGTCATCAACACCCGCAACGGTATCGTGCTCTCGGCCGTGGGAGGGGCTCTCGGCCGCATGCTCCTGCCATGGAAGATGGGAGGGGGCGGACCGCTTGCCGGAGGGAGGCAGTGGATGTCATGGATATCCATGGACGACGAGATATACGCCATGCACCACCTTATGATGAGCGCCGGTTGCGAGGGCGCGTACAACCTCACTGCACCGAATCCCGTCCAGCAGAGGGTGTTCTCGAAGACCCTCGGAGGGGTACTTAGGAGGCCTGCCTTCGCACCGATCCCGGGGTTCTCGATGAGGATCCTCTTCGGCGAGCTCGCGGGGCCCCTGCTGATAGAGGGTCAGAGGGTCAAGCCCAGCAGGCTGGAGGCCTCTGGCTACGAGTTCCTGCACGAGGACCTAGAGGCCGCTCTGAGGGACTGCCTGGGAATGTGGAAATAGGCGTCTGAGAGAGTCTTGCTCGAAGAACTACGGGTTGTAGGAGGAGGGGGGCCTTGCCATGGCGGAGCAATGTCCGATGGGGGTTTCAACTATGCCCCGGAACACTGCTTATAGGGGGCTCTTCGTCACTCCCTACCCTGTCCAACAAGCCGAGGATCGCCGGGGCGATTACCATGCTGGCAAGCAGGGACAGCCCGATCATTATGGCACAGAACAGCCCGAATGTGGAGAAGAAGCCCATCTTGGACTGGTTGATGACCATGAAACCGGCGAAGTCGGAGACGGCGGAGCCGAACAGCGCTATACCGGAGGCGCCCCCCACTACCGAGAGCGCGTCCATAGGGTCCTTCCCACCGCGCGTCTCCTCCCTGTACCTCTCGACGAGGTGTATCACGTAGTCTATCCCCACTCCAAGGGATATTGCCGCGATTGACACCGTCACCATGTTCAGGCCGTAGCCAAAGGCGTCGACGAGCGCGTAGAGCCAGATTATGACTATGCTGATTGGCGCGGTCGTGACGGCAGCGAATGTGAATGCCTCGTTGCCCCATAGAACAGAAAGCACGATGGCCAGGGCTGCCAGAGGAACGGCATACTGAGCACCCATCAGGAAGTAGGCGAAGGATGACAAGATTGCCGCATTGAGGAGGGCCCGCTTGGCGAATTTGGGATCCCGGACGGATTTCAGACTGTACTCAGCTGGCTCCTCCTGCCTGTATCCCCACCAAAGGGTGACGAAGCAGAGGACCAGCCCCAGGAGGATTGTCCCCTGGAGGTCGTCCTGCATCGAGTCGGCCGCCACGAACCTGATTACCGGCTCGCCGGTTGGTATTGCCCAGGTCACTGGATACTCCTCTTCCGAGAAGGCAGAGGAAAGCTCTCCTCTAGTTCTGAGGTTGCTTGATGAGAGGTTCTGGAAGGGCGCCATGTCAGCCTCCAGTTGCTCCAGAGCAGGCTCCACGAGGGCGAATTGCTCGGGACTGGATATTCCGAAGCGCATCGATGTCCTCGGGTAATGTGGGGCTTCCCCTGAATTTGTCAACCACGGATTGTCATAATCGAGATCCCCTTCGACCTGGAGGAACTCTCCCACGATGCTAGTGGAAAGCGCTGGATAGCCTCCACTGGCCGGTATTCCTCTGGTCAGCATGAAGCCATAGAGGAAAGTCAGTGAACTGCTATCATCCGTCGATGGTATGAAGATGAACTCGAAGTCCCTGTTGGGGATGACGATTGTCTCACAACCTATTCCGCCATCATCTGATTCGAAGTCCCACCCCGCCTCCTCGAAAGGCGTCTGGTTCCATGCCATTGCGGCCCTTAGGTACCATAGCATCTGGTCTATGCCAAGTAGCTCGACATCCCCGCTTGGAGATCTTGTGAACTGATCCGGATCATCTGGCCCATGGGAATTCATATTCTCCCTCAACTCCTCCATCGCGATTAGAATTCTAGGGTTGGTTATGTTTCCTTCGACTAGGATGTACGCTGGCTCTCCCTCGTCACTAAACCTCTCGTTGATCAAGCCCACGCCAACAGCTAGATCCGATTCCTCCTCGATGAAATCCTCGACCTGGAAGTCGCCCTCTAGGGAGAGCATCATGGGTACTGCGATGGATGTTATTAGAAGGGAGGCGGCAATGACCAGAGGGGAGAGCTTCGCTGATTTTGTTGCTAGGGATGACAACCATGACTTGGGCACCATGTGGAGGGTGTCAGAAGGCTCGTCCTGAAGCCTGCCCCTGGAGTCCAACCAAACGTCCACATCGAGCCTGGTCAGAGGAACCCACAATCCGGTGAGGAAGAATGCGCAAAGTACGCCTATTCCAGCTTCTATTCCAAATGATCTGAGGGCTGCTATGTCGGAAGAAAGGTTCGCCGAGAACGCGACTATCGTAGTGACTGACGTCAGCATTATCGCGAGGCCGACCTTGCTGATCGACATCCGAGATGACTCCTCGGGGGATTTGCCGGATTTCCTCTCTTCCTTGTATCTGTGGAGGCTGTGGAGGCTGTCATCTATCTCCAATGCAAGAATTAGGATTGGGAGTAAATTAGAGAATTGTGATCTGAAAATGAACTCGAATCCGGTTCTGTGACCAAATATTATCGCCCATCCAATTAGCCCGTACATCCAAACCAGTGAAAGGACTAGTGCCGTCGAGACTATGGCTACGTCGGATATCCTCCTCAGATTGATCCAAAGAAGGGCCACTACAGCGAATGACATTGTCACAACCAAGTAAACGCTCGATAGGAGTTCTCGATTTATTTCGACGTTTATCGACTCAGCGAACATCAGTGTGACTACCTGACTGTCACTCTCTCTGAGATCCTCCTCCAATGAGAGGTATAGCCACTCGACTGAGCATAGTTGGGCATTGTTTTCCTCCTTTGACTTGCATTGATCCACTGTGTACCTAACGGGGTCTGTCTTCAGAGTTAGTCCATCCCACTGATATCCGAATTCTGCTGAGGCGTTCTTCCATGAGAATGTCCAGCCGTTTGATTGCATCTCGTCCCTGTCAAAGTTGACTATGAGCCATGCTGCGGATGCGGACCACCTTCCATTCGTCCACTCTTCCGACGAGATGGAGCCGTCTTCTGCAATCTTGTGGCCCACGGGTCCGACTACTGGGCTTGATGGGTCTGGGGTGAATGCGCGGTCGTTTGAGAGGAATCTCAGGAATGCCCCGTTGCTGTTATTGGCCATCCTATGAGCTGCGAGGTCTATGTGTGCCTGTGTAACATTCGGATCGTCGAAAACCAGGCACTCAAGCTGGCCACAATCAGTCCAGTTCGTGGGGGCTGGTTCTGTGGATTCCTCTATGTCAAGAGTTGTGGCTAGCTTGTATGGATTTATCCTTGGCTGAGTCAGAGAGGACTTCCCCGACATGAATGACCTGAAATCCGAAGCCAGGTCTAGGATACCCATAGCAGGGTCTCCAGAAATCTCAGATGCGATGGGGAGGTAGAACTCAGATATCTCGTTCTCTCGAAGAGTGTTGGCGTTTTCGTCGATCTCCCTGAGTACTGTGAGATTTAGGATTCCACCAGCGGGGCTAGTGACTCCTGAGGCCTTTCCAGGATAGTTTGCGATCATCCCGACGTCTGAGCCTTCCTCGCCGAAATATGAGGGGTCTCTGACGAAGACTCCGAAGCCCCATATGTTGCCTGCCGCGGTGAATTCCTCCCTGAGTACCAGATTCGCGTCCAGCTCTGGCGACTCCATGTCATACGACTCGATGTCAATCGGCTCTAGAGTCGCGATTACCCCGGGGACCATCATTATCGTGAACAGAACTACAGCGACGTGGACCTTCCTCCTGCGAGGAATTAGGAAGTCAGCGACGTGTGAGAAGTCCCGCACGAATAATCGCCCGCGAGACCGGTATTTCATTGGTTGTGTGAGGCTACAAGCCACTCTCCCTCAGGGAACGAAGGGCTTCTACTTGGGACTCAGTGAGGCTTTCTGGTTCATCCAGAACGAACTCTATGTCCAGTGGCTCGCCAGAATGGCCGTGTCCTTGGATTCTGCGCCTATCGCCTATTCTTGTCCCTATGGGGACGCCGATCTCGATTTTCTTCCCAATCGGTGTCATGACCCTGACCTTCCCTCCGAGAAGAAGTGTCGTAATTGGTACGGGCACCTCTTGGATTAGCCTGCCTGACTCCCACCTCCTGCCTTCCTCGGCGTCGAGCCTTAGGGTAATCAGGAGATCCCCGGGTTCTCCTTGTGGATGCTCGTGGCCCATGTCCTTCAGCCTTAGCTGCTGGCCATGAACCGCTCCGGGGGGGACTTTGACTGTCAGAGTGCTTCCCTTGGTCTGAACTCCCTTGCCATTGCACGATGTGCATCCCTTGGAGGTTCCAAAGGATGAACCCTTGCACCTCTCACATCTCCTGAGTCTCCTATGGCTGAAACGGACTTCGGTGCCGGAGTTGGCTTGCTCAAGAGAAATGTCCAGGCCCGACTCGATGTTCGCACCCTTCGTCGTCTCATATTGAGAAGTGGGCTGTCTGGAAGGGTGAGGTGGTTGTCTTGAAAATCCCTGCTGAGGGGATCCGCGGCCACCCATAAATTGGGATATTATGTCCCCTAGGTCCATTCCTCCTCCGAAGGGATTGCCACTGCCGAATGGGTTTCCTCCACGGAACATTTCCTCCATCCTCTTCCTCTCATCGTACTCCCTTCTAGCGTCTGCAGAGCCAATTTCCTCGTATGCGGTCTGGATTGACTTGAATCTCTCCTCCGCAGCAGCGTCATCTGGATTTCTGTCTGGGTGATATTGTCTTGCCAACTTCCTGTAGGACCTCTTTATTTCGGCATCCGAGGAGTCCTTGGAGACACCTAGAACTCGGTAGGGGTCCTCCACCATCAGTCATCCTCGGTGGAGTGTATGTCTTCAACCTGCTGAGGTTGGAATCGATGTGATAATGGGATTGGGGGGCTTGCGAGGTGTATGGCAGTAGGCTGGGCCGTATTCAGGAACTACGTTGGACACGCTAAGGAGATCAAGGGTGACGTCACTGATTACCCCCGTTTCTTCCTGATGCCGCCAACGGCACACGTAGAGGCAGATGGGGATGGGAACAACGTGATCGCACTAAGTGCGAATGAGCACATAGACCACGAGGTCGAGATGGTGATCAGACTCGGTGAAAATCTCGAGCCGGTGGAGATGTGCGTGGGGTGCGACACCACCAATAGAACCCGTCAGACCCTAGCCAAGGAGAAGGGTTGGCCATGGCTAGAGGGGAAGGGTTTCGAGGGCTCGGGGGTCCTTGGTACATGGGCACCTTGGGACTCTAGGCCGATGGAGATCTGCCTGTCTGTGAACGGAGAGGTAAGGCAACTGGCTTCCACGGATCTCATGGTTCACTCGTTCGAGTCGATAATGGGGCATCTCGAGAGCTGGTATGGGCTTAGTCCCGGGGATCTGATTTGGACGGGCACTCCAAAGGGAGTTGGGGCCATGAAAGAGGGTGATTTGATAGAGGCATGGATGAAGAACTCGGATGGTCTGACTATCAGCACTCTTGCTGGGAAATGCGTTATTTAGGGCTTCTTTGTCCGGAAGGCATGGACGTAGAATACGATTTCAAGCCAGCGTTTACCCTGATGACAGCTACCCTGGGACCGGGAGAGTCCCTGAAGGTCGAGCCGGGGGCGATGGTGGCTCAGTCGAGAGGGGTGGACATGAAGACTGGGATGGGTTCCGGAAGCGGGATAGGAGGATTCCTGAAGAGTATGGCCAAGTCTACATTCGGAGGGGAGTCGTTCTTTGTGAATACATACACTGCTGGCGACGGTGGCGGATGGGTATCTCTAGCTCCTTCTGCTCCGGGAGATGTAATGGAATTTGACCTAGCGCCGGGAGAGGAGTTCTTCATGCAAGGAGGTTCATTCATGGCATGCACTCCAGGGGTGGACACAGACACCAAATTCCAGGGAGCCAAGTCCCTGTTCTCTAGGGAGGGATCATTTTTCCTAAGGGCGTTCGCCCCCAGGGGAGTTCCGGGGAAGGTTTTCTACACATCATATGGCGCTATCAAGGAGATAGACGTAGATCCGAATAACCCAGTAGTCGTGGATAACGGCCACGTTGTAGGCTTCACCTCAGGACTATCCTACAAGTTGTCCAAGGTTGGAGGTTGGGGATCTGCTATTCTTGGAGGAGAAGGCGCCGTACTAGAGTTCAACGGATCCGGCAAAGTGTACATTCAAACGAGGAACATGGAGAGTCTGGCAAGTAGACTGATTCCATTATTGCCAGCGTCAAGAAGCAACTAGTAATGATAACCTTGAGGTGCGATATCCTCTCGCGACTTCATGGAGTCAGGCACACGTAGGATAGTGAACACTCGGCTCATCGATCACGATGGGGCAGTGAGAGAGGGCGACTTCCTCCTTCATGCCGATGGCTCATTCGCCCAAAGCAATGGTGACGAGGACGTATTGGAGACAGTCGACGGAAGCGACCTACTCATTACCAGATCACTGCAGAACTGGCACACGCACATGCCGATGACTCTCAACAGAAGCATGGGAGAGGGGCTTGGCCTCATGGAATGGCTGGAGACCAGTATCTTCCCAAGTGAGAGGAACCTGACACCAGAGCTCGCAGCCATAGGAACCAGGGCATCCGTAGCGGAGATGATCGCTGGAGGGACCACTTTCGCGTGCGACATGTACCACTTCCCGGGATCAATAGCCCCCGTTGTGGCTGATTCGGGAATGAGGGCCATAATCTGCGGGCCTACTACTGACTGGCCTCCCCCTGAGGACGGGGGTAGCGACAGTGGCAAGGCGCTTAGGGAGCTTGATTCACTGATCAGAGCTGGTCCCCTTGCTTCTGGCAGAGTCGAGTACGGCATCGGCACGCACTCGGTATATGCCTGTAGCGAAGAGACCCTTGTGAAGGCATCCGAGATGGCAGAGGAACTCGGCAGCTTACTTCAGATCCACACCAGCGAGACTCGTCAGGAGGTCGCGGACTGTCATGCCGAGCACGGCATGTACCCAATCGAGTACCTTGACTCATTGGGCTACTTCCAGAGTTCTGAAAATGGGGGGACGGTGTGTGCCCACTGCGGTTGGGTGACGAAGAAGGAGATGAGGATTCTTGCAGGCCACGGGGCTCATGCCGTTCACTGCCCCACAAGCAACCAGAAGCTGGCCTGTGGAGGTACTATGTCATATCCTGCGATGATAGAGGCAGGGGTCGATGTTCGTCTTGGGACGGATGGGGCAGCTAGCAACAATGGCCTGGACATGCGGGCGGAGGCGAAGGCGGCCAGCCTGGTTCAGAGACACGACCACTGGGAGGCTAGCATACTGGACCCGGTAGAGACGTGGCAACTGGCAACGAAAGGATCAGTGGACTGGGTAACTTGGGATCTCGACAATATCAGGATGAGGCCTCGTGGAAGGGACAGCAGGAGGATTCTCTCGAATCTGATCTACTCCGGGACTGGGTGCCTAGACGTCTTCGTGGATGGGTTCGGGATCCGCAGGGATGGCGTCACCTTGACGGTCGACGAAACCGCTGCATCGTTAGACCTAGAGGAAGCCGCCCAGGAATACTACTCAGAAATTTAGCGACCTATGTCCTCATTCTCAGGGCCTCTATTTCCGAGTCAGCTTCGCCAAGCGAGGAGAGGCAGGCCTGTATGTCGCCCTCTGCGAGATAGCCATCGGCTTCTGCGAGAAGCCTCTCGGATCTAGCCCTGCCCTCGTCAGTAGCGGCTATACCAGCTGAGTCGAGTCTTTTCCTCATGGATCCCCACTCCTTGTTCAGGAAGTCGAGTAGCTCTTGCGCGTCGTCCCTCTCGGACTCGAAGTCCCTGAGTTCCTTGGTCAGTGATCCTAGACTCTCAGACGCGCCTTCCCAGTCGCCGGAGTCAGCCATGTCTGAGACCGATTGCAGCCTAGAGGCCCAGTCCCCTCCATTGGGGAGCCTGGACTCCAGCTGCTTCCTCTGTCTGAGGGCCCTCTGGACCTCCTTCATGGAGTCAGATGTACCCCTTATGTCCCTGGAGATGCTCTCTGAGATACCCTTTGACAGGGAGAAATCACCTGAGTCGAAGGCGGCCTTTGACTCCTTTAGTCGCTCGTGTGAGTCGTGGCTGATGTCATCACTGACAGCGGACAGGGCTTGCTCCGCCTCCTTCAGGGCCCTAGCAGCCTCCTTCTCCAGAGAGCCGAGGCTTTCCAAGTGCCCTGGGATTGTTGAGGCGATCTGTATTGCTTCCAGGGGCTCCTCGGCCTCCATAGCCTCTCTCGCCGCCACAAGAAGTCCCCTGACTGAGTCTGCGGCCTGGCCGGTATGCTCGGATATCGCCTCCTCACCTTCCCTGATTGAGTTCATTGCCGTCTCCCAGTGGTCGATAACCACCTGCGCCTTCGTCTTTGCAATTCTGTAGAGGATCTCGGCCTCTCTGAGGGATCCTAATTCCGCCTCCCTCTCGCCCTGGTCGAAGGCCCTGCGTGGCCCCTTGGCAGAGGTGGTTACGGCCTCTGCACTAGTCACAGAGGAAAGCGAGTCCTCCCTAATATCGCCCAGATCTACTGACATGGCGATAATCCTCTCAGACTCCCTCATCGCCTCCTCTATGAGCAGGAATCCCTTTTCTGGGTCCTGCCATCCAACATCTCTAGCGTTCTTGATTAGTGAGGCAGCCTGTTCAAGGCCTGAGTTTTCGGTCCTCAGTTTCATCATCCTGGTCTCGGCCTCCTCTATAGCCTGGGAGAATTGCCTTCTGTCCTCATGAGCCTCGTCCTTGGCCAAGAGGTCGGGAGTCATGTATGCGAGTGGCGGTCCAATAGTCACGGCCCATGCAGTCATTTCGGCTTCCGAATTAGCCAATACTGCTATCGCGAAGGCCAATCCGACTGCGCTAGTGAGTCCCCTCAGTCTGCGAGCCGATATCGAATGGTCGAATGTCGGATAGGAGGAGTTCCACAATGCGAATGCCACAGCGAGCAGGATTGTGGCCGAAATCAGTGAGTCTTGGGTGGGCGTCTCCCGTTGGAATGTGACCATCGCCATTGCCACAATTCCAGGCCATGCTATGTTGGATGCTATGCCCACCCTTGTTCGCTCGACCGGGCCATAATCTATCAGATCCGAGAGTAATATGGCCGAGATGAAGAGAGCGGCAACTGGACCTGATCTGGTGATTAGTTCCGCCTCTCCCTGTACTGCTGGCCACAGCCACCAACCACCGCCGAAAACCAATATGAGCAGGCCAAAAAGAGCGAACTTCTCCACCCTTAGCTTGTGCTCGTTGATCACCCTCTGCGGGTAGTCGGGAAGCAGCACCATGACAGTTGAGCGGTACCCTCCTCTCAAGAGGTTCGCGGATGATTGATTGATTCAGGGCCCTATTGAGTCTCGTCCCCAGAGTCGGTTCGCACCCCAAATCCCGATAGTGAGCACAACTAGTACGACTAGGAATGCCTGTGTAGATTTACTAATTGAAGCGACAACCTTGGACTTTGCGATTATGGCATCCTCGAACTCAAGCACCCCAGCATCATCGTCCATCGAGCTAACCCATTCGAAGTAAGGGTCGTAATCGCCAACTTCCTCAAGATGTACGTTGAGCTCGACGCTGAAAACTCCGGTAGAGGTGGCAGTGGCCCCTGGGATCATCACGTAATCGGTGCAGTTCGCTGAGTTGCAAAGCCTTCCGGACGCGGTTGTAGCTCCCAAATTCTGCATGGTCACGATGAAAACCACAGTCTGCCCCTCAGTCTGTTCGCCGATTACGTTCTGCTGCAGAACCTCGATATCGATGCCAAAGGCCGGGGCCACGGACAAGTAGAAGGAAATTGACCCCCTGTTTCCTGACGAGTCCCAGGCCTCGATTTCGAATAGGTGGTTTCCGGTCTCCATAGGCGGAAGTTGCACCTTCTCGGCATCTTCCCAAGAGCCGTTGTCAACCAGTATCTCACTGTCTAATGAAACGGCCCAGACTAGGTCTTGTATGGAGTCTATGTCATCGAATGACTCCGTGAGCGAGAGTATGACTTCATCTCCCTGTCTAGCGGGGTTGTCAGGGGATATGGGGACTGACTGTGCGATTATCTCGGGTATTATTGTGGGTGGTGAGCCATCCAGTACTAAGACGTTCCAAGTCATCGATTCGTTGTTCCCAGCCTCGTCTGTCACCGTCATTGAAAGGTCCCAGATGCTTCTTTCCTTGGATTCATGGCGCTCGCTCACGTTGAGGTGCATGCCATTGATTTGGCCGCCCTGGGAGAACCTGTCTGTGAATCCTAGCTCGTCGTTGGAGAAATGCCTCCATCCCTGTGACTTGTTGGATGTTACTTCAATCAGGACCGGTTGCCCGAAGTCATCAGTGGATGTGATGTTCATCGTCAATTGGCTGTCCGACCTAACGCTGATTTGGCTCTGTGTTTCGTCATGGATGACCTGGGAGCCGTCTGACTGGACCTCTGTGAAGTGGGCGTACCAGACGGGAGGGGCGCCGTCCACGATGTTGTTCTCGTACCAGAATACGGTGGATGAGAAGCTGTCTGTGCATGTCACTGTTGCAGAAACGACATCTCCTGCGGAGTATCCTAGTTCGGAAGGGATGATCGTCTGCTCGGTTTCCCTTGCCTCGAGAACGAATGTCCCATTGTTGCCGAATTCCCAAATTACTGATGGGTTCTCCAGAGCGCTGTCTGTGCATGAAGCCGAGTATGTTGTCGGAGAGTCAAGAGGCATTGACCAGGACCCCTCGGCACCAACTCTCTCTGCGGTGATCGAAGGAGGCTGGTTTTCATCGATTGAGATCCTGATGTCCGAGTAAACAGGAGATTGGCCCCTGATTACGGTGAACTCGCTTGGTGTGCCCTCGATTATTTCCTGCATCGCGCTGTACCTGAACTCCCATGGGTGAGGGAGTGAGATCGTCAGGGGGACTTCCTCGATGACTGATCCCGATCTTGGTAAATCGATGAGTCTGGTGGACCTTGAGTCGGCCTGGGCCACCAAGGACGCTGATTCGTTCCATCCCCATGTTCCATTTTCGATTTCGACCGAACCGGTCCGAGGGGGCGTTACGGATACCGATGTTCCCTCTGATGATTGCATGGGCTCGTTATCAAAGGAGCAGCATCCACCAGTCTCGGAGTCGATCCATGACCTAGCAGAAACCACAAGTGAGGCGAATGCGGAAACCTCTGCGGAATCTAGTGTTCCGTCTGAGTTTCCGAGGTGCAGGTCAATCTGGTTTCTGAGTCCGATGGACTGATTGGGGAGGAGGTCAGTACCGTATTCTTCACGGATAGTGATGCTAGCGGACCATGTTGCATTGATCTGGGACTCAGTGCCAATTTCACCGGTGATTGAAAGGTATGAGGAGCCCTCTATATCGCTATCTTGAGGAGGGAGTGGATCTGATTCATCCTGCTCGAGGGGGGTTGTATTAGAATAATCTACAGCCATCATTGCATCTGATATCACACTCTCTCTGACGCTCTTCCAATTTCCGTCTGGACGCGTATTGGTGAACATGACGAAGACTACGGATTCACCGGAGTCCGTGACTTCCCTCCTGAAGTTGGTAGAAGACCCCGAGAAGGCCCCCCAGTGCTGCCAGACTTGTTCGTCCTCACTGAGAACGTAGACCCCGCTCCCGTACCAGGGCTGGTAGGTATCATACGAATTCTCGGTGAAGAACTCAAACGAGTCCTCAAAGATCTCGTTGTCGATGGTTCCATCGATGTGTGAGATGAACCTAGCATAGTCCGAGGCGGTAGCTATCCAGCCTCCTCCCCCGTCCTTCTCCTCGATCACGAAGGCCCCGCAATCGGGACCAGGTGAGAATGGGAATATTGGATCGCCGTCATCGTCCTGTCCATCAGGAAAGTGGCACCAGCTGGTGTAGTCATCGAAGTACGAGACCTCTCCCACTTCCCTCTGGTCTGGCATGGTCATTCCGATTGACATGCTTTCTATTCCCATGGGCGTCAGGACGCTTTCGATGATGTATTCCTCGTAGCTCATCCCTGTCTCAGCCTCGATAATCTGGCCAAGTATCTGATAGCCGATGTTCGAGTAAACGTACCTTGACCCGGGATCAAAGTCAAGTGGCCTTCGGAGCCACTCAGACAGTATTCTTTCCATGCTAATGGGCGCTAGGTTTCCATTGTCGTAGTCTTCGATCAAAGACTGTTTATCTATGCAGTCGTCGTTCTGCCAAGATCCGACCCATGAGTTCCAATGCCAGTAGGTGGGGTCGGAATTCGGGCTTCCGTCCCTGTCGAACCCGGCTCGGTGGTTCAGTAGCATGGAAACTGTGATGTCGTCTATCGAGTACAGTGTCTGATGGCTTGGGTAGTCGCACCCCTCGAGTTCCGGGGGGAGGAGGTGTGGAACTAGGTCTACCATTCTGTCATCCAAGGAGATTGTCCCGTTCTGAACGAGAGTCAGTATGCCAGCTGCGGTAATTGCCTTGGAAAGGCTGGCTATTCTGAACTTGGAGTCGACCGTTACTTGCGAGGACCAGTAATTGCCTCCCTCGTCAGTACCGTTGGAGGAGATGCCGTATCCCTTGTTGAAGACCAGGGAGCCATTGTACATGACTGCGACTTGTGCTCCGGGAACCTGCCAATCCAAAAGGAGGTCTGAGATGTCGGAGTCAAGTTCGGAAAAGGGGTCGTTAAGTGAGACTGGGTCGTCATGAGCCGAGGCTATGGCCGGGACAATGGAAATTAGCATTAGAGATACCAATGCCAATGCCTTGGTTCTGGATCCCATGCCGCTAACCCCTGTGCACTATTGTAGAGCCTTGCTCATCTATGCCGAGGGGCATTGTTACTAGTCCCAGATTGCCCAGCTCTTCCCTTGTCTTCGCATTTCCGTGAACTAGGAAGAATCCCCCTCCTCCAGCCCCTAGGAGTTTAGCTCCGGTAGCCCCGCTGTCCATAATCTGGTCGTATATCTCATCTATCTCGTCGATAGAGACGCCGGAAGAAATTCCCCTCTTCTTTTCCCAAGTGGCTTTCAGCAGTCCGCCCAAGCCAGATAGGTCCCCCGACTCGAGCATGTCTCTAGCAGAATCGGCATGCTCCCTTATCTCTCGAAGCCTGGATAGTTTGTCTGCCTCACTTTCAGGGTCTTCGCTGAGAACTTCGCTTGCACTCCTCGTCATCCCAGTGAAAACCAATGTGAACTCCTCAGACATCCTGTTTTTCGTTTTCGTGGAGACATCAAGAGGGATCACCTCGGCAGTCCCTCTGCCGAAAGAAATGCTGTTTATCCCCCCGAATGAAGCGGCATACTGGTCCTGTCTTCCTATTGGTTGGCCTAGTATGTCTATCTCGATTTCACAGGCCTGCTCCGCAAGTTGCCTTGGCGAGGGGTCGTGGCCCGCATAGGCGTGTAGCGCATTCAGGAGTCCGACGGTGACAGAGGAAGAAGAGCCGAGGCCAGTGCCTCTTGAGGGAATATCAGCTATGGTTGTTATCTCCACTCCAGAAGTAACTCCGGTCATCCTCATTGCCTCCCTCACGAGCTCGTGCTCTAGATCCTCGAAATCCTCCACTAACTCCATCTTCGAGTATGAAACCCTGACCAATTCGTCGAATCTGCGGTTCACGGTTACATGGATGTGCCTATCCAATGCCATCGAGGTCACCATCCCGCCGGACCCTTCCGAGTTTGAGAACCAGTCTAGGTCCGTTCCGCCTCCGCAGAAAGACACGCGGAGCGGTGTCCGGCTGATTATCATCAATACTGGGGGTGGCGCACCCCACATCAAGCCGACGGTATCGTGTCAGGCTGCAATAATCACCGATGACAACACATATGACCTAGTCACTGCCGGGTCGAGTGGAGAAAGATGTCCGACGTCGTGACTATGGATGATCTCACCAACAAGGAAATCATGTCTATTCTTGATGATGCAGAAAGGCTCATTCCAGTCGCCAAGGGGGAAATTCACCTTCCACTTCTGGAGGGGAAAGTCCTGGCAAACATGTTCTTCGAGAACTCGACAAGGACTAGGATGTCCTTCGAGTCAGCAATGAAGAGACTTGGTGGATCCGTGTTGAATTTCACGTCTGTAGGCACATCGGTGGCGAAGGGGGAGACCCTCTTCGATACGATGCAGATGATCGATGGTTACGCGGATGTGGCAGCGATAAGGCACCCACAGCAGGGAGCGGCCCAGTACAGCGCCGATGCGATTGGGATTCCAATACTGAATGCTGGAGACGGAGCTGGAAACCACCCCACTCAGACCATGCTTGACCTGTTCACAATAAGGGAGGCCCATGGGACCTTGGAGGGACTCAATGTGGCTCTTGTCGGCGACCTCAGGTACGGGAGGACGGTTCACAGCCTGTCCCATGCACTAGTCAGGTTCGGTGCTACTTTGACACTGGTCTCACCAGAGAGCCTCAAGATGCCCGTTGAGATAGTCTCAGACCTTCGAGAGCACGGAGCGGAGGTCACTGAGACTAACGATTTGAGCGGGGTTGTTACAGAGGCAGATGTCATCTACATGACCAGGATCCAGAAGGAGCGTTTCCCTGATGACGACGAGTACGCCAAGGTCGCGGGAATATACATGCTCGATTCATCCGACATGACGGGGGTCAAGGCCGGGATGATTGTGATGCACCCACTCCCACGCGTCAGCGAACTGCACCCCAGCCTTGACGATACCAAGAACGCCAGGTACTTCCAGCAGGCATTCAATGGGGTTCCCACAAGGATGGCACTGCTATGCAGATGCCTAGGCGTAAAAGTTCCGAAGAAGGTGAAGTAATGAGTGAGATGAGGAGGGTCACGGCCATCTGCAATGGCACTGTAATTGACCACATTCCCGCTGGACACGCGCTTCAGGTGATTAGGATGCTCAGGATAGACACCAACAGGTCAAACCCTGTCTCCCTAGTGATGAACGTCCCCAGCGACAAGATGGGCAGGAAGGACGTGCTGAAGATCGAGGACCTGGAGCTTAGCCAGGAGGAGCTGGACAGGCTCGCCCTGATTTCCCCTCACGCCAGCGTCGCGATAATCAGGAACTACGGTGTCGCTGAGAAGAGGGTCGTCGAGTTGAATGAGGAGTTGGTCAATGTTGCCAGCTGCACGTTCTCCAACTGCATAACGCAGAACGCACGAGAGCCAATGCCACAGAAGCTCAGGGTAGTCAGCACCGATCCTCTAGAAGTCAGGTGCCACTACTGCGGGCGAGGCCAGGACCTCGATGAGATAGTCGATAACATCCTGTGATCATTAATCGGGTCTCTGATCTAAAGACACATCCTTGAGAAGTAAAATTAGGTCTTGCTTCTAATTTTCTAAAGGTCTTACGAAAGTCTTGACGATTAGCTGAGAGATTGCGACGATGGAAAAGATAGTAGCCGCGACTAAAGCGATCATTGAACCGCTACCCGTATCCAATTCAGCTGAGAAATATAGTCCCAGAAAGACAGCACTTAATCCGAAGGTCTGGGTCAAAATAAGACAGGATCTGAAGCTACGGCCAATCAGCTGTGCGGTGGCCGCTGGAGTCACCAACAATGCTGTGACCAGAAGAGTGCCGACCACTTGCACCATACTAACGACTACTGCTGCAGTAATGATGCTGAACATGAGGCCGATGCCCCGAACGGGGAGCCCCTGGATTCGGGCGGACAGGGGGTCAACGGTACTTGCAAGCAAGGATGAATGAATGAGGCCCAACAACACAATCGATGCAAGGCATATCGAGGCGATCATGTCTAGATCGTTTTCATCGATCAGTAGAAGGTTTCCAAACAGATATCCTTCAATATCAGTCGTTATCCCCCCTCCTTGGATACGTAATATCACAAGTCCCAGTGCCAACATCCCCGTAAGGAAAATTGCGATTGACGCGTCCCCGGTGAGAATTTCCCTTGATTGCAATTCGTGGATCATTATGGATGCGGTTACAGAGAAAACTAGTGCATACCACAAAGGAGATGTGGAGCCGAGGACTATACCAACAGCCACTCCGCCAAATGAAACGTGGGCAAGTCCGTCACCGATCAATGCAAGATTGCGTATCAGAAGGAAAGACCCTAGGAAACCAGCGACTATTGTAACCAATATGGCTGCTAGCAATGCTCGCTGGAACATCTCCATGGTGAAGAAATAAGGGAAGATCTCTCCAGGCATTAACGGTGAAATAATTTCCAACAGAGGGGCGGTGATCTCCAATATCGTAGTACCTAAGCCCATCATTACTCCTCCTTCAAATGGTTGTTTTGGTGATCATGCCCTTCCCCATGAACAGGCTCAATGCCCCGAAGATCGGCGAGCTTCTCTAAATCGGGGAAGTTCTCTGTGGGGCCATCAAATCGAATTTTCTCCTCCAAGAATATCATCCTATGTGCCGTTTGTCGTATTGCGGCCAAATCGTGAGAGACCATCAGAATCGTTTTTCCTTGCTCATGACATAGTTTGTCCAGTAATCTCAGAAGAGAGTTCCTTGCATCACGATCGATACCTACCAGGGGCTCATCGAGTAAGATGAAGTCAGCTTCCGTCGCTAATGCTCGAGCTATCACGGCACGCTGTCTTTGTCCACCAGAGAGGCTTCCAATATCGGTGTTTTCTACATCTTTTAGACCTGTCATTTTGATTGCTTCATCCACCTTCTCACGACGGCCATTGTCTGACCAATCAAACATATTGCTTGAATTCAGAGTGCCCAGTCTAACCAGTTCGCGCACAGTTATTCTGATGTCCCGAGGAAGGTTTGATGCCGCTTGGGATACCCATCCTATCCTCTTGTGTAGTTTCCTCGACATGGGCAAGCTATTGTAAATCAAAATGCCGCCGGTATGGGGTTTGAGAATTCCAAGAATCGCTAGGAGAAATGTTGACTTGCCACTGCCATTGGGCCCTACTATTCCGACGAACTCACCCTTTCGAACGGTAAGATCGATGTCTTTGATGATCACATTACCGGAACGGACTACTGACAGTTTGGAGACTTCGAGGATAGTTTCTTCCAACCGGATTCCACCGACAACATCCGACGACATGGAGCTCACCTCGTGGGACGATGCCGTCCCCAAGGCATCAATGTATTGCATTCCGATGATCGCTTAGTCATTCTGAGAAAGCCTAGCTCTGACATACTCAACCCCCAAATGTGCAGATAAGGCAAAGAAAATGGACCCGACAATAATCATCGGAACTAAGTCAATTGACATCATATCTTCACCTTCCCCATGTTTTCATTGGAACTATCATTCTCTGATTATTAGCATCCAATTCCACTGACTATGTTCACGAGATTCTTGTTCATCATCGACATATAGTCGTCTTCACTGTCGCTGGGACTCATCTCCATGGTGTATAGAATCTGAATTTCCACTCCAGTCTCATCAACGATGCTCTGTACAGCGGACTGATCAGTGAATTCCTCGACAAAGAGGACAGTTATTCCCTCCTCCTTGATGTGCTCTACAACCTCGGCGACCTGCGCTGGAGAAGGCTCGCCCTCAGGGTCCAATCCGTGCACCGTCATTATTTCGATATCATACCTTACTGACATGTAAGAGTACGCGTTGTGGTTAGCCACAATCGTCTTGTCGTGTCCGCCTGTGACGCAGGTGCCTTGCTCGCCGAACGCCTGTTCGAAGCGGTCGTTCAGTAGAGTTAGCTGAGACGAGTAGCCCTCTGCGTTTGCTGCGAATACTTCGGTTCCGTCGGGGAAAGTCATGGTTAGCTTCTCCAGTACTAGGTTTACCTGCTCCTTGAACGCCAGGGGGTCAAGCCAGCTGTGTGGGTCGTAGTCGAATGCCTCGTCGTCATCAGCTCCAATCTCACCTCCGTGGTCGTCGTGGTCGTCCTCCTCGTCTGAGTGGTCGTCGTGGTCGTCGTGGTCGTCGTGGTCGTCGTGGTCGTCGTGTCCACCCTCGGCCATCAATACGTAGAGCTCTACGTCGTTGGGTAGAGCGAACCCGTAATCGCCTTCTACCTCGATGTGAATAACAACAGCCCCTGCCTCATGATGCTCCTCGTCTGAGTGGTCGTCGTGGTCGTCCTCAGGGAACGAAAGAGTATGAGCAACGCGATCAGCATGGATCTCTGGAAGGTCATGGTCCTCATGCCCCATCCAGACATGTCCAGCGTCCTCGCAGTCTTCCTCAGTCGACTCGTAGTTCTCGTGAGTGTCTGTGTTGTGGCACATCTCGTCGCCATGGTCGTCGTCTCCAGTCCACATATGGCCCGCTGCCTCGCAGTCTTCCTCAGTCGACTCGTAGTTCTCGTGAGTGTCTGTGTTGTGGCACATCTCGTCGCCATGGTCGTCCTCGTCGTCATGATCATCATGGTCGCCTTCCTCATCTGAGTGGTCGTCATGGTCGTGATGGTGGTGCGCATGTCCGCCTAGCATCTTGAGGACGGCCATGTTGAAGTCCTCATCATGCTCAGACTCGAACTCTAGGACGTGCTCGCCCGCCTCCATGTGGAACACCTGGATGTTTGTGTCAACTGGACAAGCACCTGGATTCTGGATTACCTTCTCAGCTTCTGCGTGTTCATGTCCTTCGTGGTCATCTCCTTCTAATTCCATAACTTCGTGGATAAATTCCTCCAGTTCATTGATGTCTAGGAGGCCATCCATGTTTGTGTCGCTCTCATTGAAAATTTCCATCAATGCGGACATTTCTACTTCGTGTTCATCATCATGGTCGTCGTCATCGTCGTCATGGTCGTCATGGTCGTCGTCATGGTCGTCATCTTCACCTTCATTCCATGCCACCAAGAATTCATCCCAAGACAGAGATCCATCACCATTCGTGTCGAAGTGCTCTAGAGCTGTCTCAGGAGTTATCTCTTCTCCGTCGTCATGGTCGTCATGGTCGCCTTCCTCATCTGAGTGGTCATCGTGATCGTCGTCATGGTCGTCATGGTCGTCGTCATGGTCGCCTTCCTCATCTGAGTGGTCATCGTGATCGTCGTCATGGTCGTCATGGTCGTCATGGTCGTCATGGTCGTCATGGTCGTCAGACATA
>JAYZLP010000045.1:0-12666 GCA_036154155.1 Thermoplasmatota archaeon | reverse complement strand
ACCTTTGTCCAATTAGGAACTAGGGCTTTCTGGAGGAGCGACTCGATGGAAAAGTGGGCCCTTCCTAGGCCCGAACTCTCGGGTAGGGCGGCCCCTCTGGCCAGCAATACTCTCCTCACCACGCCATCAGCAAGGCGTATCGGACTTAAACGAGGGCGGGTGATGGGTCATCGATGACGGGCAATCGCGAGGGGGGAGGTGGTTCCCGGCCTAGGCTCCTTGTTGCCAAGGGAAGTTTCGAGTCAATGGGAGGGGCCGAGAGGGACCTTCTGAGGAATATGCCTGCGATCGCAGAGAGTTTCGAAGTCACAGTTGCAACACTGGCTAGCGTAAGCGAATTGAGAGCCGCTTGCGAGAGCCTGGGATTGGATCTGATGCACCCCCAAGAGATTTGGAGGCCTCCTCAGGGAGTTCTGTCTTCAGTTTTGGACAGCGGTATGGACAGTGCCTCGAGGGCTTGGTCTTCCATTGGTGGGCTCATTGACTCACTGGATGGTTTTGATTGTGTGCACCTCACTAGCGGTGACGGTAGCCTCGCACTTCTGGAACACATTCCCGATGGGGTTCCTGTTCATCTGCACCTCCTAGAGCCGCACAGGGGACTTCATGAGGATGTTCTGCACAGAAGGATAGATGGGTCCCCGAAGAGGAGCCTTGGGCTGACCAAGGCGATGCTGACTAGGGCTAGACGGCGAGACATCGCGGCGATTAGAGGGCTCTCCGAGAGGGGGCGTTCATCAATCAGCGGGAACTCCTCGTACACCGCTGGAAGAATTTCTGAAGTCTATGGCGTACCTTCCGGAGTGCTTCTACCTAGCGTGGTTTCCGATGAGTTCCCCGAGAATGCGGGCGAGGAAGAGCCTGCAGGAGTCGGAGGAATGCAAGGGGAGTATGTTGTATCTGTCGGGAGAGCCAGTTGGGTGAAAGGCACATGGGAGACGATAACCATGCTATCTGGCAGTGGGGTATCCCTAGCACATGTTGGAGGAGGCGACGAGGAAGATCTGCGCAGGCTCGCTGAGCACGCTGAAGCCGAAGGGGTTGGGATATGGTTCGCGCCTAGGCTGAGTTCTCCCGAGTTGGCCTCCCTGTATCGCGGGGCACTTGCTGTGGTTAGCATGGCGCACGGTGAGCCGTTCGGGCTGACTCCGATAGAGGCCCAATCAGTAGGAACCCCGGCTCTCTTCGTTGATGAGGGGGGATTCAGGGAGACTGTCTCAGACGGCGTCTCCGGAAGACTCCTGCCGAGGGAGGGGGTTGACCAGTGGCACCTAGCCTTGACTGAGGCGAGGGACCCTGAGAATAGGTCATCATGGTCAGCAAATGGGAGGGCCTCGATTTCTGAGGCTAGGCTTGACCCAGCGGGGCATTGCGACCGGCTAGTTAGGATACTGCACCAACTAATCTAGCGTTATGCGCTCGGTGCTCGGGGCCATCCTGAAAACCACGAACAATGCAGCCATACCGACCACCATGAGTACCGCGGAAGCCCAGATCGGGAGCACCACGGCGCTTTCGGAAGGGAACCATATAGGCAGGATGTCGAACATTGACTCGCCCCTGACAAGTTTTCCCCCGATGGAGGAGGCCATCGTGGTCATCAGGAACGCCATTACTGCTGTGGAGGACTGGAGAATCGCCAGTGGCCTGACTTCCCAGAGTCCGGGGCCCATCCTGATCCTCCCCACCACGAAAGCCGCCCAGAAACCCAGAGCGAGCCCGCTGTAGACGAATTTGTTGTAAAGCAGGGCATTGCCAACCGTGTTTTCTGCGGCGAAATTACCACTCATTATGGCGATTGGCATGAAGACTAGTGCCATTGTGGAGCCAGCTATCGAGGCCTTGTCCATAGTCACCATCAGGGACTCCTTCTTGTCCCCGGAGACCGGTATGTAGCGTATCGATGCGCAGCCAACAGCGCAGACCGTTGCCAGGACCATGGTACCGACAACGATCTCCGCCATTGCCGTGTGGAATGTGTCTGCCCCGAACATCACTGATCACCTCCCTGGAAGTTTGGGTCTGCTACCCATTCTTCCCCCACGGGGTCCCAGAGCCATCCGGGGTTATCCTCTGAATGCACCAATCTAGACCAGTACTCATCGTCTTCTGCAGGGGCATCTTCCTCCATCCCAGGGGGAGGGGGTGGAGCTTCTGACTCCACTACTTCTTGGGTCTGGTCTAGCTCGTGCTTTCCATCCCACGGTGAGAACCTAATCTGGAGGGAAACGATGAACGAAAGTATCAGGAAGGCGAAGGCGAATGACTGGACCCTGGCATCCCAGATGTCTCCTTCGAAGGGAGCTGGGCCAGTGCCCATTGTCAGCCATGGCAGTTCCATTGAGAAAGATCCGTTCTGGACTGTGATTTGGTACTGGATTCGTGTATCTCCCATGGTTGCGGGGATCTGTGCCTCCCATTTGTTGCAGACCTCCGATTCATCGCAATTGGAACTTACCTCGGCATTGTGGGGCGACCATTCGCCCTCTAGCATCCACTGGACGGAGAGTGAGGTCGTGTTGACGGTTCTGATTTCCAGGGGGTCATCGTTCCCACTTGACCGGTATGCAGGGGCTGTCCAATCTGGCGATAGCCCTGGGAGGCCTTCTGGAACTGGCATAACGTCGATCGAGTAGCCCCTTGAGGAACCGGAGTATGCCATTCCATCGTAATTCGGTTCCGCGCCGTGATGTATCTGCGCGAACAGGTTGTGGACGCCGGCTTCGTCGGGCGCTAGGAGGACCCAGGACAGAGTAACCGAGCCGCTTGACGGCACTACTGTCTCGACGTAGTTAGAGGAGCCTCCATTAGGGTCCTGAATGACGTGCCATCCGTGGTCCTCTGGGTGGTCTGCATTACCATCCATTGATCCTAGTATGAAGGTCCCCAGAAGCCTGTTGCTCGAAAGTGACATGCCAGCCACATTGACGTGGATGGCCACGGCGTGGCCAGCGAAAACATCTCCCTCCTGGGAGATTGAGATTGTGCCATCCGAGGGGAGGCTCAGGGATGGGTCGCCGTGGCATGAGCCGCCACAGGTGTAGTCTCGGTCGGAGTCCCCATTGCCCCCTGGGTTGGCCACACTAGAGCTGGATAGCATCAGTAGTGCGACGACAGAGGCGATTACTAGCGTCCTGGACATCAGGACCACCTCCTCTTTCTTTCAACCATGGCTATCCCTATGGCTGAAGCGCCGATTACGAAGAGCATGGCCATGAGTGCCAGAGGCAAGATGCTGGATGCTTCTCCGGAATCCTCTGCTGACTCTCCGGCCATGCTGGCATCGACACTGACGTGATTCTGTCCGTCTACAACCCATACCACCTCATTCCCGTTGACTACCGTTGTGACGACATAATACAGGGTGGTAGCTACCGGGGCCTGCTCACTCCATGTATTCATCGAGGTCGTGCCCTCCGGGTTCATTTGGACGGGAACTAGCTCGCCCCATCCAGGGGCCTCGTCCATGGAGGTCAGCCCGACAACGGTCGTTATTGGGCTAGTCGACCTGTATACCCTGTACTCATCAGAAGCATCGCCGGACCAAGAAAGTGTCACCGTGCTTCCAGAGATTGTCGCCTCGAGAGACTGAACGGTTATGATGTCTCCAAATGTGATCTGATTGGAAATCGTGTCGGTCATGCCCATGTCGTCAATCACGGTTAGTGAAACCGAGTGGATTCCAGAGGGGAGGAGGACATCAACCGTCTTGCCACTTAGGCCGATGCCATTCACCACCCAAAGGTAGGAGGAAATGCTTCCATCTGGGTCACTTGATGAGGAAGCGTCGAATGTAGCCATCGCACCGGGAGTGGGGGGCGATGTCTGCGACTCCCAAGAGGCGCTCGGCGCGACATTTGCAATTACGACCTCAGTGAACGAAGAGGACTGCGTTCCCCATGGGTCACTGGCGGTTACCTCTACCCCCCATGTTGAGCCAGGCTCGATGCGCGACTGGTCAACGACCGACTGGCCGTCAAGGTCGGGGACGTGGAAGCCGTTCCTGAACCACGTGTACGTGTATGTGACTGGTTCCCCGTCTGGGTCGTTTGAAATTGCTACAGCAATCATGTCGGAGAGTGAGTCGGGCTGTTCCATCATGTTTCCAACAGGGGTATTCTCGAGAGAGACTTCTGGGGGGGAGGGTGCTGCATTGTCTATTGACCTAGACGTGGTCTTCATAGAGGAGCCCAGTGACTCTCCATCTCCCGGAAGAACCTGGACGGACCAGTGTTGGTCACGGATTGTGAGGGAGGATGGGATGGTGGTCATGTCATCGTAGTCCTTTACCCACTCTCCGTCAACCCACCACCTGATTTGGCTGCCAGATTCCTGATCTCCATCAATATCGGTCTGCTCCCACACCACAGACAAGTCGGAGGATGTGGTGAGGGGGCCTTCTGGTAGCATTGTTATCGATGTGACCGCGGGTGGAGTGTTTCCAATCAACACAGAGCCCGTCTGGAACCACTCTGACCATACCAGTCCATCGAAAACTCTGACTTGGGAGTACCATGTTTCTCCCTTGGAAGTGAAGGATGGGTCAACCGTCTGTTCATCGTTGAAAGCAGCGACCCTAACTCCATCCCTGTACCATCTAATCTCAACATCCTGGATTATGTCGCCGTCGGAGTCGAATGATGAGTAAAAGAGTTGCAGGGCGTCGGATGTTACGGCATTGCCCGGGGGGTTAACGTAGCCGTTAACAGTGGGCTGATTGTTTGATGATCCGATGATTATCTTGCCACTGGTTATCGTGTCGCCGAAGTCCGTGCCGTCATGCGGGGTTATCGCTACCTCCCACTCATCGTCGGACCTAATCATGATGCTGGATACCGATGACTCGCCATCCAACTCAGTGACCCTTGAGCCATCCAGGAACCAATGAATGGTTGTCTGCTGTGTGTCCTGGGGATTACCATCCAAGTCGTAATACTCCCAATCCATTGTTAGGTCGTCTGTATCCAAGGGAGAGTTTGGCGATACCACTAGATTCCTAGCAATTGGAACAGTATTGCCTATGGTTACAGGATTCAACGAGACAGTGTCGCCGTCGTCGTTGCCGTCACTTGGTGTCACCTCGACCCTCCAGCTCTGGCCCCTTGCTATCCAACTGTTGGGAACGTCAGTCTGGTCATCGATTTGGGAGACTCTAAGCCCGTCTCGGTACCATCTGATCGTAGTGCCCTGCTCTGAGTCGCCATCGGCATCGTCGTAGGTGTATGATACACCAAGCCCGGTAGCCTTGGTTGGGTCACTTGGGACGTAGTGGACGTTGGAAGCCGTAGGGGGGTTGTTTGTGGGGCCCGCCTCGGAGAGTGTCCAGGTTCCCGTTCCCCAGCTGTCGCCAGTATTCTGGCTGTTTCCATTGGCGTACAGCACTGCTAGATTGAATGTGACATCGCCAGATCCCGCTGCTGGGGCAGTCCAGTCCGCAGACCATGAGCGCAGAGAGTCGCTGCTGTGAGTCAGCTCGCCGTTTGCAAGCTGGACCTGCGAGCCTAGGTTGGACCATGAGCCATCGCTTGCGTATAGGTTGAATCCTCCATCCCCTGATATGTGTGGGCCGCCATCCCAGGTTAGCGAGTATGTCGATCCGGGCGTGTATCCACCTGCACCCCACGGCAAGCCACTGAGGCTGGGGGAAATGGGGGAGCTGTTGTAATGACAGGTACACCCAGAGGTTGAGCTCCCCGTTTTGCCCGTTGAATTAGCGAAAACCACCTGTGAAGTCGAGGAAAGGAGGAAAATTAGAATCAGGCCAACCGCGAAGCCGCGTCTCATCATAACTCGGGATAGGGGAGGTGTCTGAATATGTTGCTGATGGAACACGGCTACCATTCTTCCGTTGCATTCATGGATTGAACACTTGTGGGCGATGCATGCGACCCATAGAGAAAGTGGCAGTTATCGGTGCGGGGAACATGGGTTCCGGTATTGCGCAGAAGAGCGCGCAGGAGGATTTCGAAGTACAGATGGTGGACCGTGAGGAGAAATGGGTCAATAGGGGTCATGAGATTGTCTCGGGGTTCCTTTCAGAGGCCGTTGAGCGCAGGATTTTCAAGCCGGAAAGGGTCGAGCAAATCAAGAGCAGGATTAGGGGGGTCGTTGGAACTGGCAATGTTGACCCCGGTACTGACTTAGTCATTGAAGCGGTTTTCGAGGACTTTGGCATCAAGACTGAGGTTTTCGGGATTCTCGACGATGTCTGCGATGAGCACACCATACTCGCCAGCAACACTTCATCTCTCTCGGTGAACGATCTGGCCATGGCGACAGGGCGTCCTGATCGTTTTGTTGGACTTCACTTCTTCTACCACCCAGCCAAGAACAGGCTAATCGAGATCATTCCCGCTGAGACTACGTCTTCCGACTCCATTCGAGCGGTTGAGCAATACTGCAAAACCATGGGCAAAGTCGTAATCATCTGCAAAGACAGGCCGGGTTTCGTCGTCAACCGCTTCTTTGTCCCCTGGCTTAACGAGGCCTGCCTTCTCTTGGAGGAAGGGGTTGGCACAACGGCTCAAATTGACGCTGTCGCGCGCTCGGCTTTCAGAATAGGAATGGGGCCATTCGCGCTCATGAATCTGACTGGACCGCCCATAGCCCTTCACTCCACTGACTACCTTTCAGAACAACTAGGAGTTGAGAGATTCAGGGGGGCTGCGAGTCTTCGTTCTCTGGTAGAATCAGGCGAAATGTGGGAAATAGACGAGGAGGGGGATTGCGATGACGAGTCTGCTGAGATAATCCGTGAGCGCTTGCTAGGCCAGGTTTTCTCAGTCGCAGCACAGATCGTGGAAGAGGAGGTCTGCTCCATGGAAGACGTTGACAGGGGCGCCAAAGTGGGTCTCAGATGGGCAATGGGGCCCTTCGAGATCGCCAACAAGATCGGGATAGGAGAAGCGATTGAGATGGCCTCATCATATTCCGATCTAGCGGATCTAGAGTTACCGACTTGGTTCAAGGAGCAGGATGGCGCCTTCAAATTCTCATACGTCGATGTTGAAGTCTCGGAAGGGGTCGCCATGGTGAGGCTGAATAGGCCCGAGGCGATGAATGCCCTGAACGTGACTCTGGTCAACCAACTGGGAGACTGTCTGGACAATCTGAATTCTATGGATGAGGTTTCCACGATTATCCTAGAGGGTGCTGGGAAGGCATTCGTTGCCGGTGCCGACGTGAAGTTCTTTGTCGACAAGCTAAGGGCGGATTCTTTCAGAGAAATTTACGATTTCACAGCAAATGGCCACGAGGTTCTTGACAAACTGGAACGAAGCGAGAAAACCACCATCGCCCTAACTACGGGACTAGCACTGGGAGGGGGTCTTGAACTGGCTCTGGCCTGTGACTACAGAATAGGAACAAAGAGGACTCAATTCCGCTTCCCAGAGACGGGGATTGGAATTTACCCCGGTCTCGGCGGGACTCAGAGGACGACCCGGATTTGTGGCATAGAGTGCGCCAGATATTCAGTTCTGGCTGGTAATTTCCTCGATGCCTCTACTGCCAGAGCATTGGGCCTGGTAACCCACCTGGTTGACCCCTCGGAGGTGGACTCCACTATCCTCTCATTATTGGGGACAAAGCCAGAGAACAAATATCCGGGCAGTCCCAGCGATGAGTCCAGCCCAGTTGTTGCCTTTGCTTCATCTTTCTTTTCGGGCCCAAATATGGATTCAATCTCGTCTGGAGAGTGCCCGGATGGTTTCGATCCGAACGACAAGGCCGTCGGAAGGCAACTCAAGCTCCTTTCTCGTTGTGCCCCAGTAGCTTTACGAATGGCGAGTCGCCTTCTCGACGAGGCAGTCAGAACAGGTGATGACTTGGATGAAGGGCTTTCAAAGGAGCTAGAAGGACTTGAGGAGATTTTCGGAACTGCGGATGCCCTTGAGGGGCTATCGGCACTGATCGAAGGTCGCAAGCCAGAGTATGTTGGCAAGTGAGAAGACTGAATACTGACATCGTAACTGGACTATCATGGAATACGGATGTCCACATTGTGGTTGGGCTGGCGACAGCCCCAATGAAGAACGAGGGAAAGAGGACGTTCCAGTTGGATATGGTGGTCCAGCTGGGGGCGGATCAGGAGGGGGGGGACCACATCCTGGCTTCGTTGTCAAAGACGAGCGTCATTATACCAAGAAATACTGCCCGGAATGCCACAGGCCGTTGCCTAAGTCGCAGCAGCCCAAGGTTGGACTTACGTCGGGACAGTTCGAGCAGAGCCTAGGCAGGGCTCTTCTTTTCCTGATCCTAGCATTTGCAGGATACTACATCTTCATCTGAGCTACATGCTTCTTGATGGGGACTGTGACCAGGCGGGAGATCTATAATTTGCAATAAATGCATAGATGATGTCTCTAACCCTAACCCTAGAGATCTTTACTTCCATCTTTGCCTCGTTGCTGTCAATCGTCTCGTCTATCCAATTCTCCAGAAATCTATCCATTTGGTTTCCTCCTAATACTTAGTGCAGTATTCACACCAAGCCAACAAGCTCGCATATATGATTGGATAGGTTATGGTGATTACACGTAGGTGCATTTTATACACTAGATACCTTGTGGCCAACCTGTTTCACATGGCTGCCCACTCCACACTACGGTTGACTAAGACGGACGTGAACAAGGTACAACGATCAATTGACGATGTTATGGTCGAGGGTAGCGACATCAGGAGGATTTTCGCGAAGTATAACGACGAGGAGTTCGATGTCGGCTGGGAGGTCGATGCAGCCGTGGACGCTTTCTCGGTTTTCAGCTCTAGGTGGACCACAGAGATCCTAGCGACTCTGTACATTGCGGGAGACAGGAGGTTCAATGAGATGAGGGGGCTGCTCAGGGGAATCAGCAGCAGAACCCTCTCAGACAAGCTGACTACTTGTGTCGACCATGGTCTCGTCCAGAGGGTTGTTGAGGAAGGTCCGCCTGTTAGGGTGAAGTATAGCCTCACGGAACACGGCAGAAGGGCGGGAAGGTTGCTTGGTCCTCTCGTGGCCTACATGAAGATACACCAGGGGCGAATTACCGGGCCTAAGTGACACGTTTGCATAACGAGCATTTGGTGAACTTGTAGACGCATGATTAAAACCCCATAGGTAGACCAACAGTACTATGGCTCTAATTGGGCAGTGGAGAAAATCCCATCCCTGGTTAGTTGATTCAATTGGCGCAATGGCTGGTGCGGTTCTTGGCCTAGGTGCAATTTCCCCCTTCTTCGTACCCGCGGCACAGGGAACTCTGGTCGCCCCCAGAGAGAGGGATTGGGAGCACCCGCTCAGGAGGAGGATCCTGAATACACTTGAAAGGTCGCCCGGAATTCACTTCAGAGAATTACAGAGGAGCCTCGAAGCTGCCAATGGAACCCTTCGGCACCATCTGGACATTCTTTCCAGGGAAGGTTCAGTGACAGTGGTTCCTGTTAACGGGAGGACGTGCTATTACGCGGGAGCTCCTGCCCAGATCGAGATACTGGAGGGAACGGGGGTCGAGGATGAGAGAAGAGCAGCCGCAATGATGCCTGTTGGCCTATCAGAGGTACAGAGGGTGGTGGTCGCGAGACTGACCAAGTCGGATGTCCCTAGCTCCCAGGCTCAGCTAGCTCGTGATCTCGGTAGATCGAGGGCTTCGGTTCACTCTGCCATCTCAGTACTCAGGGACAGAGGGATTCTGAATCAAAGTGGCCTGTCCCTAGCACCTCACCTGAGCGGGCTTAGCGGATCGAAGGTTGACTACCCTTGGCTGGACATTAGAGTAGAGTGCTAGCCGCTAATTCGAATTGGGGCTCTAATGATGCCAAAATGCACGCATCACGGCGAATTCTCTTGAACCCCTTCTCCCGGGGCCGCTCCGTGTTCAGAATTAGGCTGGTGGAACTACCGATGCCCACGGGCAGCAAGGACCCGGACATTCTTCTGTCCTGGATACTCGATTCAATGGGCCTAGTTCGCAGAAAAAGCGAGTCTGGGACCTTAGATGAGGCACAAGGGGCGCTCCACAGGCTGATGAGGGAGGCACTTCTTTCGGAGCCCCTGGCAGGATGGGACGCTAAATCGCTCGGGGAGGCCTCCGGCTTGTCCCAAACTGGCGTACATCATCAATTGGTGAAGCTGAGGGAATCCGGACTAGTTTCGGCAGAGACGGATGGTAGATGGCATGTTCACGTGCTCAGAGGGGGGTCAATCTCTGCTGCCGTAGAAATAATGACTGCCGAGGCAAAGGCAATTCTGAAACTAAGGATGTCGGAGTTCGGGGGGTTTGTGGTGGAGTCCGACGAACGGATGTCGATTCCAATGGAGGAAGAGATTCCAGAATTCAGGATAATGATTGCTGAGCCTAGTGCAAGTGTTGACGGCGCTGATAGGTTAGACTCGCTTGTCAATGACCTTGGCCTATCCGGAGATCGAGCTAGGTCTGATGACAGGATTGCAAGAATCGTGCTTGAAGAGCTGGCGAATGGAACTTCTGCAATAACAGTCCTAGCACTTTCGGACAAGGTGGGAGAAACCAGATCGAGAGTGGGTCGGGCGATAGAGAGGATGAGATCTGCGGGAATTGTGGAGAGGGTGCCCATGATGGATAGGATTGCACAGGATGTCTACCTAGGTGTAATGAGGCAGTTGGATGCCAGAGGCGAGGAGTGGTTGATGACAAGGGGAGGGCTTGGCAGGCTTGAAGTTGGCATTTCGAAGAAGTTGGTCAATGGGGCGAAAAAGAAGACGCTGAACATTGAGAGCGTGCAGTCGATTCTGGAATCAGTCCCCCTCGAAACTCAGAAAGTTCTGCTGAACACCCTCGGAGGGAGGATGCCATACGGCTTCAGAATCGCAGGGAGGGACGGGGATACTGTCTCCGAAAGGGTGATGAGAAATGCGGATAGGACTCTCAGAAGGCTTCGAACCGTAGCCTTGAGGCTTGATGAGGCGCTTGCCGATTAGGCAACATTTGCTAGCTTAGAGAGGCCTTCGAGATAGTTGCTGACCTCGAGGCCGAGTTCCTTGTTGTCTTGGATCGAATGGAGTCTGACCCTCATTGCCGAGGCCCCATGGAGCCCCTTTGTGAAGGAGACAGCGTGCCTCTTGAGATTCTTGCTTCCTTGGGGGCCATATACTTCGTCACTGAGTTCCAGATACCGGTCCCAGCACCACTTCCTAGCCAGAGACTTGTCTTCATGCCCCCAGGGGGGTTTGGAATCAACCCAACCAAGATCTCTCTTGATCTCATGGAATATTGTTGGATTTCCGATAGCCCCCCTGCCGATCATTATTCCAGATGCCCCAGTCGATTCTAGGCATGACATCGCTGAATTAGCATCGACGACATCTCCGTTCGCCACAACGGGTATGTTGACCGATTCTGAAATCTGACGTATTTCTTCCCAGTCTGCAATGCCAGAGTATCTCTGCCTCAGAGTCCTGCCATGCACGCAAATCCTCTCGACGCCCTCTTTCTCTAGCCTCTGAGATATCTCCAAGGCTGTGTTCTCTCCACTTCCCGTTCCCAATCTCATCTTTACCGTGATGGGGACATCTGACACGTCGATGCAGGCTCTGACCATTGAGACAACCCTGTCAGGGTCCCTGAGTAGCGCGGCCCCTGCATCATTTCTGCAGACCTTGGGTGCTGGACATCCAAAATTGATGTCGATTACGTCAGCTCTGTCGTGTAGCATTTCCACAGTTTTCGCCATTTCTCCGATGTCGCCACCAAATATCTGGGGGATGAACGGATTCTCCCGTGGGTCTGACTCGACCTTTAGCCATGAGTACGTGTTTCTGCGTGTCAATCCAGATGCGGCTGTGAATTCTGTGACTGTGACGTCTGCGCCGCACTCTTTGGCAAGTAATCGGTAGGCCAGGTCAGTGACGCCTGCCATGGGAGCCAGGAAAAGTGGGACCTGTTCGACGTTCACGAGCATGGGCAGTAACTCCTAGTTATCACAATACACCCAATAACGGTGGATAATGGCCTAGAATGAGGATTCCCAGTCATCTACGTTCTGGGACCTCTCCCAATCAGCGTCGGTGATTGAGTCGCGAATCTTCAGGGTCTCTCTTGACAGGAGCCAGTAAATTAGAGCTAGGGATCTCCTACCCTTATTGTTCGCTGGGAGGACAAGGTCGACGTTGCGCAACTTGTTGTTTGCGTCGCAGATGCCGACAACGGGCAGTCCTGAGCTGACAGCCTCTGACAGTGCCTGAGAGTCCGCTGCTGGATCCGTGACTAGAATTACCTCTGGTTCAATGTATGTCCTGAGCCTTGGATTGGTAAGTGTCCCGGGGATGAACCTGCCAACAATCCTCTTCGCGCCGATTGCCTCGGCAAACTTGCGTGCGGGCCTCTGTCCGTACTGCCTTGCGCTGACAACCAGTATCCTGCTAGGGTCGTAGTTGGATAGGAACTTGGCCACTGTCCTTATGCGAGCATCGGTCTGACGGATGTCAATGTGGTGTAGTCCACTGCTGTCCTGCCTGAAGCTGTCCAAGAAGCGCTTCATGTCGGCAGACTTCTGGTTGGTTCCGATGTGAACTGCATGCAGCTCATACATGTCCAGAGGCACTAGGGGGCTCAGACTGTCATCCACAATGATTCCTCAGCGTCGCGGCGACCTGCCGGCTCCTCATAAGCGCTACGCATGGACTCAGGCCGGATAAAACGGCTCAGT
>JAYZLP010000044.1:0-3997 GCA_036154155.1 Thermoplasmatota archaeon | reverse complement strand
CAATCCCCTCAATCCACGCTGGAATCATCTTCCAACCACCAAGCCATCACATCGGGAGGTCATCTCGTTCGGACTTGCCTCCATCCGACCAATTGTAGATCCCCTTCCCGGCCTTCTTCCCAAGACTTCCCTCGGAAACTAGCCTGTTGAGTAAATCATGAGGCCTGTAGGACTCGTCTTCAAAGGACTCGGCCAAGCTGTTTAGAATGTCACGCCTAACATCCAGACCTACAAGGTCAGAGAGCTCCAAGGGCCCCATCGGGTGCCGATATCCAAGTCGCATTGCTGTGTCGATATCGGAGGCGCTAGCCACACCATCGGCCAGCATCCGGATCGCCTCGTTTCCAAGCACCACACCCAATCTGCTCGTTGCAAAACCAGGGACGTCGTTTACCAGAATCGACTCCTTCCCCATGTAAGCACCTACTGTTTGCGCCACTTGAACCGTCTTGTCGGAGCACCCGTCATGACGTACAATCTCTAGTAGCTTCATCAATGGCACAGGGTTGAAGAAGTGCATCCCGATTATCCTGTCCCCACAATTTGTAGAGTCCGCGATGTGACTGATTTTCAGGCCAGATGTATTTGTCGCCAGTATCGCATGAGAGGGCGCCAACTCCTCTAAACTTCTGAATACCTCTCGCTTGAGTTCCATAACTTCAGGCACTGCCTCGATCACTAGATCTGCCTCAGATACCGCCTCGGACATGTCTCCGGAAGCACTCAAGTTCGCTGACCATTCACCCTTCTGTTCCTCAGTGGTTTTCCCGATTTCTACTCCTCTGTCCCAAAAGGACTCGATAGAACTCATCCCCTTAGCAAGTCCCTCGGGGAACGTGTCGTAGAGGCGTGTCTCCCATCCAGCTTGGGCACAAATCTGAGCTATTCCCGCGCCCATTGTTCCGGCGCCGATCACGGCGACGGTCCTGATTTCCATTCAATCACTCCCTGCCATAAGCCGCAAGAGCTGCCTGGAAAAGGCGTTGCCGAGGCACATCATGCTCCAAGAAGCAAGTGAACGGTGCAACGTCTTTCAATAACTCGATCGCCGACACATAGGCGCCATAGATGAATGGATCTGCGACCTCAGTCGTTGGGATCTCGATTCCAAGCTTGGACAGGCCCTTGAGGGTATCCTCGTCCCAAATTGAGTAGGTGTGATGGGTGAAGTGGAGATAAGCGGACAGCCTTGCTATATCGGATCTAGCTGACTCAGTAAGACTCTCGATCAAAAGGGTGTCTGGATACCTGATTGCATACAGAGAAAGCATCACTTCCCTCTCCGTCTCATCTCTCCAGTCTCTATCGGATAGCCCCATCCAATTATCAATCATGTCTAGCATCTCGGGAGTATACGGCCTCCTGACTCTGTAAAGTAGCCCCTCATACCCGTCAGCGTCCTGATCATCCGAGTGGTGGTGCTTGTGGAAGTAATCAGTTAGGAACTCAAAGAAGTGGTCACATTTCTTCTTGTCAAAAAACGATAGTGGGTGATACTGCATAAGCAAAACCTCCCGCTCAGCCTTTCCACTCTCTGTATTGGATCCACTCTTGCTTCATGTATTCATTTACAAGCCGATCCTCGTCTTCTTCCGTGGGCAGTACCGACTTAAGATACTCCTCCCAATCTTCGTCGCTGCCCTCGAAAGGCTCGCCATGAACAGTGTAGTTCTCCCCGGCATACTTGCCAATCCCCCTCTTGAATTTATCAGACGGGATGAATAGCTCAGGCTCTCCTTCGTGTCTGGACTTGCTGATTCGACGCATCTCTTCGCGCAACTCCTGGAAGTAGAGCTCCCTACTAGCCTCATTCAGATGCTCTCTGTCCGCAGGGCTCTCCGCTTCCCGCTCATCGTATCTGCCCTTGATGCCATAGACGTAAGCCCATTGCGCACTAGTTGAGTCGTCTGTCCCGAAGAGGTCCAACCCAGTGCTTACCCACTTGTTGACGTACTTCTGTATCAGTGCACAGGGAATGACCCCTTGTTTGACGATCCTCCTTAGTCCATTTGCTCCTGTACCTAGGTGGAATGACTCTTCCTTGAGCATAGGTCCCATGCTAGCGGCAAGAGGCTTGAATGAAGATGTACTGAGCATCTTCAGTTGGTACTTGCCGTCCCTGTCTATGAAGTGGGTGAACATAAAGAAGTCCAGCCAATGGTCGATTGGCTCGTTGAATGAGCCTAGAATCCTAGTTCCCTCCTGGGCGTTTCTTTCAAGCAACTTAGATGCCTCCCTGACTCCCTGTTCCCCGAAGAATGTGCACAACAAGTATGCCATCTGCCACCCGTGACGCTGCTCTTCGCACATTATTCGGAGTGCTGACTTTTTGTCATATTCAGTTGGTGCCGTAGCGAGTAGGTGGTTCTGCTGCTCGACCGAGGCAAACTCAGTATCTCCCTGCACACTGACCATACTGATGATGGCATCCCTAATCGTCTGTTGTGGGATCTGCATTCTTCGTTCCCATTTTGGTCTGCCTGTGAAGTCTCCAAATTCTATCGTGTCTCCAGCCGTATCCCAGTCGAACTTGATGTCGAACCTGTAATCCCCGAGCCATGATGGGTCGAATCCAATCCTAGTCTGCCATTCGTTGAAGTCATTGATCCAAGTCTCAAAATTCTCTGTGTAGCTCTTTACCACTTCTGCATCTGCCATTCTTTCACTTCTCCAATGTACTAGGTAAAACAAATCCTCTCTTCGATTAGTTGCCCTCAAATTCAGGGACTTCCCTGTTAACATACGCGGCAATCCCCTTCTTCGCATCAACACTTTGGAAGAGATCCGATTGCAATTCCCTCTCCAATGCGAGGTGGTACTCCAATGGAATCTCCATGCCGCTCTGTACGCTACGCTTAATGTTGCCAATGGCCTTACTGGCAGCATATGGTAGTGTGAATTGCCCAGCATAGTCTAGTATGTCTTGACGGAAGTCTGAGAGGCTACCCGGCCAGACATCGTGGACAAGATCCATCTCCTTCGCCTCCTCGTAGGAGAACTTCCTTCCTGTTACCATGATTTCCATAGACTTCGCCTTGCCAACCAGCCTCGAGAGACGAGCAGTCCCGCCCGTTCCTGCTAGGACCCCTAGTGACACCTCGGGCAGGCCAACCTGTCCAGAATCCTTCCTTCCGATTCGAATATCCGCGGCCATTGCTATCTCCAGACCGCCTCCTACCGCGTGACCATTTAGTGCAGCTATGACTAGCTTAGGGGTCTGCTCAAGTCTGCTCAGTGTTTCGTTGGCATGTAGGCAGAAGAAGTACTTGAAACCCGGACTGACGGAGTCAAGCATGCTAATGCTAGCTCCAGCGGAGAAGAACTTCTCACCGTGACCAGTTAGAATGATTACAGTAACATCATCATCAAACCTGGCCCTTAGAACAGCTTCATCGATATCCCTCATCATTGCATGAGTGTATGTGTTAACCGAAGTTTTGCCCTCGGAGAGCGGTTCACCGGCTGAGTCGGAGCACAGCTCGATAACAGCTATTCCGTTATCAGTAACTCCGTAGTTTACTAGGTTGTTCTGCATTGCCTCCATATCTGGCCATGACGTCATATTGTTTCCAGTGAGTGGCGCCATATCAATGAAACGGAAGGCTACTGGTGAGTTAGGCGTCGGTATCTGAGAAGGACACGCCCCCTCCTCCTCTCTGAATTGACCGCCACTGCTCCCCAATTTCCAACGCTCTTTCACTTGGTTCCCAGTCATCCCTCTTTAGGGCGCCCCTGAAGGGCATCCTTAGCACCTTTCTCCCATCAGACATCACCTTATTCCTTAGCATCCCGAATCTGGCTATTGGCCAGATCATCCTTCTGAAGAATCCGGGGCGGTATACCCAACGCATGAATTCAAGTCCATCCCCTTTCTTTTTCTGGTCCCTCATCCAATGATTGGCTACCATCTTGAAACCACGGTCTCCCACTCTATTCATCAGGAATCTGTTGGTTGCGCTAACTTTGATCAACGGCAATAGGCGCCTTTTCACTTCCT
>JAYZLP010000043.1:0-28597 GCA_036154155.1 Thermoplasmatota archaeon | reverse complement strand
CATGAAAGAGTACTTAGGGCCGCTAGAGTAATTGTGGCTGAGGCGAGCGTGGATGAGTCATCCGATTGACCCCGACATCTCCAGGTCCATGACCCTGCCATCCAGGTACTACACTCAGGAGGAGAGCCACCAGAGTATACTTTCCGGATTCGGCGAATACTGGCACTTTGCGGCCCATAGGAGTCAATTGAAAGGTGTGAAATCAATTCCCCTGGATCACATGGAGGGAATTGTCGGGGAGGCCATGGCACTAACGGACTCGGGCAAATTGAGGTGCCTGTCGAATGTCTGCACGCATAGAGGAATGATTCTCATAACCGAACCTAGCAACTCCTCTTCAATCAGGTGTGGCTACCACGGTCGCACATTCGGACTTGACGGGCGGTTCAGGAATATGCCGGAGTTCGAAGGAGTAGAGGGCTTCCCGTCCGACAGGGACAATCTCGTGGAGTTCCCAATCAAGGAGTGGAAGGGATTGGTCTTCTCTGGGACATCTCCTTCGAGGTTTGATTCGGTTTTCGATCATCTCGAGGAGCGGTTAGGTTGGATACCAATTGAGGACTTCCAACATGATGAGTCGCGGCACAGATCATATGAAATTGAGGCCAACTGGGCATTGTACGTTGACAACTACCTCGAGGGTTTTCACATTCCTTTCGTGCACGGGGACCTCCATGAGGCCCTAGACTACGACTCCTACTCCACAGAGCTTTTCGACGGAGGCGTCCTTCAGATTGGCATAGCCAATGACTCAGAGGACATTTTTGAGCTTCCAGAGTCTTCCCCTGACTTCGGCAAGAGGGTGGCTGCATACTATTACTGGATATATCCGGGGCTGATGCTCAACTTCTACCCATGGGGGCTATCTGTTAATCTCGTAATACCCATTTCCGTTAGCAAGACGAGGATTGTATACCACGGTTTCGTCTGGGATGAGTCGAAACTTGGAAAGGGGGCCGGGGGAGACTTGGACAAGGTCGAAGGGGAGGACCAAGAAATCGTTGAAGCCACACAGAGAGGAGTTTCATCTAGCTCATATGACCGAGGGAGATATTCTGCCACTAGAGAGACAGGCGTCCATCACTTCCACAGAATGATATTCGATGGCAAATAGATGGTTATATATCTGAAATGACTGCATCAATATCCATGAAGAGGTCGAATGCGAGAGTAATGTCCTTCCTCATAATTTTCAGCATCCTACTCTCTGGGTGCTCAGGGGAGAATGAAGAGGAAGTTAGTGGATGCATGGACGAGATGGCAGAAAATTTCAATCCGGATGCCACAATTGAAGGGGAGTGCATATTCCCGGACTCGGACAACGACGGAGTCTGGGACTTTGATGAGATAGACGGGTGCATGGACTCGAGCGCTACAAACTATGATCCGATGGCCACTGATGATGACCAGAGTTGCGAATACTGGGAGCCCAATTATACCGACGAATGGGAGAAACACATTCCCGAAAATGAAGAGTGCATGTGCTCTGACGGGTCCGAATACTCATTCTACTCAAGGGAGGGAGACTCAGACGTTGCAGTATTTTTCCTGAATGGCGGTGGTGCTTGCTGGGACGAATTCACTTGCACAATTGAGAACTCATCCTCCACTGGGGCCTATTGGCAGAATCCAACAGGATGGGGGGGAATACTGGACCTCACAAACAGGGAGAATCCTCTGATTGACGCGTCGATGGTATTTGTCCCATATTGCACGGGTGACGTACACATGGGGAATACGACCGTGAGGTATGGCGACAATGTGATGCAGCACAAGGGGTACCCCAATGCAATAGCTGCCTTTGATTACTTCGTGGAAACATTGGGCGAAGCTACTACTTTCTATGTACTTGGCTCGAGTGGCGGGGCGATAGCCGCAGGATTCTTCGCAGGCAATCTAGCAGAAGCCATTCCTGGTGCGAACATTACTGTGTTCCACGACAGTACTGGAGGGGTCACTAGCACTGGAACTGTTGACCTGAACGCATCTTGGGGCCTAAAGAATGCCACCCAGAGTTGGCTAGATGGATTGACGTACAATGGATCTTCTCTGAACTGGAACAACATGACTAGTGCGCATCTCGACATTTTCCTCTCCATGTATGACTCAACGATTAGGATAGGGAGATTCGACTCAGCTCAGGACAACACGATGAGATACTTCAATGGGCTCCTTGACAATCCGCCCGAGGACTACAACTGGAGGCTCAGGGTTTCCGAAGAACACATAGAAAGCGAGGGATACGAAATTGCAGGTTACATAGCTCCCGGCGAGGGGCATGGAATTCTTTTCTCGAGTTGGTTCTATGAATTGGAAGTTGAAGGTGTGAAATTTATGGATTGGTTCGTTGAATTCATCGAGGGTGGAATGCCAGAGGATGTTTGGTGCACTTCTTGTTGAGTTTGATTGATATCATGATGCTGGGTCGCGGTTCCATGTCTCGCAGATTGTCATCGTTACTAGTAGTTCTAATTCTCATACTCCCGGGATGCCTTGGTACGGATGGAAGCGATGACGGTGGGCCGGAAAACCAAGAGCAAGAAGTAGTTGATCCAGTAGGAAATGGGACGATTATTGAAGATGAGATTCTGGAAATTGCAGATTCGGAATATTGTGATCAGACCAACCTATTGCACTGCATGCTCCCATTCCCATCGGGAGCATTCCTTCGTGAGGATAGTGCCGAGATTACGGGATATAGCCTCGATATAGACGGAGAGGCGATTCCCGATACTTCCTCGGCTGAGAGCGGCAATATGGTGATTCTCGATCGCCTTGATGGTTTTAGCCCCTCTACTCAGATTTTCACGGCGTTCGAAGCCACGCCCAATATTTCTGGCATGTCTACTCAATTCGACATCTCCCCCTCCATAGGGGAAGGTCATTCTAGCATATTACTCAACATGGACACGGGAGAGAAGGTCCACCATTGGATAGAGTTGGATGCCAGAGCCCAAGAGGGGGAGCCTACCATACTTTTCTTGAGGACCATTGAGGGCCTTGATCACGATGCTGCATATGCAGTGGCTTTCAGAAATCTTGCTGACTCCGATGGAAATCCAGTTGCACCTTCTGATGGATTCAGGGCGCTCAGGGACTCAATTAACACCAGTTCCGAGGGGATAGAGGACCAGCGTTCCGACTATGAGGCGTTATTCGATCATTTGGAGACCGCAGGTTTCGAACGGCCCGATCTTCAGGCTGCATGGTGGTTCCATACTGCTTCAACGGAATCAATCCTCGAAGACCTTCTGAAAATGAGGGACGATGCAGAGCTTCGACTTGGGGATTCGGGAATAGGTTGCACCATTACAGAAGTCCTGGAGGATTTCGGTCAGGACGGCACTTCTCTGAGGCTGGTAAGGGGGACTGTGACTACCCCTCACTACATGGAAACCCAATACGCTAGGTCACCACTGATGAGAGGCCCTTCTGGGGATCCCGAATTTGTCCAGAATCGAGAGATTGATTTCACTATGGTCATTCCCAGATCTCTCGCAGACAGGAATGAATCTGGACCACTGACTGTTTTCGGACACGGGCTATTTGGCGATGGCGATTCCTACGTCATCAACGGCAGAGAGCTTGCTAATGAGTACGGGACAGTAGTAATAGCTACGGATTTCAAGGGATGGAGCTCAGACGGCGATTATGATGCATTGACATTCGCTCTAATGGACATCACAGAATTTCAATATCAACAAGAGAGGCAGATGCAGGCCGTAATCAATCACATCTCGATGGTTCGAACCATAACGGGGGTTTGTTCGGACATAGCTGAATTCAAAGAGAACGGAACAAACATGATCGACACTGAGACTGTTAATTACATAGGAATCTCACTAGGGGGACTTAGAGGCCCCTCGCTCCTAGCAATGGTCCCAGAATTGGAGTGGGGCGTACTTTGGGTCGGCGGGACATCATTCACTCACCAGGTGGAAAGGTCGACTCATTATGGGTCAGAAGAAAACCCCAGCGAGTTCTACCAACTTCTCTCCAGTGACATCTCTCTGCCGTCCAGAATGGACAGGGCCATTGCGATAGCCCTTCTGCAGTCAATATGGGACTCCACCGATGGGGAGACTTTCCTGCCATACAGAGAAACTGGTTTTGGTGACAAGTTGGAGCCTTTCGACATGTTCTATCTGACGTCAATGATGGATGCCCAAGTAACGACTCTCTCTGCCGATAGAGCAGTCAGGACCGGGGACGTCCCGGTTGTCAATGGTTCAGCTTACCACCCATTCGGAGTCGAGGTCGTGGAAGGACCAATCAATGGGTCATCTGCCGCATACTTCGACGGGGACTTCCCACCACTGCCAACAGGGAACACGAACGGCCCCATGTGGCATCACTCACTTGCGCATAATCTAGTTCTAGAGGTGCCAGAGGCTAGGATGATGGCATATGGATATCTGCTGACTGGTGTTCTGGTGGATTATTGTGATCCGGACTGTACCTTCGAAGGGGACTGGTAATCACCCCACTGGCTCTCCACCTTCACCGAGGAAGGCAAGCCTCTTGAGGCCATCAATACCTACTAGATAATCGATTACGGGCATTGGTACCGTGGCACCGAGGACCTCTCTGACAGCTTTCACCTCGGCAATGGTCGACATCATCCTGGCTGTCTCTCTTACTCTCCAGCCCTCAAACAGTTCCCTGGATTCTAACGGAGAGGTGACGACTTCCCAACGGCTCGATCTGTAGAGTTCGGCGGTTTCCATGTCGCTAGTGAACAAGACCCCTGGCCCCCCATGGTACATCTCAGCGTGGGATACCCAGTTGGGTGGGTCGTCAATATCTGGAATGGCCACTATTTCGTATCGCTCAATTTTTTCATCGGCTGCCCACGCCTCGATCATTCCCTTTCTCTCTTCGGCGGTCCATGGATTCCTAAGGGTCTCAGGGCGGTTTGAAGAACCGATGGCCAGAATTATCATCAATTGTGGGTTGTTCTTTTCTCGCCATTCTACTGCCGAATTAATGAGTAATTCGTGGCCCTTGTGGAATGGTTGGAATCTGCCCAATACCACAACACCATGTGCTGGTGGAATCTCAGGCGGTTCGGGGTGTTTGGGTAATTCGTTCATCCCTAGGCCTCAATAAATTCCAATAATTTCTGGTTTCCTATGTACCATGAAAGTGGGTCCAAGTACTCTCTGCCGATCATTAGAGGGTGGCCCTCCCTTCTTGACTTGTCTATTATGTCAAACAGGCTTCCGGACGAATTCTGGTGGGACTCCATGGTGGGCAATATCCGCGGGTCCATGGATGGGTCCATGGTCTCCCCTAGCTCCTCCCTACGGGACATCCAATCGAGAACTACGGACTCAATGAAGGATGTTCTGTCTGTGTTTGCAATGGTTTCTGAAAAATTCCTCCACACCTCCGGTTTGAGGAATGACCCCGTGCCCGGCATCTTTCTGCCAGAGGCCGGCTCTACATACAAGAACAATCTAGCGTCCCAGCACCTCCACTCGCCCATGGAAGACCAGTGCGAAAGCAGGAGTAGGAGCTCTAGCTTCTCCTCTAGGCCGATTGATTGTTTCGACAATGCTGATTTCTGGTCTATTTCGCCAACTCTATCGGCCCATTCCAGGACTTCCCCCTCCAAGTCAATATCGAATTGTCGATGCAGTGATTCGAATTGCCTTGGCCTCATTTCCCTTATCGACATGCTCTCCATCCCAGAAATCACATCTCCCAAGGGCATTGAAAGTAAATTGGATAACGACTCGCGATCGACTAACGAGATGATTACATCCACCATGGGAGCCCTCACATAGACCAGACGGCGATATGAAATGAACCCTCGCTTGGGGGAACTTTACTCGATGAAGCCACCGAATTCAAGAACTGGGGTGGTTGCGCGGAATGCAACCACGAAATAGGATGTGTGCAACTTGGCGACTATCGAAGAGCAAATCAAATCCCTAGAGGAGGAGATATCGAAAACCAAGTACAACAAGGCAACTCAGGGACACATAGGAAGGCTGAAGGCGAAAATTGCTGCTCTGAAGGAGAAGAAGGAGAAGGCAATAGCCCATTCAAAGAAGAGTGGCGGCAGTGCTGGATTCGAGGTGAAAAAATCTGGTGACGCATCGGTTTCACTGGTTGGATTCCCCAGTGTTGGAAAGTCTAGCTTGATTTCGCAATTGACCGGAGCAGACTCGGAAGCTGGGGAGTTTGCATTCACCACCCTGACGTGCATTCCGGGGGTACTAGACCACAGAGGTGCAAAAATACAGATTCTCGACCTACCCGGATTGATCAAGGGTGCATCGGAAGGCAAGGGAAGGGGAAGGGAAATCCTGAATGTCATCAGGGGATCAGACATGGTTCTGTATGTGGTAGATCCATTCCAGGATTCGCACTTTGACATTCTAGACAAGGAGCTCTGGATGTCCGGAATGAGGCTGAACCAGAAAAAGCCACAGGTGTATATCACTAGGACCGAAAGAGGAGGGATAGTCGTTAGGTCAACAGTGGAACAGACCAATCTTACCGAAGAGGAGATTCAAGGCATTATCAGGAGTTTCGGGATAGTTTCTGCCACGGTGACACTACGAACTAACGTCACCGATGACCACATTGTGGACACTCTTGCAGAAAATAGGATTTACAACAGGGCCGTTGTGGTGGTGAACAAGATTGACCTGGCCACTGAGGAAGACCTTGCGAAGACAAGGGCGATGCTTCCTGAGGGTTGGCCTGTTCTGGAGGTTTCTGCCAAGACCGGAGAGGGAGTGGAAGAGATGAAAGACTTCATCTTCGATAATCTTCACTTCATGTCGATTTATTTGAAGCCCCAAGGGCAGGATGCTGACATGATTGAGCCATTGATCGTGAAAGACACATCGACAGTGAGGGACGTATGCGTCAAACTTCACAGAGACTTCGTGAGGAAGTTCAGGTATGCTAGAGTCAAGGGCCCAAGTGCAAAGTTTGACTGGCAGAGAGTAGGGCTTGATCACCAGCTAGGGGACGGGGATGTACTAACCGTAATTCTGAGAAAGTCATGAGCGATGAATTGACCAGTGGTAGCCTCTCGGAGAACCATGAGCGGGGACTCGGGGGATCTGTTGCCCCGTGCGGAGTTGAGGGGGCTAATCAGTCACCTGAGACAAAGAGTGTTCATTCTTGTCGGGGCTTTCTTCATTGGTTTTCTAGGGGGTTTTCCTGCCTCGGGAGAGGCGATAGAGTTGCTTCTTGGTTCTAACTCGTACAGGCCCGAGGGAGTGGAAATTGTGGTCCTTCACCCCATGGAAGCCATACTGCTGAAACTCAGAATAGGCATTAATCTTGGAATAATGCTCTCGGCCATCGTCCTGATGTGTGATCTGACATGGAATGGGAAAAGGATAGTTGCAGAATCTAGGAGGTCCGGAAGCGGCGAGAGAGGAAACTTTGGAGGGGTCTTGTTAGTATTCATTATGGCGATTCTAATGGGTGCTTTGGGAGCGGCATACTCCCACGAGGTTCTTGTTCCACTACTGCTGGACTACCTTTCTGATGATGCTGCGTCGGCCGGATTGGAAACAACTTGGCAATTGCAATCTTGGGTTGGCTTCATTACAGGCCTATACTTTGCATCCATACTAGGCTTCCAAGTTCCCCTGATTGCTTCAATCCTACTAAGGGGGGAGCTGATAGAAAGGAGATCAATTTCTGACAACAGGTGGAATCTCTGGTTCGCTGGACTCATCCTGGGGGCACTCATCTCCCCTCCAGACCCAGTTTCGATGTTCCTAGTGGCAGGGCCGATGCTACTTCTTCTAGAAGCGGCACTGGTGATCGATAGGGTAACTAGGAATCGATAGAAATTCCTCGGTTTCTGGCATCCTCGGCCCTAGCTGCGGCCCTGCCATCATCCACGTCAACCATCCTCATCATGTATGCACCAATGAGGATTAGAAGTGAAATACAGAAAACACCAACTCTGCTTCCGTACATCACAGTGAGAGTGGCGTACAGGAGGGGGCCGATGAAAGCGGCTACCTTGCCGAAGAAGCCGAAGAAGCCGAAGAACTCAGCGCTCCTGGTCTCGGGCACCATCTGCCCGAACATGCTCCTCGCTAGCCCTTGGGAGCCGCCAAGGAGTGTCCCCATTCCACAGCCCAGGAGCAGGAATTGGAGCCCCACGGTCAGGCCAAGGGGTTCCCAGACAATGTCCCTAACGGTTTCTGGAATTACATCTATAGGGCCATCCCCAAGATTGGTCGGGTGATCTATGCCAACCGAGCTGGATTCATCCAGTGGCCCCCCGGAGACACTGGCACTGAATCTTGTATCACCAATCGATGCCAGGAAATCCTGAAGTTGTGCCTGATCATTCACCTTGACCATGTGAGGGGCATCTTCGGAGCTTCCCCACTTCCAATCATAAATACCGCTCTTCTCGCCGATTTCAACCGGCAGAATCCCGGAGTACATGGCCACCCATTCCTGCTCATTGAACTCGTCATCTGAGAAGTCTGTCTTCTGGGCTATGCTGTGATCGAAGTTCCAATTCATGTATGCCACATAGGATCCTGCCGTAGCGAGTCTTTGTTGTAGCCAAGTCTGGGGAAGGGGGGATGGGCTATCCATGTAATCGAACGGGTCCGTACCCATCTCAATCTCGTAGGCATTATCGAACCAATCGCCATCCACATCATCATCATAAGAGTCTGCAATTCCATCACCATCGGAATCCCACTCGAAAAGAACGTCATGTTGGTCATGGGAGTCCAGTGCTAGAGGGGCGAAAGCGCAGGCGGCGAAGCAAAGAACCACCCAGCCTGCTAGGGATGCGCTAAGGGCCTTCTTTGTCCCCCAGTTATTTGCCAATTTAGTGAATCCTAGGGCACTTGGCCATGCCACGAATTGTATGGCCAAAATGGTCACCATTAGTTCGGTGGTTGTGACTCCTAGAACGGTTGATCCGAACACCCCGCCCAATGCAGTTACCGTGTTGATACCGTCAATGAAGAAGAAGTACGCGAGCATGTAGATGAACAGGGTTCGGAACTTGCTGACCTCCTTCAGAGTCTGGATGACTTGTTGATAGGCTGACCTCAGGTCGATGGATTCCTCCTCTCCCTCCATTGGGGGCTCGGGGACGTACTTGAAAGTTAGAAGGGCGAAGCCGTACCACCACACTCCCGCAGAGGCTAGACAGAGTCTGATGACGAAGTCGCCACCGACACCCAGAACGAGTATGAAGTGAATCAGGAGGAGGATTCCACCCCCCAGATACCCATACGCGAATGCGCGATTAGAGATATCATCCATCTCGTCGTCTGTCCCCATGTGAGGCAGCATTGCGTTGTAGAACACCCCTGCTCCATTCAGCCCTATGTTGGCCAGGAGGAAGAAAACCATCAGCCAGACCCATTCCGAACCGGCATATAGGAAGTCGAAACCTATCAGGAACGTCGATCCTGCCCCTATGTAGGTCAGGTATCTAATCCATGTCATCTTGACTGGTTTTTTATCCGCTATGACTCCGAAGGCAGGTGCTAATATCGCGACCAGTAGAGTTGCTGCAGCCACTGCATATGCCCATACGGCGTCTCCCGTCATGTCGATTCCTGCGATAGTTGTGGTAAGCCCATTAGCCTCCAGGAATAGGTATGCATACCAAGCCGGCAGTATCGCTACTGTGGTACTCGTCTCAAACGCTGATTTACCCCAATCATAGAATGCATACCCCCTTACTGCCTTTGGATCCGAAGCTCGGTCTAATTCTACTGCATCTGACATGGTGTTACCTCAATCCCCGTGCGTGCAGAGAGGTAATTATCATTACCGCGAACAGAAGTTGGCCCTAAACCACTTATGAGCGCGTATTATCTCGGAAGTTCGTGACTGGAGGCGGGAAGTGGAGGCAGCCAGAGGAGAACTCCATAGAGGCCCTAGTGCATGGCATAACTTTCTCCGATGGGGTTGAGTTTGATCTGAGGATGGATTCTGATGGGGAGCTGGTGATTTTCCATGATGAATTCGTTCCGGGCGATGGGAGAATGGCAAACCGGTGTATCGAGAACATGTCCACGAGCGAGTTGAGGTCGAGGGGAGTGGTTGTTTTCGAGGACTTGCTCTCTGAACCAAAGTTTGTCGAATCGTGGAGTGAAGTGGGCAAAACGGTTGATATTGAAATAAAAATCCCTCACCCAGTTACCAATATTGGGACTGACCACTACCTTAGTTCGATAATGGAGAAGCTTGAGGAGACAATCGGGCCACTTGGACTCCCTCAAAGGACGACGATAGTTTCTAGCTTCTCGCCCAGGATAGCTCCAGTCGCTAAATCATCCGAGTTTGGATTTCCCGTTACACGGCTAATGCCCCGTATACGTTCTTGGGGAAGGTACTGGAGGTTGAAGAGGGTAGTAGCGATGCCACATTTCGCTTCGACATCGGTTCCTTCAATGGTCAATAGTTTCAGAGATGAAGGAATGGAATCTATAGGGATGGCACTGGATTATTTGGTCGGGTGGACTAGATTTGTTTCTCCTGGTTCTGTGGTCGGGATTAGGGGAAAGGGACTTGAAAAATTACACAGATCACTGAAGGGCATGGGGGCGTTCGTTTGGCCGGCTCCTCTTGGAATGGAGGACGAACTAATTGAGGCTGGAGTTTCTCTAGTGTCCGATCATTTGGACCCCGATGTCTTGGTGAAGCCGAATGGCAGCATTAGGTGGCCTAGACCGGCCAGTCAACCACTTGATGAGGAATGGAAGGGGATTTTTGGTTCGGCTTCGGTGGAGGAGTACGGGGATCTCTTCAGGGAGGCGAGTGACTCTCTGCCTTCTTGGAGCGAGCTAGGGGCTAAATTGAGGACAGATATTGTCGTAAAGAGGGGGAGGTCGTCTTATTGGGAAGGTTCGGAGGAAAAATGGAGCAAGGAGGCCGAGAGGGGGCTCCCTTGGGGCTGTCCGAGAATCATTGGGCACAGGGGTGCCGGAAAGACCCATGGAGTATAGTCAGAGCCTTCTATGAGGCTGATTCTTGGGGATGTACTTGGGCCGGTAAATTGGGGTCCCCCTGCCCTCTCTGGAACTCCTCTCATCCAGAATCTGGGCGCAAATTCCGGCAACTCTAGCCCAACCAAAGAACGTGGTGTAGTAATCCGGCTTCCTGAATCCCACAGAGTGGAGAAGGGTGCCGCTCCCCAGATCCACATTTGGATATGGATTGCTAATCTTTGGAATTCTCTCTTTCAGGATATCCGGGGTGATTTCTCTGAGGACCTTGACGGTCTTGTACAAATCATCGTCCGGGCATATCTCCTGGCCCAATCCAATAAGCAAAGTGGCCCTGGGATCCTCCGCCCTCAATACGCCGTGGCCAAATCCATAAATTGGCCTTCGGGAATCTATCTCCGCGTTAACGAAGTTTGAGACCTCCTCGGGGTCCGAGGTGCCGATTCTCTGTACGAACTCCAATACTGACTGGTTGGCCCTTCCATGAAGGGGCCCGGAAAGTGCATTCATTGCGCTGGAAAGAGCTGAGTAAACCGATGCTCTTCCCGATGCAACTGCCTTCCCGGTGAATGTTGAGAGGTTGCCTCCACCATGGTCCATGTGCAAAATGAAGAAGAATCTGAGGACCCTCTCCATCCTCTTTGCTTCCTCGCCCTCAATACCCAGCATGTGGACGAAGTTTTCTACGAGGCCCAGTTCTGGGTTTCGTGGCTTCAACTGCTCCTTTTTTCCACCGCGAAGTAGGAAAACTCTAGCCATTAGCTCGGGCATTCTGGCGATTAGATTCATCGAGTCTGCTCTGACATCACCAGTAGGCTCTGCCGTGCCCAATGCCATGATTCCGATTGCGAGCCAGTCCATTGGATGTCCACTACCGGGAGTAAGTGACTCGAGAACCCTAAGGGCCCCAGTTGGGAGTGAGTCTGCCCTGTGAATCAACTCTGCCCTGAATTTTTCAGATTGTTCTGGGGTGGGCAGTTCCTTATGCAGCAGGAGGTAGATTACGTCCTCCTCCTCTAAGTCGACTAGATCGGCTACTGGATAGCCGACATAGTGAACACCCTCCAGAGGGTCGACGTAGGAAGTCTGACATGTCCCTACTGGGATGCCCCTCAGACCTGTGTCCAAATGAGACTCTGTAACATTGAATATGGTGTCATCATCTGACATAGCATCACCCGGGACCATTGGAAAGGGATGTGTGTGATAACCCCTCCGTATGACGGGTTTCGATTGTCTCGGGGAAACGTGATTTCCCAGACTAGACAAAAAAATGGCTAAATTATCCCATATCTCGATATTCTGCGTTACCCCAACGGTCATAGTGGGGGCATCCGGCGCGGAAGCCGTGACATCCTGGCGCGAGAGGGCTGAATCCCTGGATTCTGAGCATCGCCATATGCTTGAAGGGGGGACGCTGAGTAACTTCTTTCTGCGAGGTTCCCTAACAAGTGGGCACCCGGTATTCGTGGGTGGCTTCTATGGTGGACTAATCGGGTTGGCTATGTTGCTTCCGTTTCTGTACAATGGGTATGTGGTCGAGAATAGCCACATTTCCGATGTTGCCAGAGACTGGTCGTTTCAGGCCCGTATCTTGATTTCCATGTCTTCATTCCTCGGGGGTTTCTCATTACTGACATCCATGGTAATTAGGAGGCCGCCCACTAGACTAGAAAATAGAAGAAAATTCATCTTCCCACTTCCATTCCTAGGGATCATTGCAATTTCCATAGAGATGATCTTTGCGAATTCGCCAGATTACCTGGGGTGGTTTGCATGGGCTCTACTGATACTTCCCGGCCCCCTCTGGGTTCACCTTTCCTATGCACCCAGGTGGAGGATTCTAGATCGTTTGGACAGGGATGTTGATCCTTTTGGTGGGATGGGAGTTACAATCTATGGCGTCGAGGGTGGCGTTACAGAAGAGTCGGACTCAGAATTGGAAGAAGTTGTGGACATTGTCTAGTCGGCTGAAGTAATGCCCCCTTCTAACTCGATAATCGAATTCTTGAGTTCTTCCGGCATTGGGACTGGCTTTCCCGTGTTGTAATCCACAAGTACTCCGACGACCTTTCCTGTGGCCGCAACCTCGCCTTCCTTGGCGAGGCTAGAAATCTCATATTTCATGTCGAATGAGGAGTTTCCAATTCTGGATACTGATGTCAGAACCTTGACAACATCTGGGAAAACTATCGGGAATTTGTAGTCGACCTCTATCCTAGCCAGAATTGGCCCAATGTTCGAGTTCTCATATAGTTCCATCATCCCCATCTTGGAGAAATACTCCATTCTAGCAGTCTCCATCCAAGTAGCGAATACCGAGTGGTTAACATGGCCTAGTGCATCCATATCTCCCCAATTGACTGTGATGTCCATGGAAACTGCCCACTCGGTTGAATCAGAATTATTTCTTGAAGCCATTATTCCACCTAGATCAGATTCAACGTTCTGCCACTCTTTTCGAAGGCAGATAGAACTGTGTCGATATCTTCCCGGGATAGGCCTGAAGACATCTGTGTCCTCACTCTGGCCTTATCCCTAGAAACCATCGGGAAGACAATTGCCCCTACAAGGACCCCATTTTCGCTGAGACTGTTTGACAATTCCTGAGCTATTCTGCTCTCTCCACACATTACGGGAATTATTGGGGTCTCTGAATTTCCCGTATCAAAGCCCATGGAATTCAGTTGCTCCCTGAAATAGTTTGTATTTTCCCAGAGCCTCCTTACGTGCTGGGGCTCTTCCATTAGGACCTCTACGGCGGCCTTCTGGGCTGCTGCTACACCGGGTGGCTGGCTGCCAGAAAGAAGCCATGAGCGGCTGTGATTTAGTGCATGGGTCCTTACCACCTCAGAGCCCGCTAGAATTCCTCCTTGGACGCCCATGGCCTTGGAATAGGAACCAATTTCGAAGTCCACCCTCCCCTGGAGCCCAAAGTGAGCCACTATGCCCTTCCCATCGCCGAGGACTCCTTCACCATGGCAGTCATCAACGAACACCATCGCACCGTATTCCTCTGCTATCTTTGTGATCTCATCCAGAGGTGCTATGTCCCCGTCCATGCTGAATACTCCATCTGTGATTATCAGTTTCCTATCTGAGTCCTCGTTTTCTTGCAGTACCCTCTCCAGGGCAGAGACGTCATTATGCTGATAGACAGCACGAGAGGCCTTGGTTAGTCGGACACCATCAATAATGGAGCCGTGATTCAATTCGTCTGAAATTATCAGGTCCTCCTTTCCCCTGACAAGTGTTGGGATTAACCCGACATTGGCAGTATATCCGGCAGAGTAAATCAAAGCGGACTCTACACCCTTGAATCGGGCTGCGGCCTTCTCGGCCTCCAGATGGATGTCAAGAGTCCCTGCAATTGCCCTAACGGAGCCAGAGCCGGCGCCATACTCCCTTGTGGCTTCGATAGCAGCCTGAACGACCTTGGGGTGTGTTGTCAGATTCAGGTAGTTATTGGCTGAGAGCATTATCATCTCCTTTCCATTGACAATACACCTTGGCTCACTAGCGGATTCCAAGGTTGGAGGGTTCCAATCGAGACCCTGTGAACGTAGCTCCTCGTATCGTTGCCTCATCCACGACAGGTCGGCCGCCATGCACCTGAAGTGTAGGTGGGGTTCATTGCTCCATCGGAGCGAGTGTTTCATGTTCAGAGATGCACTCGGGGAATCATGGCGGATGCTAAAGTCATGGCCATAGTCCTAGGAACAGCACAGGATGGGGGATACCCACAACCAGCATGCAGGCTACCCTGCTGCGAAAGAGCCCGTTCTGACAGGAGTCTCTCGAGAAGCCCGGTATCACTCGGGGTCATCGGCACCGATGGCTCATGTCACATCATTGAAGTTGGAAGAAAAATTGGCGATCATATTGAGATTTGGGAAGGAACTGGGGGCCTAGAGTGGCCTTTGAAGAGCGCGAGCATCACTCATGCACACCTGGGTCATAGCGACGGCTTGAGATTACTCGGTAGAGAGGCCATTGGAATCAAAGGAGTGAAACTACATTGCAGCGATTCAATGCTATCCCTAATTCATCAAACTCCCACTTGGAACATCTTAGTGGAACAGGGAGTGATTATTCCTCAACAATGGGAGAGTTTGATTCCCTTCGAGGCGAGTCCCGGTTGTGGATTTACAATAACGCCAATTCCGGTGAAGCACAGGGCTGAACTCTCCGACAATCATGCGCTTTTGATCAAGGGAGGGGAGAGGAGCCTGCTCTTCATGCCCGACCAGGACTCGTGGGAGGAGACATTAGGCGAATCTACTATACGTGAATGGCTCACTTCCCTAGGGGTGGACATTGCATTGATTGACGGGACTTTCTGGGACTCTTCTGAACTGTCTGGAAGAGACATGTCGGAAATTCCTCATCCAACGATTTGCGAGTCTCTAGAATTGCTTGGGGAGAAGTCTAGTGAGGACCCGGAAATCTCCTTTTTCCACTTGAATCATACCAATCCACTGCACAACGAGGGCAGTGATGAGTATGCCGCAGTTAGGGGAATGGGTTGGGGCATTAGCAAGCCTGGAGACACATACAATCTTGGGTGAATAAGGAACCTTATGAGTAGGACGCTCAAGGGGGGCTCATGCTCCTTGGCGGCAAGGTCTCGAGCGGCCTCGGCCGAGCACATGTTTTCATGGCTCAAGCACATTACCAGGAGCAGTTCAAAGACATCCTAGGAACAGGGGCTTGGCCAGGGACTCTGAATGTCGATCTGAGTGAAGAGAGCATTTCTGATTACAGGAAACTTAGGGTAGCTTCTGGCCTTGAGGAAGGGGACTCGGATGAAGGGGTCGAGTCAATCAGGATAATGGGATTTGAGAGGGATGGACGGTCCTTTGGCGGGGCTACTGCTTTTGAGGCGAAAATTTCTGTGAATGGCGAATCATGGACCGATTGCGCGGTCCTAATACCGGATTTAACACGGCACACTGAGACTGCGGAAGTAATCTCTGCATCTTTCCTAAGGGAGTGTCTTCCGTGCCAGGACGGCGACACAGTGAGAGTCAGAATTTCTCGTATTGACTAATCCACTCAGCGTGGATCATCGTAGACATCTCTAGTTTGCACAGTCCTGACCAAATTGAGTGCTCTCTAAATCCGATTGGGGCATTGGAGAAGTGGGTTGTATCGGGTTCGGAATTTAATCCCAAACCTCCCAACGATGCATGTTCTATCTCCCATAAGACCAAACCTTCTGGGGGGTCCATCCCAAGGTCGACAGTATTGTTCGGATTGTCCAGTGCCATTCTCAAATCATCCACATCAATCTCTCCCGAAATTACACTTGTTATGGCCGATGACATCCTTCTGACTTGGTTCCAGAGGAATGACTGGGCGCTAACTGAAATTCCAATAGCTCGTCCCTCTGAGTTTATCCAGGGTTTGCATTCGTTGACAGTCCTCTCTGTCTCCCTGCCCTCCTCGACCCTGCAGAAGTTCGAGAAGTCGTGATGCCCCTCCAGTACGGAACAGGATTCTTGGAGGGAGTCCAAATCAACTTCATTGGGCCATCTTCGGGATATCTCAGAACGGTAGTAGTATTTCCTGGATATTACCGGCCTGCTCGGAGACCTTTGTGTGATTCTCCTGGCCCCCCATGCCACAATATCCTCCGGAAGGTGGTCATTTAACGCCCTCAAAACCCTCCTATCGTCTACTGAACTTGAAACCGCGTCTGGAAGATCCAGTCTTGCTAAGTTCATTCTGACGCTGACTCCAGCGTCGGTTCTGCTGGACATCCCCAGGCATCCATCAGACCACCAGCCAATCTTTCTGATTGCTTTGGCAATGGAGCCTTGGACGGTCCTCACATTTGGCTGAATTTGTGAACCATGGAAGGTATCTCCCCTATACCCAATAGCGACCAAGAAACGGTCGCTGTCCAAATTATCGCCTCACTCCTCAGTAAGGAGGTACTCCATCGCTTCGTCTACCGATGAGAAGCCCAGTCCGAGCATGGAGAACTCTAGTGCTACCGGGATGAATTGTCTCGCATTTGGATCGCTCCTGTCGAAATTTGTCTTCATATCCACCAAATCGATCAGCGTCCTAGCTGCCTCGTAAAGGTGGAATGAAACATCTACGTCGTCTAGCTCATCCCCTAGGGCCTTGAGTTTCCTGAATTCACGAACTGCCATCGGTATTCTGTCGAACTCAAGAAGAGCGTTGGCATATGAGGCCAGATAGTCGGGATTCTTTGGATCCATGGATGCAGCCTTTCTGAAGTAGGCTGCTATCTGGCCCTCGTTTATCCTGTCATTCCCCTTATCATCCAGATTTCCATTCTCCTGGATCTCAAACAGGGCCGCTTCCGCCCAACCGTGGAAGCCTGCTGGTTCGGAGGGGTTTTCTTTTGTGTGGACGTCAAAAATGTCCATTGCGCCCATGAAATCGCCCTTTGTGATTAGCTGCGCAGCTTGAGTTACCGTGTCTTCGCCTGTCATTGACATCCCCTTGGGATGACATCGGGAGTATTTGGGTTATGAACGGTGCGGATGGGGGCTATCTTTCATCCATTAGCTCGTTGATTAGCCTGTAGACTTCCATTGGCTCACTAATCGCGTATAGGCAAGAGCTTGGGTCCTCGCGAAAATCGCCTCTTGACCTCTGTGCAAAAATCCACCCGAACATTAGTCTGAAAACGCCAGAGTTGGTCTCTGTTTCGTCTTGATGGTTGTTCTGTGGTTCGTCGGTGACCCCCCCATCGGTAATGATGTGCAAGCTTCCATAGCCCAATATCTTGCCAATGATTGGGGGGTCGACTTTCAGGTTCTCGACCTTGTCGAAAGGAATTCCAACCGCACTCGTGTCTAGATACAGGAACTTCTTCCTGATGTGGACCCTCTTGTCTGTGATCGCATACTGGAATGCGTTTCGGTAGTGAGTAGTCATGGCTATGGCGAAGGACGATGAAAGAATACCCAGAAGCGGGTAGTACCAATCCAGCCACATCGGGGTATCGGGTATGTTCTCAAAGAAATTGCCCAGTATCTTGCCACTCCAATCTAGAATAACAATTGTGAATGGGATTAGTCCGTTCAGAACTAACCACGAATTGGTCCACCCTCCCGAGGTTGAGACGTTCAGGTAGTGGTTAATTTTGGCTATCAACATCATTACGACTACGAAACCGAAAACTCCCGATATGTCCAGTATTACCTTGGCTATACCGATTACCAAATTCAGATTCCCTTCCCCGTCTACGTTCTCGAATTTTGCGGCCCAGAAGAAAATCAGGTGAACGAATAGGACCACTATGGCTAGGGAATACATACCAATCATGGAGAGCACAGAAGGGCTACCGGACCATATTGGGACCTCAGAATCTGTAATCTCACTGAATCTCGATCGAACTTCTTCCGAATCCACTTTCTGCTTGTATTGGTTGACATAATCGCTCATAATTTCACCTCTAATGTAGTACTCCCCATGCATGCTCAGCATTTCCATGGATCCATCCGTAGTCCTCCAGCGTCCTCGAATCTGAACCCTGTTCAAAGCGTATCGACTCGACCTCTAATGGGTATTCATTGTAAGTCAGGTGGCTGACCCAAGAAGCCCTAGTTGGCTGATCGAAGACCCATTTCGCTCTGCTAACTGCCCTGACTTGTATGGTCGCACTAGACTCATCATTCCAAACCCTGATGTTGAATCTGGGGAGAATATTTCCATCATCGTCCAATAGTGCGTCTTTCTCAGTTGGCATTGAGAGTTTAACCTCGCAGTTGTCAAAATTGTGGGTCTTCCCGCCCTTTCTGTCGTGGAATACCCCGGTTCCTATGTTAGGGGTCCTGAATACATCACGTAGCCTCCATGGTGTTTCATCGGTGACTGTCCACATTGGAGAAACGTGGGGCATGAACCAATCCAAATACGATCCGTCATCGAAGTGGAGCATTCCCCAGAACCATGGGAATGAAGGGGCCTGGACAGTTACCTTCTGGAAGTAACCGGTTCCCTCCATTTCCTCTCCGTCAACTACCAACTTACACTTTGTTGCCTGCAGCCTGAGTATGTCATATCCCATCCCCAAGAAGTAAACATTGTTCCTGTATGTTAGTTCACTAGGAGGCCCCCACCAAGGGGTTAGCTCGGCCTCGAAAGTCTTGGGAGCGCCTCTTGACCGTGCTTCCGGATCGCTGGTCAGATTGATCCAGAAAGATTCGTTTCCTGGTGACATGCCGAGTGACATGTCTTCTGAGGTAAGCGGCACTACCGCACCTGCCCCCTTGCCATCACCACGACCGGGCCACAGGGAATGTGTGTCGGGAATGCTCGCCATCCTGCACTCCCTCATCACCAGAGGCTCGTGCATATCCTCCCCATCATACCACCATGCACAAACCATGCCGGGCAACACATGGCCCCCTTCCTCGTCGACTAGCATCTTTTTTCCGGGTTTCCACCAATGGCCGCTAACCCTTATTGCTGGAGTGTCCTTGGTTGACCACAGTACCATTAGCTGCTTCGACCTAGAAGGGTTTTCAGGGTCCGGTACCAGAATAAGGGCCCACCACCACCACCAAGAAAGCCTCCTAATTGGAGGCATGACGTCTAGCCTCCATAGGGATGAGAAATCCCCTTTGAAATTCTGCTCTGATGATTCCATCTCATCTCCTCACATTATCTCCTTCCTGCGGAATATCGAGCTGCCGATGGATATCAATACGAGAGAGAGTATCGATAGCATGGCGGTCGAAGTAAAGATCGAGAGGTACGCATTTCCAGTCCCTAGAGTGTGGACAGGTGGCCTCCAAATCCACTCAAGCCCGGTATCGAGTCCGAACGCGTTCGACATCTGGGAGTATTGCAATGTGTCGGGCCATGCAGCTAGGACGGTAGCGTCAACAATCTGAAGACCCCAGTGGGAAATTGACAGGAATGTTACCGAGGAACTAGGGGAAATGATGGTGGTGAAACCCATGGCGAATTCCCATACGCCGATGACTATGCAGAGGTACACGCCATACTTTGGCATAACGAGGCCTATGGTGTTGAACAGCGAGCCGTACGCCGCGAGAACGAGTATCGTTGCTGTTGCAATCCCAATCCACACGGGGAAGTCGCCAAATCGAATCAAATCATCTCCGGGACCGATCAGTGAGGTGATTAAGGCCATCAGCAAGCACAATGCAATGACGTAGGAGGAAACGACGGCCAAGTAACCCAGTACCCTGTAAGTGATGAATTCGCCGCGGTGTATTGGCTTGGACAGGAGGTAGTGAAGGGTCCCTCGCTCCGTCTCATCCCTAACTAGGCCAAGAGCAAGGAATAATGGGAGGAAAAGACCCAGGAGAAGTACGAATGCTACCTTTCCAGAGGCGATGACAAATGCACGATGCGATGACTCGCCGGCGTAATCCTCGTCGACTGGGTCCTCATCTACGAAATCATCAGCATTAATCGAAATCACCTCACCTGTGTTTGGGTCGACGTACCATACTACATCGCAGGGTATGCCATTGCGGTTTGAGTCCGGGTTGTACCATAGATTCGATTCCCACCCCGACCTAAGGCAGTCGCCATCGTCATCGACACCTTGGCTACCGGAGTTTCCATCCCAGTCAATGCCATCTTCATCAATGTACATCTCTGCAGGGTCTGGTTCAACATAGAAGACTTCAGTGTAATAGCCCCAAGTCAGGTAGTATCCTTCAGGGGCATAGAGCTCGCCGGAGGCCTTGAACTTGCCAGACACCACATAGGTCCCGTCATCCTGTAGACATGCTGATGCATAGGGTGGCCACCAGTCATCAAATGCGTCCCCATCGGGGCATTGCCCTACGTCACCGTCCTGCCAGTCGATGATATTGCTCCACATTCCCCCGGTGTACCCGTAATCTATCCATGTGGCATCTAGTATTGCTGAACCCTCCCATGTCCTATTGCCAGTAATTGTCCTATCAGGATCATTCCAGTCGATTTGCCCTTCAAAGACATAATTCCCCGAGCCTGGGAATGAGTCTCCATCCCAATCGCTGGTGCCGTACTTCATTTCTTGTCCTAAGGGATATCCATCCCTATCCATATCGACGCTGTCCCCATCATTGTCGATAGACTCGAATCCATCCCTAATTGCGTCGACATAGAAGACCAGGAGGAGCGCCATCAGAAGTGCTCCAAGGGCCATAACGACCCAAGTGGATATCTTGTTTCGGAGCTGCCTAACTGTTAGCTCTACTACGGCTCCTGCCTTTCTGTCGAGGCTTGTCCATACGCTCTCGCTCAAACCCCTTCCTTGGGAATCCAACTAGCCACCCCCTACCAAATACCCGAGAAGTGACTCTAGGTTGTCATCTGGGTTCTCCACCGAGCGGACCTTGATCCCCGATTCGACGATTACCTGAGGCAATATTGAGTGAGCGGCGGAAAGATTGCTTGTCTGTATTTCCAAGAAGCCCTGATCGGGAAACCTCACGCCATAAACTGGCTCTCGAGAGATAAATGCCTCTGCTAACTCCCTGGGCGATTCAGTCTCAATCAATATCCTATGGGGGTGCTTGTCTAGGAGCCCCCTGATTGCGTGTAAGTTGCCTAGGGCAAGGAGTCTGCCATTGTGCAGTATCACTATCTGTTCTGTAATCCTTTCAATCTCCTCAAGAATATGGCTTGAGACGATGACGGTTTTCCCGCGATTCCCAAGCTCCCTAATCACACTCATTATGCTAGTCCTAGCCAGGGGATCGCATCCATGCAAGGGCTCATCCAAGATAATCAAATCCGGGTCATGCACTAGTGCGTGAGCTATCTTTACCCTCTGACGCATACCCTTGCTGTACTTGCCGACTTCCTTGTGTTGGACATCGGAGAGGCCGACGAAATCTAGAACGTGCTCGGCACGGTCTGTCGCCTCTTCCCTAGTCATCCCGTGAAGCCTGGCCATAGTGGATACGAAATCAAGACCTGTCATCCATTCGTAGAGTGGCTCTGTCTCACTGACGTAGCCAACCCTCCTGAAAGGGGCGGTGCTCTCCCATGGGTCAGTTCCGAAGAGCCTGACGGATCCTTGATTGGGCTTCAGTCGCCCTAGCAGTAGCTTGAACATGGTGGACTTTCCTGCACCGTTGGGACCCAAGACACCGGTCACACCGCCGTCTATGGCCAGAGATACGTCATTTACTCCGATTACCTCTCCGTACCACTTCGATACCGATTCCATAACTACTGCTGGATTCTCCGAGCTCATTCCCTTGTCACCTCCAGGGAGCTCACCCTGCTAGCGAGCAATGCAATCGAGGATCCGTTGATTAGCAATAGCGAGACCACGGAAAAGGCCAGAGAGTGGTCGTAATTCGATTCTATTCCCAGCAGCCACTGCCCTATATGGGCTAATACGTCATAGGGGCTGAAGATGTAAAGGATCGATGAGTCGAACTGCGACTCAATTAGGAAGGCGACCATTTTTGTCCCATATATTGTTGCCAAGAATGCGACACCTGCAAAGAACCTGCTTTGACTGATGCTGGACAGTGCAAGGCCTATCGAGGTGTAGGTGAAAACTAGCAGAATTCCCGCTAGTAGGCCCCCGAGGAACATGGGGAACGTGTCTATCAGGAACGCCCATCCCTCTCCCTTGAAGACTATGGCACTGGTGTAGTAGAGGATATACGAGAAAACGATGACGAATCCCAGGACCACGGCGGAGCTGAGGAATTTCATTGCAGCGTAATCAATCCTAGTTACCGGCCTAGAGAAGTAAATCGCACTCGTCCCATTGCCCCTGTCATCGGAAATCATTCCTCCCACGACCAATGCGGTAAGGAGTGGCCACATGCACATATTGCGAGGAAAGAAGCCTAGTACCTGCCCCCATAGATTGTATCGATTAATCCCCCATAGCCTAGATAGTACCTCGCCAAATTCGCCATTGCCGCCCATTGATGCCAAGAATAGCATTGCCACGGGAGATAGTGAGAAGAGGAATATTCCCAATATCGTGAGCCGGACCATTACTGGGTAGTGTCTGTGCCCCTTCGAGCTGAATAGTCCGTATACGTGGTGTCTGTAAATGGAGTAGTTACGAACCCATCGAGGTCCCAATGTGCCCCTCCATGGGCGATAAGTCTGTTCGAAAATCGCACCTTTGATTTCTGCATTCTGGGCAACGGTCGCCTGGGCATCCTCATCCCCATCGCCGGAACCAAATGCGGATTCCATTCTGGTCACTCCGCCGGTTATATCCAGTTCTTCACTCACGCCGAGACCCCCTTGTGTTCGTCTGTCATTAGGTCATCAGTGCCCTTGACCTCCTCGCCGAGCTTGTCCATGATCAGGAGGAAGATGTCCTCTAGATCAGGTTCGTAATCCGACATTTTCCTCACTTGGACCCCGCACAATGTCGCTGCTTCCATTATCCTTGAGTAAGTGTCCTCGGACGTCTTGGAGACCCTCATATTACGGCCCAGCCTTCGTACTGAAATGCCCATTGAAATTAATTGGCCCTCCATCTCAGAGGCCCCTCCCCAAACTGAAATCTCAATTTCCGGCTCGACTTGGCTAACTAACTCGTCTATCTTGCCCTGGACTACTATCTTGCCCTTGTGAATCATCACAATCCTGTCACAGACTTCTTGCACGTCGTCCATGACATGGCTACTCATGATGACTGACCTCCCCCCTTCTGTGACAGTCTTCCTCAGTGTCTCCAACATGAACTTCCTAGCTCTCTGGTCCAGTCCATTCGTTGGTTCGTCACAGATCAGTATATCGGGATCGTGAATTAGTGCGCACGCAAGTTTTGTGGCTTGCTTCATTCCCGTGCTAAATGTCTCTATCTTTCGGTATCTTTGGTCTTTCAATCCGACATATTCCAAGACCTCGTGGGCCCTCTGAGTGGCTGCTGAGGAATTCATGCCAAGTAGCTCTCCGGAATACCTGACTTGATCGATTGCATTCAGGCCCGGATCCAATGAGTCATACTCAGGCATGTATCCAATTTTCGAACGGATTAGATGGCCTTCGGTCCTGATGTCGTGCCCCAGTACCTGTCCATCTCCGGATGTTGCCTTGATTAGTCCAAGGATGCACTTGAACAGTGTTGACTTTCCTGCCCCATTGGGCCCCAATAGCCCGGTTGCTCCGTGAGGGATGGATAAGTCCACATCATCGAGAGCCATGTGTGGACCGTACAACTTTCTTAGGTCCCTCGCCTCGATGAGGGGCGGAGATGCTGATTCAGGAGTCATTATTGCCACCGACTCCCTAAAGGGAGTCGTTACTCGCTCGATGGTACGTCTCTTGAAGTAATCCCCGGAAAGTCCGCCTGATGCAGCCCGAATGCCGTGTTACCTTTCTTTGAGGGCGCCATCCCTGACTTTCACAGCTATGCCCTTCTTGAAAAGCGACATTTCGAGAGAAGTTGACTGCGAAACCCCATGTGCGACTAATTCCCCCGAGGGGGAGACGATGACGCATGGTTGACCGGGTGTGATGTGGGGGTCGGCGCCATCAATGTAGCCGTGCATGACATTCCTGCCCTGGCCTACGAATGGTATTGCATCTTCCGATAGAAGTACCCTGGGTATTCCGGGGTGGTCCTCTTCCACCATCTCGTCCTCTGATTCAAATCTGTTCGGAACACCGGGATTGAACGAATAGAGCATTGATGCCCCATCCAATGTCAGAGATATTCCCCCGTCCGTTAGTCTTGGAGAGAGGATGTGCCCCCCGTTGGAACTGACATTGATCATCCTATCTGTCTTCGATTTTCTTGCGGACATGCCATCGGTCATTTCACACAAGTTTCCGGGCTTCGTCGCACAAAAAACTGACAATTTGTCCACCACTGAACACCTATCAATCCATGACCTGACTTCGGCGTTCTCGGGAGGGGGGTTTTCTGGTGCGTCCCCGGGCGAGACAATTAGGTTAGGGAGGTCATTCAGTCCGAGGGTCTCCAAATCCTCAGCCAGCTGCTCTTCATCCGTGGGGTCTAGCCATATTGCCTCGGGGCCATCGATGTGGCAGAAAGGCGAGACGTCCTCGAAAGAAAATGGGATTACCCCAATTGGCGTTGATACGACCACTACAGACTTGGGGACCTCAATTAGCCTCTCGACCACCGTATGAAGGCACGTACTCCTCCACGGAGGCGGCGCGCCCTCTATCACGACAACCCTCTCGGGAGGGCCGTCGGAACCGTCCCACCAAGATCCGGGCACCCTCCACCTCAGGGAAATTAGTGCCATCATGTGCAGAACGTGTGGCCTCGAGTCGATGTCGTCGGAAACTGGCTCCCCCCCGCCCCTTAGGGGGTTAGTGGACGCCATAATGTCGAGGAGGGAGTCTCCGACCTCAGTTTCATCGAGTTGCTCCAATTCCTCGAGGACCCAGAGGAATGCCTCTCGGAGCCTGGGGGACGAGTGACTCCTTTTCTCGGCCAGCTCCCAGATACTGCCATTCCTAACTGCCTCCCTGCATCTTGACAATTCTGATTGAGTGATTTCCAGATTGTGATGGGCCAGTATGACTGCTCTATCGTCCCTTTCCATTCCCCTTACTTCTTGAGGGGTCTTACCGAACAGTGCTGAAGAAGCGATTGGCCATTCGCTCAGGCCGTCCAGCTTTACGGTCCCATCAGGAGTTAGGAGCCTGTCATCCCTAGCGAAAAGAGCGTAGGCGGCACTGTCGAAGATGTCCACACCAAGAGCTATGGAGAGGGGGAATAGGAGCGGGTGTCCACATCCAAACATGTGTATTGGGCGATTGCGTGGGATTGATGACCTTGAGGCGAGTATTATGCCAAATAGCTCGCGATACCGCTGCTGCTCCATGAGTGGGACTATTCCCCCGATTGGATGGATAGCGAAGCCTCCGTGCTCGCTCCTTACTGCTCCCATCAACTCTCCCGACTCCGAACGTAGGTCGTGGTGCAAGCCACCTTGAATGGGGCCATTGAGCAGGAGTTCTTTGCCGGCCTCGGACAATGATGGCAAAGCCCTGGATGCAGTCTCGGAGACAGCGCCCTCCAACTCCTCTCGGCTCATGTCGGGACGGCCAAAAACGTCCAACATGGTGCCTATGTCCACCCCTATGTCCCTCTGGAAAGCGACGATCTCCTCGACACCTACCTCTACGTCTCCATAAATGTAAGACTGGAATGTGCCCGAGTCAGTGACCACTATCCCCGGGTAGTCCAAGAGACTGTGTATGCCGTTCGATAGGGCTGGTTCCTTGAGTTTCTCATGCTTCCATACGACATAGGAGTTAGTGATCAGTGCGTCTACTCCGTACCTATCCCACATCTCACGGGGCTCTATTGTCCTCAAGTTTGGGTTGACCACTGGTAGCAACATGGGGGTTGTCAGAATGCCATGGCTGGTGTGGAGTTTGCCTATCCTAGCGGCACCGTCCCTACCTACGACCTCGAATAGGCCTAGGTCCTGAGGCCGGCATGGCTCGGGGTCGGGTCGCTTTCCCATGGGTTGCGCTGGACGTTTTCGTCATCAACCCTCGCTCGCACGCGTTATGGCCTTGAGGGAGACCTTTCCGTCAATTAGTGACATTTCTACTTGATCACCAGTATTGATCTCGATTGTTGGATCGACGTCGAATCCATGGGCATAGGGGACATCCAACAAAGAGGCCGCGGGCAGAGTAAGGGGGCAGACGTCCCTGTTTACTATCCCCTTGGGCCCTTTTCCAGTATAGATCAAGCCCATCAATACAAATGGGGCCACCGTTGATCCGGAGCCCTTTGGGTAAATCAGAATCGTTTCTTCAATTGGGGAGCCGTCCAAGGGGTGTCCGGGTTCCTCGATAACCCCTGTGTCCCTGTTGACGTAGCCCAAGTACGTGATTGGGACGTCCGTGACCAGGGCCTTACCCGAAACTTTCCATGATGATTGGCTTGGTATACCGACCCCGCTAGCCAGAATTTCTCCTGTCTTGTGGGACTTTGCAGTGGCCATTGGCTTTGCCTTGGCTGAATCTAGTACGGGCCTATCTCCGGAAACTAGCTCGGGGTCAAAGGCATGGGATACACAGTCCTGGATATCTGCTACACTTGTCGGCATCCTGTTCAGGCCGCTAGTCAGGTAGTGCTCTGCCTTCAGAGAATTTGTCAGAAGGTGGTTGTACCTCGACCTGTTGTATGGAGTCACTTCCGGGCAGGTGTCCCTAAGGACCAATGCCCCGGCTTCCTCCAAAATGTCGAGAGTGCCGTCAGCAGCAATTAAGTCGTAATTATGGGAGCTCATGAAGACCCAGAGTCGTTGATTGGGTATCGCTTCACCGAGCTCCATCCTCGCCCTGACAGCTGCGGCGGTAGAACGGGCCTCCCCGACACTGGCTTGCGGACATCCAATCACAACGAGATCGACAGTTCCGCTGGGAGCAAGTTCCAGGTACCTCCGGTCAAGCTCATCTCGTGTGAAGGTCATCTCGCCCTGGTATGATGTGACTTCGGGAGCGTCGCCTGTAAGCCCGTCCGCCCAGAGCATCGGGCATCCGTAGTTAGCTGCCGAGGCGGTTAGAGCCTTGCGCATCTCGAAAGTGGCTGGGGGGAGTCCGGTTATCCTTGGCATAGGCCCCCATGGAAGTTCCCACTCGGGCTTCAGGTTCTTCCCTATCCAGTCCCCAAGAATGCTCCAGTCCGTGGGATCATCCATCTCGCACTCAACATTGACCAAAATGTTGGGAATCCTATTTTCTTCGATATGTAGGCCCCAAAGAGGCGCCCACCCAGTGATAGCGGTGGCAAGCGCCGAGAGGCCGGATTCCCGATTGGTCACTAGGGATGTGTATGAGTTGGAAAAGCACACTGCGTTGGACTCTGCCCATGAACCGATGCCTTCCTCGGATTCTATCCCCCTGTCATAGGGGGTGCACGAAAGCGTGGCCTCGATTCCCAGCTCAGAGTATGACTGAACTATCTCGAACTGCTGTTCCAAGAAGTCTGGGTGGTCGATCCCCATTTCCTCCATCTTGTCGTGGTCGCAACCTGCGGAGTTCAGTGTGGTTGGGATTGAGACCCTTCCCTGCGGGTCTCCAGAGAGGTCGGAAAGAAAGCGTCTGAGCCCATGTCCGCCTGTGATGACGCTTACTCCCGAGACATGCGCGTGTTCTGCTCTGACGAATTGGGTGGCCCCTGCGGTTACGGCGAGGTCGATCACCAGCCGTGATGCCTTCTGCTTGGTTGGGCCCTGCTCTCCCGAGAGCATGGAAAGCAGTTCAGCAGGGACATCCATGAGGAATGCCGTGAGATGGTACTCCTTCAATCCGACGTATTGGAAAACGGTAATTCTCAATTTGAGGAGGTTTGTGGGGAATACCAACAAATGCAAAGTGGGGGGAAAATCAGATTATGAACCATCATTGGCACGGGTAGCCGTGGAGTTTTCCAAGGATTTGGGCAGAGGGGGCTCGGTTGTAGCTATCGTCCTGCTAATCATCGGACTAATTGCAAGTGCTGTTGATGCCAACTCGGTTGAGATCAGCGGAGTCTCGGCCGTGGTTCTATGTGCGGCCATTACCCTAGGGATACAGTTGATGGCATGGATTCCTGCATCAATAAAACAGACGGAGGCATTCTTTGACCTCACCGGAGGGGTGACCTATGTCGCGATTGTCATCCTCAGCCTATGGGCCGGTTCGCAGTCGGAGCC